>JAPSLD010000072.1 GCA_031181105.1 Isoptericola sp. | reverse complement strand
GCGGCGTGGTGCGCTACGTCCACCACCAGATCGCCGACGGCTACGACTTCGACCGCGACTACGCCGGTCAGGCCCGCTCGGCGTTCGCGCTCAACGGCACCAGCAGCGTCCTGTTCGAGATCCGCGGCCAGTCGCACGCGTGGGGCCAGAAGCAGAGGGGCATGCTGACCGCCGTCGTCGAGGCGGGCCTCACCGGCATCGCGACCAGCATGGCCGACGGCTCGGTGGACGCCCTGGACGGTGACGACTTCTTCGACCTGCCCAAGTACTGGTGACCGCCGCCCGGCACTGACCCGGTCCGCCGGGCCGGTTCCGTCACGCCGGTGGCCCGGTGCCTCGTCCGAGGCGCCGGGCCATCCGCGCGCCGGGCGGGTGAAACGTCGCGACGGGTGCATCGATCCGGCGCCGACATGCTCTCTCCAGGGGCAGCCACCGACGGCCGCACACCCCCACCCCCTGGAAGGCAACTCCGATGTCCGTCACCACCCCGCTCCGCCCCTCCGTCCCGGCCGTCCCGTCGGCGCGTGAGCTCGCCCGGTCGATCGCCCGCAAGATCGACACGGCCATCACGATCCTCGCCCGGGTCCTCGCCCGCTGGTCCGTCCCGGCCCTCCGGGTCGCGCTCGGACTCGTGTTCCTGGGCTTCGGGGCGCTGAAGTTCGTCCCCGGGGCCAGCCCGGCCGAGTCGATCGCGGCCCGCACCGTGGAGACGCTGACCTTCGGTCTCGTGGGCGGCACGACGGCGGTCGTCGTCACCGCCGTGCTCGAGGTCTTCATCGGGCTGACCCTCACGACCGGGAAGCTCCTGCGGCTGGGCCTCCTCGTCCTCGCCGGCGCGATGGTCGGCATCATGTCGCCGATCGTGCTCTTCGCCGACGAGCTGTTCGGTTCCGGCATGACGCTCCTGGGCCAGTACGTGCTCAAGGACGTCGTGCTCGTGGCCGGCGCCGCCGTGGTCGCGGCGGTCGCGCTCGGGGCCCGGCTGCGGAGCGAGGCCTAGGCCTCTCTCCCGCGCGCGACGGCGCTCCCCCCGCAGAGGCCCTCCGGCCTGGACCAGGCCGGAGGGCCTTCGCACGCTCCGGCGCGACGGCCGTCGATATACTCCGATCGTCGAGGCGGACACCGCCGCCCGCCTGCGCTCGAAAAAGGGGCGCGCGGCCGACCCCGCGGGGTCACCGGGACACATACGGACCGCACCACTCATCCGTCACTGTTCCCCCGGGAGGCCCCATGCCCACCGTGTCCGCGCACGTCGCCCACACCCTCGCCCGCCACGTCGACCACGTCTTCGGTGTCATGGGCAACGGCAACGCCTGGTTCCTCGACACCCTCACGCGCGAGACGTCGGCGCAGTTCACCGCGGTACGCCACGAGTCGGGCGGCGTGGTCGCCGCCGACGCCCACTTCCGCGCGTCGAACCGGCTCGCCGCGGCCACCGCCACCTACGGCGCGGGCTTCACGAACGCGCTCACCGCGCTCGCGGAGGCGCGGCAGGCGCACGTCCCGCTCGTCCTCGTCGCGGGCGACGAACCGACGTCGGGGCCCCGGCCGTGGGACGTCGACCAGATCGCGCTCGCGGCCGCCGTCGGGGCACGCACGTACACCGTCGGCCGTGCGGACGCGGCCGCGACGACGGTCATCGCGATCGAGCACGCGCTGACCTACGACGTCCCGGTCGTCCTGGCGATCCCCTACGACGTCGCTGCCCGTGACGCCGGCCCCGTCCCGCCCGCGCCCGAGCCGGTGCTGCCGGCGCCGCTCGCGCCGGCCGGCCCGTTCGACGCCGCGGCGATCACCGACCTCGCCGCGACGCTGGCCGAGGCAGAGCGCCCGTTCCTGCTCGCCGGCCGCGGCGCGTGGCTCGCCGGCGCCGGGCCGGCCCTCGGCGAGCTCGCCGCCGCGACCGGCGCCGTCACCGGGACGACGGCCCTGGGCCGCGGGATCTTCCCCGACGACCGCCACGACGTCGGCGTCACGGGCGGGTTCGGCGCCGAAGGAGCGATGGCGCTCGTGCACGAGGCCGACGTCGCGGTCGTGCTCGGGGCGTCGCTCAACCAGTTCACGATGCGGTTCGGAGAGCTCTTCTCCCCCGGCACGCGCGTGGTCCAGGTCGACACGGGCGCCGCGGCCACGCACCGGCACGTCGGCGGATACATCCGCGGCGACGCCGGGCTCGTCGCGAGCGCCGTCGTCGAGGAGCTCGCACGGCTCGGCGCGAAGCCGTCCGGCTGGCGCGAGTCGGTCGACGTCGGCGCGCTGCGAGCGTACGACTCCGGCCCCGCCGACGGGCTCGCGGCTGACGGCCGCCTCGACCCGCGGTCGGTGGCGCACCGGATCGGAGAGCTGCTGCCGGCCGACCGCGTCGTCGTGTCCGACGGCGGCCACTTCATCGGCTGGGCCAACATGTACTGGCCCGTCGCGTCGCCCGACCGGATGATGATGGTCGGCACCGCCTACCAGTCGATCGGGCTGGGCTTCCCGAGCGTGGCCGGCGCGGCCACCGCGCGGCCCGACGCCACCGTCGTGCTGACCACCGGCGACGGCGGCGGGCTCATGGCCCTCGCCGACCTCGAGACCGCGGTGCGCACCGCGCGCGGGCGCGGCGCCGCCGTCGTGTGGAACGACGCCGCCTACGGCGCCGAGGTGCACGTGTACGGCCGGCTCGGGCTCGCGGAGGAGCCGATGCGCATCCCGGAGACCGACTTCGCGGCGCTCGCCGGCGCCGTCGGCGCCGAGGGCGTCGTGGTGCGGGAGCTCGCCGACCTCGACCGCCTCGCGGCCTGGGCGGCGGAGCCCGCCGGCGCGCGGCGCTTCCTCCTGCTGGACTGCCGCGTCTCGCCGCGCGTCGTCGCGCCGTACCAGGAAGAGATCCTCCGGGCCAGCAGCGCCCGCTAGCTCTACCGCGCGGCGGGCGTGCGGCGGGCGCGCCGGCGGCGGCGCCGACCCGGGATCGATCGTATATGATCGCTGATACGACGCGACGAGGGGGTCCCATGCTCACCGACGGTCCGAGCCGGCCCGGCAAGATCATCGCCGTCCACCTCAACTACGCCTCGCGCGCCGCCCAGCGCGGGCGCACCCCGAGCCAGCCCAGCTACTTCCTCAAGCCGGCCTCGTCGCTCGGCGCCACGGGCGGCACGGTGGAGCGTCCGCTCGGCACCGAGCTGCTCGCGTTCGAGGGCGAGGTGGCGCTGGTCGTCGGCACGGCGGCCCGGTGGGTCTCGCCGCAGGACGGCTGGTCGCACGTCGCCGCGGTCACGGCGGCGAACGACTTCGGTCTCTACGACCTGCGCACCGCCGACAAGGGCTCGAACCTGCGGTCCAAGGGCGGCGACGGCTTCACGCCGCTCGGTCCTCGCCTCATACCGGCCGCCGACGTCGACCCCGCCGGGCTGCGCGTGCGCACCTGGGTCAACGGCGCCCTGGTGCAGGAGGGCACGACCGACACCCTCCTGTTCGACCTCGGCCGCCTCGTCGCCGACCTGTCGCAGCACCTCACGCTCGAGCCGGGCGACGTCGTCCTCACCGGGACACCCGCCGGGTCGTCCGTCGTGGTCCCCGGCGACGTCGTCGAGGTCGAGGTCGACGCGCCCGGTGCCCCGGGCGCGCCGTCGAGCGGCAGGCTCGTCACGACCGTCACCGAGGGCACGACGCCGTTCGGCGACTTCGGCGCCCGGCCGTCGGCCGACGAGGCCCAGCGCGCCGAGGCGTACGGGACGCCCCCGCCCGCGGCCACACCGTCGTTCGAGCTGACCGACGCCCACCGCGCACGGTTCGCCGCCGTGGCGGTCGCGACGCTCTCGGCCGCGCTGCGCCGGCGCGGCTACCACGACGTGTTCGTCGAGGGCGTGCACGCCGACCGGCCGGGTGCACGGTTCGTCGGGACGGCCAGGACGCTGCGCCTCGTCCCCCACCGCCCGGACCTGTTCGCCCGCCACGGCGGTGGGTTCAACGCGCAGAAGCGCGTGTTCGACACCGTCCGCCCGGGCGAGGTCGTCGTCATCGACGCCCGGGGCGAGCGGGGCACCGGCACGGTGGGCGACGTGCTCGCCCTGCGGGCGAAGGTCCGCGGCGCCGCGGCGATCGTGACCGACGGGGGCGTGCGTGACGCCGACGCGGTCGCCGAGGTCGGCATCCCGGTCTTCTCCCAGGGCCCGCACCCGTCGGTCCTCGGGCGCCGGCACGTGCCGTGGGAGACCGACGTGACGATCGCGTGCGGAGGTGCCGCGGTCCAGCCGGGCGACGTCGTCGTGGGCGACGGCGACGGCGTGGTCGTCATCCCGCCGGGCCTGGTCGAGGAGGTCCTCGCCGAGGCCGAGCGCGCCGAGGCCGAGGACGCCTGGGTCGCCGAGCAGGTCGCGGCCGGCGCCTCCGTCGACGGGTTGTTCCCGATGGACGCGCGGTGGCGCGAGCGCTACGAGCAGCAGGCGGAGGGCCGATGAGCGCCGAGAGCAAGTCCCAGCAGGCGTACCGGTACCTGCGCGAGCGGATCGAGGACGGGCGGTTCGTGCCCGGCTACCGGCTCGTGCTGTCCCAGGTGGCCGCCGAGCTCGGGGTCTCGGTCGTCCCGGTCCGCGAGGCGATCCGCCGCCTCGAGGCCGAGGGCCTCGTGACGTTCGAGCGCAACGTCGGGGCCAAGGTCGCCCTGCTCCAGGAGACCGAGTACCTGCACACCATGCAGACCCTCGCGCTCGTGGAGGGCTACGCGACCGCGCTGTCGGCCCCGTACCTCACGCCCGACCACCTCGGGCGCGCCCGGGCGATCAACGACGAGATGCGCCGCACCCTGCACGACTTCGACCCCCACCGCTTCACGGAGCTCAACCGCGACTTCCACTCCGTGCTGTTCGAGCCCTGCCCGAACCCGCACGTGCTCGAGCTCGTGCACCGCGGCTGGAACCGGATGAAGGTCCTGCGGGACTCCTCGTTCAGCTTCGTGCCGGGGCGTGCCCGCGAGTCCGTCGCCGAGCACGACCGTCTCGTCCGGCTCGTCGCCTCCGCCGCCGACCCGACCGAGCTCGAGCTCGCCGCCCGCCGGCACCGCACCGCGACGCTCGACGCGGTCCTCGCCTACCAGGCGTCCCGCAGGCCGCCCGCGAGCGCCCGACCGTCCGCCGCACCGCTGCCCCGCTGACCTCCCGCACCACGACAGTCCGCACGACCGTCCGCACGACCGTCCGCACGACCGTCCGCACGACAGTCCGGAGGAACCCCGATGACCCCGCACCGCCCCGAGGGCCTGCCCGACCGCATCCGCCACTACGTCGACGGCGAGAGCGTCGACTCGCTCGGCGGCGAGACGTTCGACGTGCTCGACCCCGTGACCAACCAGACCTACGTCCAGGCCGCCGCCGGCCGGCGCGCCGACGTCGACCGCGCCGTCGCGGCCGCGCGCCGGGCCTTCGCCGAGGGCCCGTGGCCACGCATGCTGCCGCGCGAGCGGTCGCGCGTCCTGCACCGGGTCGCCGACCTCGTCGAGTCGCGCGACGCGCGGCTGGCCGAGCTCGAGTCGTTCGACTCGGGGCTGCCGATCACCCAGGCCCTGGGACAGGCGCGCCGCGCGGCCGAGAACTTCCGCTTCTTCGCCGACCTCGTCGTCGCGCAGTCCGACGACACCTACAAGGTGCCCGGCCGGCAGATCAACTACGTCAACCGCAAGCCGATCGGCGTCGCGGGACTCATCACGCCGTGGAACACGCCGTTCATGCTCGAGTCGTGGAAGCTCGCGCCCGCGCTCGCGACGGGCAACACGGTCGTGCTGAAGCCGGCCGAGCTCACGCCGCTGTCCGCGTCGCTGTGGGCGGGCATCTTCGAGGAGGCGGGGCTGCCGCGCGGCGTCTTCAACCTCGTCCACGGGCTCGGCGAGGAGGCGGGCGACGCGCTCGTCAAGCACCCCGACGTCCCGCTCGTCTCGTTCACGGGAGAGAGCCGCACCGGGCAGCTGATCTTCGCCAACGCCGCCCCGCACCTCAAGGGCCTGTCGATGGAGCTCGGCGGCAAGTCGCCCGCCGTGGTGTTCGCCGACGCCGACCTCGAGGCGGCGATCGACGCGACGATCTTCGGGGTCTTCTCGCTCAACGGCGAGCGCTGCACCGCCGGCAGCCGCATCCTCGTCGAGCGCGCGGTGTACGACGAGTTCGTCGAGCGGTACGCGGCGCAGGCGGAGCGCGTCGTCGTGGGCTACCCGCACGACCCGGCGACCGAGGTCGGCACGCTCGTGCACCCGGAGCACTACGCGAAGGTGATGGGCTACGTCGAGCTCGGCAAGACGGAGGCGCGCCTCGTCGCGGGCGGTGGCCGGCCCGAGGGCCTCGAGTCGGGCAACTTCGTGGCGCCGACCGTGTTCGCCGACGTCAAGCCCGACGCCCGGATCTTCCAGGAGGAGATCTTCGGGCCCGTCGTGGCGATCACGCCGTTCGACACCGAGGCCGAGGCCCTCGAGCTCGCCAACGCGACGAGGTACGGCCTCGCCGCGTACGTGTGGACCAACGACCTCAGGCGCGCGCACAACGTCGCGCAGGCCGTCGAGGCGGGCATGGTCTGGCTGAACTCGAACAACGTGCGCGACCTGCGTACGCCGTTCGGGGGCGTCAAGGCGTCCGGGCTCGGCCACGAGGGCGGGTACCGCTCGATCGACTTCTACACCCACCAGCAGGCCGTGCACATCACGCTCGGCGCGGTCCACAACCCGACCTTCGGCAAGGAGGCCTGACATGTCGATCCCGACCCCGTCCGTCCCCCCGCCCGACGTGGTGCGCTGCGCGTCCATGGAGCTCGTGGTGAGCGACCTGGAGGCGAGCCGCCGGTTCTACGTCGACGTCCTCGACCTCGTGGTCACCGAGGAGGACTCCGAGACGGTCTACCTGCGCAGCCTCGAGGAGTTCATCCACCACAACCTCGTCCTGCGCCAGGGTCCGGTGCCGGCGGTCGCAGCCTTCAGCTATCGCGTCCGCAGCCCGGAGGACCTCGACCGCGCCGTCGCGTTCTACTCCGAGCTGGGCTGCCGGGTGGAGCGGCGGACCGGCGGCTTCGTCCGGGGCGTCGGGGACACCGTGCGGGTCACCGACCCCCTCGGCTTCCCCTGCGAGCTCTTCCACGACGTCGAGCACGTCGAGCGCCTCGCCTGGCGCTACGACCTGCACACGCCGGGCGCGCTCGTGCGGATCGACCACTTCAACCAGGTCACGCCCGACGTCCCGCGCGCGGTCAAGCACATGGAGGACCTCGGCTTCCGCGTCACCGAGGACATCCGTGACGACGAGGGCACGACGTACGCGGCGTGGATGCGCCGCAAGCCGACCGTGCACGACACCGCCATGACGGGTGGGGACGGCCCGCGCATGCACCACGTGGCGTTCGCGACGCACGAGAAGCACAACATCCTGGCGATCTGCGACAAGCTCGGCGCGCTGCGGATGTCGGACGCGATCGAGCGCGGGCCCGGACGCCACGGCGTGTCGAACGCGTTCTACCTCTACCTGCGCGACCCGGACGGGCACCGCGTCGAGATCTACACCCAGGACTACTGGACGGGCGACCCCGACAACCCCGTGGTCACGTGGGACGTGCACGACAACCAGCGCCGCGACTGGTGGGGCAACCCCGTCGTGCCGAGCTGGTACACCGACGCCTCGCTCGTGCTCGACCTGGACGGCAACCCGCAACCGCTCACGAGGCGCACCGACACCAGCGAGATGGCCGTGACGATCGGCGCGGACGGGTTCTCCTACACCCGCAAGGGCGACGCCGAGCACGGCTTCAAACTCGGGAACACGCTGTGACGGCCTCCCCCGCGCCGACCGGTGGCCGCACCCTGGACGACGACGCGGTCGCCGCGATCGCCGACGAGCTCGCCGAGGCCGGGCGCACCCGCACCCCGGTGCCGCTCCTCACCGCGCGGCACCCCGGCATGACGGTCGAGGACGCCTACGCCGTCCAGCGCACCTGGCGCGACCGCGGGGTGCGGGAGGGCCGCCGGGTCGTCGGCCACAAGATCGGGCTCACGTCGAAGGTCATGCAGGACGCGACCGGCATCTCCGAGCCGGACTACGGCGTCGTCTTCGACGACATGGTCCTCGAGTCGGGGTCCGTCGTGCCGCACGCGTCGTTCTCCACCGTGCGCGTCGAGGTCGAGCTCGCGTTCGTCCTCGCCGAGCCGCTCGCCGGTCCGCACGTGACCGTCGTCGACGTCCTGCGCGCGACCGACCGGGTCGTGCCGGCGCTCGAGATCCTCGACGCGCGCGTCGAGATGGCCGGCCGCACGATCGTCGACACGATCTCCGACAACGCCGCGATGGGCGCGATGGTCCTCGGCGGACGCCCGGTCCGGGTCGACGACGTCGACCTGCGCCGGGTGTCGGCGCTGCTGTACCGCAACGAGACGATCGAGGAGTCGGGCGTCGCGGCCGCGGTGCTCGGCCATCCCGCCAACGGCGTGGCCTGGCTCGCGAACAAGCTCGCGTCGCACGGCGACGAGCTGGCCGCGGGTGAGATCGTGCTGTCCGGGTCGTTCACCCGGCCGACGTGGGTCCGGGCGGGCGACACGGTCCACGCCGACTACGGGAACCTGGGAGCCGTGACATGCCGATTCACCTGAGGCCCGACCGCTCGCTCGGCGAGCTGCTCGCCGCCGCCGACCGCCCGCTGGTCGGTGCGTGGTCCAGCCTGGGCAGCGCGCTGGCCGCCGAGGTCCTCGCGGGCAGCGGGCTCGACCTCGTCCTCGTCGACGGCGAGCACGGGCCCAACGACCTGACGACGGTCCTCGGCCAGCTGCAGGCCGCGGCCGCCTACCCGGTCGCGACGGTGGTGCGGGTGCCCTCGGACGACCCGGTCGTGCTCAAGCGGGTGCTCGACCTCGGCGCGACGAACGTGCTCGTACCCATGGTCGACGGCGTCGAGCAGGCCGCGGCGGCGGTGCGTGCCGTGCGCTACCCGCCCGCCGGGGTCCGTGGCGTCGGCAGCGCGCTGGCCCGCTCGGCGCGGTGGAGCCGCGTGCCGGACTACCTGCGCACCGCCGACGCGGGCGTCACGCTCGTCGTGCAGCTCGAGACCCGCGCCGCCGTCGAGCAGGCCGGGGCGATCGCCGCGGTCGACGGCGTCGGTGCCGTGCTCGTCGGTCCCGCCGACCTGGCGGCGTCGCTCGGCCACCTCGGCGAGCAGGGGCACCCCGACGTCGTGCGGACGGTGCTCGAGACGATCGAGGCGTGCCGCGGCGTCGGCACACCCGTGGGCGTGAACGCGTTCGACCCCGCCATGGCCGACCGGTACCTCGACGCCGGTGCCTCGTTCGTGCTCGTCGGCTCGGACGTCACGCTGATCGCCCGGGGCGCGGAGGCGCTCGCCGAGCGGCACGCGCGCTGAGCCCGGCGGGCTCCTGGAGGTCGTCCTCAGGGCTGCGCGCGCCGCACCTCGGCGGCCTGGAGCAGGACCCGGTCGTCGTAGCAGTAGGCCCAGTCCTCGCCCGGCTCGATCGTCCGCACCAGCGGGTGGCCCGCCTGCCGGTAGTGCGCGGTGGCGTGCCGGTTCGGTGAGTCGTCGCAGCACCCGACCTGGCCGCACACCAGGCAGCTGCGCAGGTGGACCCAGCTGTCACCGGTCTCGAGGCACTGGGGGCACCCCTCGCGCGTCTCGGGCTCCAGGACCGCCACCTGGTCGAGGTGCGTGCATCCGCTGCTCATCGTCTCGGTCCTCACGTAGGTCCAGCTGAGTCTCATGACACGGTCCGGGATCACGCGCGCGAGCAGGTGCGCGTTGGTCGCCGCGACGGGGCTCAGCACCGCCAGCACCAGCACGTACAGCGCGGTGAACGAGCCGACGCGCGGGTCGAGCCCCGCCGTCGCGGCGAGCGTGGCCAGGATGAGCGCGAACTCCCCGCGGCCCAGCAGGGTGAGGCCGAGGTTGGCCGCCGACCGCTGGTTGAACGTGTACATGCGGGCCACGAGGAGACCGGCCAGCACGTTGAGGCACACGGTGAGCACGACCGCGCCGAGCACCGGCAGGGCGACCGCGCCCAGCCCCGACAGGTCGACCGAGGCGCCGAACACCACGAAGAAGAGCGCGGCGAACACGTCGCGCAGCGGCAGGGCGCGCTGCTCGATGCGCTGCCGGAACCGGGTCTGCGACAGCACCAGGCCGATCATGAGCGCCCCGATGGCGTCGGCCACGCCGAGCAGCTCCGAGGTGCCGGCGACGAGCACCGCGAGCCCGAAGAAGCCCACCGTGAGCAGCTCGTCGTCGTCGGTGCCGACCAGCGCCGCCACCGCGCGGGCGCCGAAGCGCGCCAGGACGAACAGGGCCAGCAGGAAGCCGAAGCTGACCGCGACGTCGCGGGCGATCGCCAGGGGGCCCTCGGCCGAGCCGAGCAGCGGCTGGAGGACCGCGAGGTACAGGGCGAGGAAGATGTCCTCGACGACGATGACGCCGAGCAGGATCGGCGTCTCGGCGTTGGCCAGCCGGCGCGTCTCGACCAGCAGCTTGGTGACGATGGCCGACGAGGAGATGCCCATGATGCCCGCGACGACGAGCGCCTCGCGCACGCCCCACCCGAGCAGGAACCCGTAGGCGAGGCCGCCCGCGACGTTGGCCGCGATGTACGCGGACCCGGCGACGAGGATCTTGCGCCCGCCCTCGACGACCTGCCGGAGCGGGAACTCCACGCCGAGGTGGAAGAGCAGCAGGATGATCCCGACCGCGGCCAGCATCTCCCACGTCTCCGACTCGTGGATCAGGCCCGGCCACGGCACGTGCGGCCCGAGCAGGATCCCGGCCGCCATGAAGAACGGGACCGTGGGCAGGCGCAGGCTCCGCCCCCACCGGGCGAGCAGACCCGCGACCAGCGCGGCGGCTCCGAGCGCGACCAGCTCCGTGGCGTGCACCGTGCGCGTCCGCTCAGCGGGTGTGGAAGTAGGTGCCGGCGAGCACCGCGGCGAGGAGCCGCGACTGCTCGTCGGACAGCGGGACGACCGCCGCGGGCTCCTCGCCCGCGTCGGCGAAGACGTAGAGCTCGCGCTGCCCGTCCCGGCGGGCCACGACGGACAGCCGCCCGCCTCCCCCCGCGACCGGCATGTCGTACCGCGTGCCGATGCCGTACAGCTCGACCACTCCGACGACCGGGTCCATCTAGCCCTCCTCGGGGGTGAACGGTGTCCGCGGGGAGTCTATGCGGCGAGGCCGCCGCCGTCACCGGCCTCGGCGGGCACCCGCCTACTCTTGGCGCATGGACGACCGGCCCGTCATCCTGCTCGTCGCCGCGGCGCACGCGGACGTCGTCGAGCAGGAGTTCCGCGCGCGGTACGACCGCGACTACCGGATCGAGGTCGCCGGCGGGGTGGCCGCCGCGCTCGACCGGGCCCGCACGCTCGTCGCGGAGCGCGCGCAGCTCGCCATGATCGCCGCGGAGCGCCACCTGCCCGACGGCACCGCGGTCGAGCTGCTGCACGAGGTGCCCGCGGTGGTCTCCACGGCACGCTGCGTCGCGCTCGTCCCGGGCGAGGAGTACGCCGCCGCGCTCGACGAGATGCGGGCCGCGGCGCTGCGCCGCGACGTCGACACGTTCCTCGGCATCCCGCGCGGCATGCGTGACGAGGAGTTCCACACCGCGCTCGTGGAGCTGCTCTCCGAGTGGGGCTGGTCGGTGGCGCGGCCGCTCGTGACCGCCACCGAGATCGTCGCCGCCGCGGGCGACCGGGTCGCCGCGGCCGTGCGCGACCTGCTGGACCGCCTGGGCGTCCCCAACCGCACCCTGGCGCCGGACGACGCGGAGGGCCGCGCGATCGTCGAGGCCGCAGGGCCCGGCGCCGAGCTCCCCGTCGTGCGTGCCTTCAACGGCCGGGTCCTCTCCGCGGCCACGCCGTCGAGCGTCTCGGAGGCGATGTACGGCGGCTTCGACTCGATCCCGCCGGGCTCGATCGCCGACGTCGTCATCGTGGGGGCCGGCCCGGCGGGCCTGGCCGCCGCCGTCTACGCCGCGTCCGAGGGGCTCGCGACGATCGTCCTCGAGCGCGACGCGATCGGCGGGCAGGCGGGGTCGAGCTCGATGATCCGCAACTACCTCGGCTTCCCGCGCGGCATCTCGGGGATGCGGCTCGCGCAGCGCTCGCGGGTCCAGGCCGGCCGGTTCGGCGCCCGCTTCTACACCGGCCGCCCGGCGGTCCGGATCGCACCCGGACCGGCGGACGAGCCCGAGCACCACCACGTGCACGTCGACGGCGCGCAGATGTGCGCCCGGACCGTGGTGCTCGCGACCGGCGTGACCTACCGCCGGCTGGGCATCCCGGCGATCGACGAGCTCGTCGGCGCCGGCGTGCACTACGGCGCCGCGACGTCGATGGCCCGCGAGATGCAGGACCGCGACGTCTACGTCGTCGGCGGCGGCAACTCGGCCGGGCAGGCGGCGGTCCACCTCGCCAAGTTCGCCGGCTCGGTGACGATGGTCGTGCGCGGCGCGAGCATCGCCGAGACCATGTCGGACTACCTCGTGCGGGAGATCGCCGCGACCCCCAACGTCGCCGTGCTGACCCGCACCGTCGTGGCGGACGGCGGCGGCGAGGGACGCCTGCGCTGGCTGCGGCTCGAGGACCTCGCGGCCGGGACCTCGACGACGACCCTGGCGGACGCCCTGTTCTGCCTGCTGGGCGCCGACCCCGACTGCGGCTGGCTCCCGGACGACCTGGCCCTCGACGACCGCGGCTTCGTCCTCACGGGCAGGGACGTGCCGCAGGACGCGTGGGTCGACGGGCGGCCGCCGGCGAGCCTCGAGCCGACCGTGCGCGGCGTCTTCGCCGTGGGCGACGTGCGCGCCGGGTCGATGAAGCGCGTCGCCTCCGCGAGCGGAGAGGGCGCCTCCGTGCTGCCGCTCGTGCACGCCCACCTGGCGGCGCTGCGCCAGCAGGAGCTCGGCGGGCGGCGGGACCGAGGGTGACCTGGCAGGCTCGGCCCATGAAGATCGTCGTCGCCGGCGGGTCCGGCACCCTGGGCCGGGCGCTGTCCCGCGACCTCGCCGACCGCGGCCACGAGATCGTCGTCCTGACGCGCTCGCCGGGCAGGACCGACTACGGCACCCCCGCCGTGCGCGAGGTGGCGTGGGACGGCCGCACCGTCGGACCGTGGACGCACGAGCTCCGCCCCGGCACAGGGGTCGCCGTCGTGAACCTGGCCGGCGAGCTGATCGACACCCGGCCGACCGCCCGGAACGTCGCGGCCCTGCGGGACTCGCGCGTGCGCGCCACGACGGCCCT
>JAPSLD010000071.1 GCA_031181105.1 Isoptericola sp. | reverse complement strand
GGGTGGTAGCTCGCGCTGAACCGGTTCGCGAAGAGGCCACGGTCGTAGTTGAGCGGGAACTCGAGGACCTCGCGCAGGTTCGTCGGGTCGGCCGGGTCGAACGCGTACACGTAGGCGTGCAGGTCGTCTCGATCCTCCGACAGCTCTGCCGTGTTCGTCACCGTGAGGTACATCTCGTTGGTGATCGGGTTCGACGAGATGCCGTAGGGCCGCAGGTCGCTGTCGTCGGGGAAGTAGGCGTCGAGCTCGTGCTCCGTCACGCCGAGCACCTGCGTGCCGTCGCGGCTGATCTCGATCTCGACGAGCGACCGGTGGTACAGGTTGACCGCGAACAGGGACTGCTGGTCGTTCGAGATCTCCATGCCGCCGAGGCCGACGCGGCCGACCTTGTCCCAGGCCTGCGCGTCCCGCGCCCAGTCGTACGCAGGGTTCTCCGCGGTGACTGCCGGCCGCAGGCCGTCAGGGTCGCCGGGGGCCGCCCCGAGGTCGGAGTCGCTGCCGACGTCCACGCCGTGGTCGGCGAGGTTGACGAGCACCGTGGCGGTCGCGGTCGGCGAGGTCGGCTGCCCCGTGTCCGGCGTGACGCGGTAGATCGCGTCGACGCCTGCCGGCCCCAGGCCGGAGTGCCGCCGGACGTAGGCGGAGGCGAAGACCGCTCCCGTGCCGCCGGGCGCCTCCGCGCGCTGCCACGCCGTCCCGAAGGTGGTCCCGATCTGCGAGAAGGGCACGTGCATCGTCGTCGGGACGGCGGTGGTCGAGTTGGGGCTCACCTGGTCGTACTCGTGCGCCGCGGTCGCGAACTCGTTCGCGTGGACGCCGTCGCTGGGGCCGTACCGGAACGTGGGGAGGAAGACGTACGGGTTGTTCTCGACGTACGCGCCCGGGACCTGGAAGGAGAAGTCCACGCCGTCGGTGCCGCCGGCGGGCACGTCGACGAACTGGACCGTGGTGCCGTGGCTGGTGCCCCCCGCACGCCCGAACGAGGTGTCCTCCCAGGCCGCCCACTGGGGGGTGTCGGGGACGTCCGCCTCGACGCGCCACCGGGTGGCGTCCGACGTGACGGGGAGCGCGTAGGTCCCGTCCGGTGCGGTCGTCACCGGTCCGGCCACGGCGCCGTCGTCGTCGTAGGCGCGGACCTCGACGCCGCCGAGCCGTCCGGTGTTCTCGAAGTCGTCGAGGATCCCGTCCGAGTCGTAGTCCTGCCAGATCGTGCCGCGGACGGTGTCCCCCACGGCGGCGGTCGCGACGTCGGACGACGCCACACCGGCCACCAGGAAGGACGACATCACCACGGCCCCGGCGGACGCGGCCGCCACCATTCTCGACACGCTGCGCGCCATGCTTGTGCCCCCGTTCGTCGCGCTCGTCACCGAGCGCGGCTTCCCCCGTCGATGGCGCAAATACGCCAATCGCTACCACTTGTATACGAAGGCGACGCACTTGACCAGGGCAAACGCGCAGATCGCCGGAAATTCACCCGTTGGACGCCGTCATAACGGTTGCGAGCCGCCGACGCTCCCACGTCGGCAGTACATCGAATCGTGTACTGTCCCTCGCATGACGACGGCGACCCTCACCCACACGGCGGCGCTCGCGCGGCTCGGGCACGCGTTCGGTGACCCGACCCGAGCGCGCATCCTCCTGGAGCTGCGGGAGGCGCCCGCCCATCCCTCGGACCTCGCGGAGCGGCTCGAGGTCTCGCGGCAGGTGGTGTCCAACCAGCTCGCGTGCCTGCGGGGCTGCGGGCTCGTGGTGGGCCGGCCGGACGGCCGCCGGACGGAGTACCGGCTCTCGGACCCGCACCTCGCCCACGCGCTCGGGGACCTGCTGCGGCTCGCGCTCGTCGTCGACCCGCGGTGCTGCGGACCCGAGTGCACGTGCGCCACCGGCGCGCCGTCGGGCACGGGCGAGGAGGTGGCCGCGTGAGCGCCCCCGGGACGCGGGAGGCGGCGACGACCGCTGCGCTCACGCGTCGCGGCCTGCGGCTCGCCGGCTTCACGGTCGCCTACAACGTCGTCGAGGGGATCGTGGCCGTCGGGGCCGGTGTGGCGGCCGGCCTCGTGTCCGTCGTCGGGTTCGGGATCGACTCGGGCATCGAGTCGATCGCGGCCGTGCTCGTGGCGCTGCGCCTCGCCGCCCGGCTGCGGCACGGGCGCACGGAGCCGAGCGAGCGTGACGAGCGCCGGGAGCGACGCGCCCTGCGCCTCGTCGCCGTGACGTTCTTCCTGCTCGCCGCGTGGGTGACGGTCGAGGGCGTGCGCTCGCTCGCGACGGGCGAGACGCCCGACTCGTCGCCCCTCGGCATCGGGGTGCTCGTGGCCTCGCTGGTGGTCATGCCCGTGCTGGCGGCCGCCAAGACGCGGGTCGGCCGGGCCCTCGGCAACGACCCGCTGGTCCTGGCCGACGCCGCGGAGACGCGGATCTGCGTCCTGCTGTCGGTCTCGACGCTCGCCGGGCTGCTCGCGTTCGAGCTCACGGGCGCGGCGTGGCTCGACCCGGTCGCCGGGTTCGTCATCGCGGCGTTCGCCGTCCACGAGGGCCGCGAGGCCTGGGAGGGCGAGCTCGCCGAGGACGACCACGCCGGGCACCCGCACGGGGACCGGCACCGGGACCCGCACCGAGATTGACACGGGTCCGACATGGCACACGACCACGGCCCCTCCCCCGCCGGCGGCGACGACCACCGCGGGCGGCTCGCCGTCGCGTTCGCCATCACCGCGGCGATCGTCGTCGCACAGGTGGTCGGTGCGGTCGTCACCGGCAGCCTCGCGCTGCTCGTCGACACCGCGCACCTCCTGACCGACGCCGGGGGGCTCGGGCTCGCCCTCTTCGCCGCGCACCTCGCGCTGCGGCCACCGTCCCCGCGGCGCACGTGGGGCTTCCGGCGCGCCGAGGTGCTCGCCGCCCTCGCCCAGGCCGCGGTGCTGCTCGCCGTCGGGGTCGTCGTCGTGGTGGAGGCGGTGCGCCGGCTGGCCGACCCGCCCGAGATCCCGTCCACCGAGCTGGTCGTCTTCGGCGCGGTCGGGCTGGCCGGCAACGTCGCCGCCCTGGCGGTGCTCGCGGGACGGCGCTCGGCGAGCCTCAACCTGCGCGCGGCGTTCCTCGAGGTCCTCAACGACGCGCTCGGCTCGGTCGCGGTGATCGTCGCGGCGGTGGTCATCGCGACGACGGGCTGGCAGCGCGCCGACACGGTGGCGGCCCTGGCGATCGGCGCGCTCGTCCTGCCGCGGGCCCTGCGCCTGCTGCGCGAGGCGTCGAGCGTGCTGCTGGAGTCCACGCCGCCGGGCCTCGACCTCGAGGAGGTGCGCACCCACCTGCTGCGCGTCGAGCACGTCCGGTCGGTGCACGACGTCCACGCCTCGCTCATCGCCACCGGGCTGCCCACGCTGAGCGCCCACGTCGTGGTCGACGCCGCGTGCTTCACCGACGGGCACGCCGGGCGCATCCTCGACGAGCTGCAGGAGTGCGTCGCGACGCACTTCGCGGTGCCGGTGACGCACTCGACGTTCCAGGTGGAGCCGCACACCCACCCCGACCACGAGCACCCGACGCACGAGTGACGCACGAGTGACGCGCCAGGCGTGGCCCCGGGCCTGCCTCCTGCGCACGGCGCCGGGCTAGGCGCTCGCGCGCACCACCAGCTCCGGAGGGAAGACGACGTCGCGCGGCGCGCGCCCCGGCTCGGCGATCTCGTCCAGCAGCAGGCGTGCGGCGGCGGTGCCGATCTGCGCGATCGGCTGGCGCACGGTCGTCAGGGGCACGGCCGCCATGGCTGCGAACGGGATGTCGTCGTACCCGACCACGGCCACGTCGTCGGGCACCCGGATCCCGGCGTCGGTCAGCGCGTCGACGACGCCGATGGCCTGGAGGTCGTTGCCGGCGAACACGGCGTCGGGGCGCCGGTCCGGGGGCAGGTCCGCGACCCAGCGCCCGACCTCCTGACCCACCTCGAGGTCCATGTCGCGCGAGCGGACCACCTCGAGCACGACGCCGGGCACCTCGGCGAGCACGTCGCGGCAGCCGTCGATGCGGCTCTGCACCTGCCGCACGCCCTCCGGGCCGGCAGCGAACAGCACGTGCCGGCGACCGCAGCCGAGCAGGTGGCGCGCGGCGATCCGGCCGCCCTCGCGATGGTCGACCGAGACGGAGGAGAGCCGGCCCTCCGGGTCGTCGTGGTCGACCAGCACGACGGGTGTGCCGCGTTCCCGCCGCCGCCGCAGGGGCCCGAGCTCGTCGTCGGACGGCGCGACGACGACGCCGTCGAACCGGAGCTGCTCGAACAGGGTCAGGAACTGCTCCTGCTGCCGCGGGGACTCGTGCGAGCTGCCGGTCACGACCGCGAGCCCCGCGTCGGCGGCGACCTTCTCGACCGCTGTCGCGATCCCGGCGAAGTAGGGGTTGGAGGCGTTGACGACCGACAGTCCGACGATGCCGCTGCGCTGGCGCCGGAGCTGGCGTGCGGGCATGCTCGGCACGAACCCGAGCTCGGCGATCGACGCCTCGACGCGGCGCTTCATCCGCGCCGAGAGGCGGTCGGGCCAGTTGAGGTAGTTCGAGACCGACGCGGCGGACACACCGGCATGGCGCGCGACGTCGTGGATCGTCACCGTCGACTCACGCACCGCTCATCACCCACCTCACGCCGGAAGGTACCACCTCCGCCGTGCCCGCAGCCCAGCCCTGACCAGCCCAGCCCTGCCCTGCCCTGCCCTGCCCTGCCCTGCCACGGTCCGGCCGCCGGCGGCGGCCGGACCGCGACAGGCGACCTCGCTCAGAAGTCGAAGTCGTCGATGTTCTCCGCGTCGAACACGAACGGGTCGCCGAGGAGCACGGTGGCGTCCTCGCCCACCTCGTACGAGCCGAGCCTGCCGGCCTCGAACGTGTCGCCGGCCTCGCCGGAGATCTCGCCGGTGGCGAGCGCGTTGGCGGCGTAGGCCGCGAGGTAGCCCAGGTCGGCGGGGTTCCACAGGGCGAACGCCTCGACCGTCCCGTCCTTGACGTACTCGCGCATCTGGTTCGGCGTGCCGAGCCCGGTCAGGGCGACCTGGCCCTTGTACTCCGACGTCGACAGGTACCTCGCGGCGGCCGCGATCCCCACGGTGGTGGGCGAGACGATGCCCTTGAGGTCGGGGTAGGTCTGCAGGAGCGCCGCCGTCTGGTCGAACGACCGCTGGTCGTCGTCGTCGCCGTACGCGATCTCGACCAGCTCCACGTCCGGGTGGCTGGCCTCGAGCTCGGCCTGCATGAGCTCGATCCAGGCGTTCTGGTTGGTCGCGTTCGCCGACGCGGACAGGATGGCGATCTGCCCCTCGTCCCCGATCTGCTCGGTGATGAGGTCGACCTGCACCTTGGCGATGCCCTCGGCCGTCGCCTGGTTGATGAACAGGTCGCGGCAGTCGGGGTTGGTGTCCGAGTCGAACGTGACGACCTTGACCCCGACCCCCCGGGCCTCGTCCAGCGCGTCGCAGATCGCCTCGGGGTCGTTCGCCGACACGACCAGCGCGTCGACACCCTGCTGGGCGGCCGTCTCGATGAAGCTCACCTGCGACGTCGGGCTCGCCTCGGTCGGTCCCACCTCGGAGAACGTGCCGCCGAGCTCCTCGACGGCCTCCGCGCCACCGGCGTTCGACGTGTCGAAGTACGGGTTGCCGAGGTTCTTGGGCAGGAACGTGATCGCGGCGGCGTCACCGCCGCCGTCGCCACCACCTTCGCCGCCACCGCCGCCACCGCCGCCACCGTCACCGTCGCCGCCGCCGCAGGCGGCCAGCACCAGGGCGGTGCTCGCGGCGAGGGCCGTCAGCGCCGCACCGCGGCGGGCGTTCCTTCGAGTGGAGAACATCGTCGTTTCCTTTCGTGGGTGGGTCCAGCAGGTGCGTGCGCGGTCAGGACGGTCCGGCCGGGGCCTCGACGACCCCGGCCCTGCCCCGGCCCACGGCCGCGACGCGCTTCCTGTGCAGCCAGGTGAGGAGGCTCGCGGAGACCACCGAGCCGATGAGGAGCACGCCGGTGATCACGTTGATGATGTCGCTCGTGACCCCGGCCAGGCGCAGGGCGCTGCCCAGGGTGCAGATGAGCAGGACGCCCGCGATCACGCCGTGGAGCGCGCCGCGCCCGCCGAAGATCGACACGCCGCCGAGCAGGACGGCCGCGATGATCTGCAGCTCCATGCCGGTCGCGTTGTCGCCGCGCGCGTTGTTGTAGAGCAGCGTGAAGTAGACGCCGGCGAAGCCGGCGACGGTGCCGCTCATGACGAAGAGCCAGAACTTGGTCATGCCGACGTCGATCCCGGAGAACGCGGCGGCCTCCTTGTTCAGGCCGATGGCGTACAGCGACCGCCCGAACGGCGTGAAGTGCAGCAGCACCGCGAACACGACCGCGAGCAGCGCGAACACGATCATGATGCCCGGGACCGGGGTGCCCGGGACGTTGGTGCGCGCCAGGTCCGTCCAGGTCTCCGGGAAGTCGGTGATCGCCGTCGTGCCGAGCAGGCCGACCGCGATCCCGCGGAAGAGCGCGAGGGTGCCGATGGTCACCGCGAGCGACGGGAGGCCGACGAACGTGACCAGCGCCCCGTTGATCATGCCGGCCACGCTCCCGACGGCGACGGCGAGCGCCATCGCGGCCGGGAAGGGCCACCCCGCCTGGACGCACAGCCCGGTCACGACGCTGGCCAGGCCGACGACGCTCGCGACCGAGAGGTCGATCTCCTCGGTCACGATGATCAGCGTCATCGGGAGCGCGATGAGCAGGATCGGCGCGATCTCGCGCAGGAGGAACGTCACCGTCAGCGGGCTGTCGAAGTTGGGGACCGTCGCCACGGAGACCGCGACGACGACGGCGAGCAGCGCGATGATGGCGGCCTCGCGCGTCACGAGGGTCCGGCGCCACAGGGGACGCGCGTGCGTCACGTAGGTGCGCGCGACCTGCTCCGTGCGGGCGGTGGCGGTGGTCATCGGGTCTCCTCCCTCTGCGCGACGAGCCGTCGGTGCTGGCGCAGCGCGAGGACCCGGTCCAGCACGATCGCGCCGATGATGAGCACGCCGACGACCGCCCGCTGCCAGAAGTCGTCGACGCCGATGATCGGCAGCGCACGGTTGATGGTCAGCAGGAGGTACGCGCCCAGGGCCGCGCCCCAGACGGTGCCGACGCCGCCCGAGATGGCGACACCGCCGATGACGGCGGCCCCGATCGCCTGCAGCTCCCACCCGAACCCGGCGTTGGAGCTGACCGTGCCGTAGCGCGCCGCGAAGAGCACGCCCGCGAGCCCGGCCAGGGCGCCGCTGGCGACGAAGGCGGCGAGCACCCGCCGGGTGACCCGCAGCCCGTAGAGCTGCGCGGCGGCCGGGTCCGACCCGATCGCGTACAGCTCGCGCCCGCCGCGCAGGTTGCGCAGGTACCAGGCGGCGGCGACGAGCACCACCAGGGCGAGGATCGTGAGGATCGGTACGCCAAGCAGCCTGCCCGTCCCCAGCGCCCGGAACGCGGCCGGCATGTCGGAGGCGTTGATCCGGTCGGAACCGGCCCACGCGACGTTGACGCCGCGGTACACGTACATGGTGCCCAGCGTGATCACCAGCGCCGGCACCCGGGCGAACGCGACGAGCGCGCCGTTGACGAGACCGAGCAGGGCGCCGAAGGCGACCCCCGCGAGCACGACGGCGACGATGGGGATCCCCGGCACGTCGATGAACAGCCGTCCGGTGAGGTAGGCGGTGAGCCCGACGACGGAGCCGACGGACAGGTCGACGTTGCGGGTGATGATCACCACCGCCTGCCCGACCGCGACGACCATGAGGACCGACGGCGTGAGCAGCAGGTCACGGAAGCCGTCGTTCGAGAACACGAAGCCGGGGTTGAGCGCGGTCGCGACGACGACGACGAGCACGAGCGTGATCCCGATGCCCGTCTCGCGGGCCTTGAGCGCGTTCACGAGCCCGGCCGTGAGCGGTCGGGCGGGCGCGGTGACCGCGCTCATCGGGAGACCTCCTGGTCGGCGGTGGCGGCGTACATGACGGCCTCGGGCGTGGCGTCCGCGCGGTCGAGCTCGCCGGTCAGGCGGCCCTCGCGCATGACCAGCACGCGGTCGGCCATCCCGAGCACCTCGGGCAGCTCCGACGAGATCATCAGGACCGCCAGGCCCCGCTGCGCGAGCTGCGACAGCAGGCGGTGCACCTCCGCCTTGGTACCGACGTCGATGCCGCGCGTCGGCTCGTCGACGATGAGCACCTTGGGGTCCGAGGCCAGCCACTTGCCGAGCACGACCTTCTGCTGGTTGCCGCCGCTGAGGGTCCCGGTCTCGGCGTCGAGGGCGGCCGTCTTGACCTCCAGGCGGCTCGCCCAGGTGCGTGCCGCCTCGTTCTCGATCCGGCCCCAGATGAGGCCGTGGCGCGCGAGGCGCCCGCGGATGGCGAGGGTGACGTTGCGGGCCACCGTCTGGTCGAGCACGAGCCCCTGCCTGCGCCGGTCCTCGGGCACCAGGGCCAGGCCCCGGGCCATCGACGCGCGGGGGTCGCCCGGCGGCAGGGCCGCGCCCGAGACCCGCACCGACCCGGACTCGTAGGGGTCGACGCCGAAGATCGCGCGGGCCACCTCGCTGCGACCCGCTCCCACGAGACCGGCCAGGCCGACGATCTCACCGGCGCGGACGGTGAAGGAGACGTCGTGGAAGACGCCGGGCTGGGTCAGGCCGTCGACCTCGAGCACGTCCGGCCCGATCTCGGCCGGCAGCTTGGGGAACATCTCCGTGACGTCCCGGCCCACCATCATGCGCACCATGTCGTCGATCGTCGTCTCGGCGACGGGGAGCGTGTCGATGTAGGCCCCGTCCCGCATCACGGTGACCGTGTCGCACAGGTCGAACACCTCGTCGAAGCGGTGCGAGATGAAGACGAGGGCACGCCCCTCGTCGCGCAGGCTCCGCGCGACCGCGAACAGCCGCTCGACCTCGACGCCGCTGAGCGCCGCCGTCGGCTCGTCCATGACGAGCACCCGCGCGTCGAGCGAGATGGCCTTGGCGATCTCGATGAGCTGCTGGTCCGCGATGGACAGGCCGTCGGTGAGCCGGTCGGGGTCGAGACGCACGCCGAGGCGGTCGAAGATCGCCACCGCCTCCTCGCGCATCGCCCTCCGGTCGATCCGGCCGAGACGACCGACGGGCTGGCGGCCCATGAAGATGTTCTCGGTGACCGACAGGTCGGGGAAGAGGGTCGGCTCCTGGTAGATGACCGCGATCCCGGCCGCCTTGGACTCCGCGGTGCTGTGGAAGTCGACCGGTTCGCCGTCGAGCAGGAACGTGCCGGCGTCACGCCGGTAGAGGCCCGCGACGATCTTGACGAGCGTCGACTTGCCCGCGCCGTTCTCGCCGACGAGGGCGTGGATCGAGCCTCGCTCCAGGCGCAGGCTGCCGGACCGCAGCGCGACGACCGCTCCGAACGACTTGACGACCCGCGACAGCTCGAGCGCGGGCGGCGTCGCCGGCGTGCTGTCCGACTGCACGTGTACCTCCACATCGAGGCGAACTAGGCTGTACTTCGTTGAACGACATGAAACGTTTCAAGCGGTGTTCAGCATCACTGTAGGTACCCGCGACGTGACGGTCAAGGCATCGGCGCCGACCGTTGCAGGATCGAAGGGGAGGCCATCCGGATGGCGAACGTGAGCATCCGAGACGTCGCCCGGCACGCCGGCGTGTCGGTGGGGACGGTTTCGAACGTGCTCAACCGCCCCGACGCCGTGTCGGCGGAGTCCGCGTCGCGGGTGCAGGCGGCGATCGAGGCGCTCGGGTACGTGCGCAACGAGGCGGCGCGCACGCTGCGTGCCGGGGTGAGCGCGACCGTCGGGTTCGTGGTGCTCGACGGGCAGAACCCTTTCTTCTACGACGTCGTCCGCGGTGCGGAGGACGAGGCGTCGCGGCACGGGATCGCGATCCTCTACGGCGCCACGGACGGGGACGTCCAGCGGGAGCGGACGTACCTCGACCTCTTCGAGGAGCAGCAGGTGCGAGGCCTGCTCGTCGCGCCGTACGGCGACGTGAACCGCCGCCTGGAGCAGCTGCGCGAGCGCGGCATCCGGTCGGTCCTCGTCGACCGCTTCAGCGGGGAGAACGCGTTCAGCTCCGTCTCGGTCGACAACGTGGCCGGCGGGCGGATGGCGGTCGAGCACCTCGTCGCGACGGGCCGGCGGCGGGTCGCCTTCGTCGGCGGCCCGTTCGAGATGCGGCAGACGACCGACCGGCTCGCGGGCGCCCGCGTGGCGGTGGAGAGCGCGGACGTCCCGGTCGAGATCGAGGTCGTCGCGACGTCGGCCATGAGCGTCGCGGAGGGGGTCGCGGCCGGCGAGCGGATCCTGCGCCGACCACCCGGGGACCGTCCCGACGCCCTGTTCGCCGTCAACGACCTCGTCGCGCTGGGCCTGCTGCAGTCCCTCGTGAGCGACCGCCGGGTCATGGTGCCGGAGGAGATCGCGATCATCGGCTTCGACGACATCAGCTTCGCGGCCGCGGCGGCGGTGCCCCTGTCGTCCATGCGGCAGCCGAGCCGGACCATCGGCACGACCGCGCTCCGCGTCCTGCTCGAGGAGGCCGCCGACCCGGACCTCGTACCCCGCCAGACCGTGTTCCAGCCCGAGCTCGTCGTGCGGCGCTCCACCGCCGTGGACGCCTGAGGGCACGACCGGGGCCGTACGACCCGGGTCGTGCCCTCGGCGTGGTTCGTCAGGGGCCGGCGGGCGGCTGGACGCCGGCGCAGTCGGGCTCGGCGAGCACCTGGCCCACGAGGAACCCGAAGTCGCCGTCGTCGAGGTAGGAGATCGGCGGGACGTCCTTGCCGTTGCGGTCGTGCGCGCCGCCGCCGGCGGTCGCACGCATGTGGATGAGCGGCTCGACGTCGAGCTCCTCGCTCTCCATCCACGCCTCGGTCCACTCGCCGGCGTGCGAGACGCACTCGGGCGTCGCGCCCGGGAACGACGAGACCGCGAAGCCGACGAAGTCGGTCATCGGGGTCCAGGGCGTGCCGGCCCGCACCTTCGCGTAGGCCGCGTCGGTCCACTCCGACTTGAAACAGTGGTGCGCCATGGCCGCCGGCGCGATGGCGAGGCTCGCCACCCCCACCACGGCGACCGCACCCATCCGGACGCTCTTCCTCATACGGACCAGCTCCCTCGAACAACCGTTGCTGACGGCGTCGGACGACGCCTGCTAGGAAAAGTACGTCGCCGGGCCCCGTTCGGGACCCGGCGACGGACTGTTCACCCGGGTGATCGTCAGCGGGACGGGCGCAGGTCGAGGCGCCGCAGCAGCTGCGCGTTGAGGGCGACCACGACGGTCGACAGCGACATGAGCAGCGCACCCACCGACATCGGCAGGACGAAGCCGACCGGTGCGAGCACCCCTGCGGCGAGCGGGACGGCGAGCAGGTTGTAGCCCGCGGCCCACCACAGGTTCTGCTTCATCTTGCGGTAGCTCGCGTGCGACAGGTCGACGACGGACAGCACCGCACGCGGGTCGTCCCCGGCGAGCACGACGCCGGCCGAGCCGATCGCGACGTCCGTCCCCGCTCCGATCGCGATGCCCACGTCCGCCTGGGCGAGCGCCGGGGCGTCGTTGACGCCGTCGCCGACCATCGCGACGCGCCGGCCCTCGCGCTGGAGCCCGGCGACGGTCGACGCCTTGTCCTCCGGCCGCACCCCCGCGAACCAGCGGCGGACGCCGAGCTCGTCCGCGACCGAGCGGGCCACGGCTTCGGCGTCGCCCGTGATCATGACGACCTCGACGCCGCGCTCGTGCAGCCGGGCGACGGCGTCCCGGGACTCGGGGCGCACCTGGTCGGCCAGGCGCAGCGCCCCCACGACGACGCCGTCGCGCACCACGTGCAGGACGATCGCACCCTCGCGGCGCCACGCCTCGGCGGCGGGCGCCTCCGCCAGGGCGTGCTCCGCGAGCAGACGCGGACCCCCGACCCGGACCTCGTGCCCGCCGACCTGGGCGGTGACGCCCACGCCCGGCGCCGACGCGAAGCCGCTCGCCCGCGGCACGGACAGCCCGCGCGCGGCCGCCTCGGCGACGACCGCCCGCGCGAGCGGGTGCTCGCTGTCGGACTCGGCCGCGGCGGCGAGGGACACCACCGCGTCGGCGTCGAGCCGGTCGGTCGTGGCGACGTCGACCACCGCCGGCTCCCCGCGGGTGAGCGTGCCGGTCTTGTCGAACAGGACGACGTCGACGGTGCGCATGCTCTCGAGGGCCAGCCGGTCCTTGACGAGCACGCCCGCGCGGGCCGCGCGCTCCGTCGCGATGGAGACGACGAGCGGGATCGCCAGGCCCAGCGCGTGGGGGCAGGCGATCACGAGCACGGTCACGGTGCGCACCACCGCGGCGTCCGGCTGGCCGAGGAGCGACCACGCGACCGCCGTGACGGCCGCGGCGCCGAGCGCGAACCAGAAGAGCCAGCCGGCGGCGACGTCCGCGAGCCGCTGGGCGCGCGAGGACGACGCCTGGGCGTCCGCGACGAGCCGGCGGATGCCCGCGAGCGCCGTGTCGTCCCCGGTGGCGGTGACCTCGACGCGCAGGCCGGAGTCGGTCGCGACGGTGCCGGCGGTCACCTGGTCCCCGACGCCGCGCGCGACCGTGCGCGACTCCCCCGTGATCATGGACTCGTCCATCTCGGCCTCGCCGGTGACGACCCGGCCGTCGGCCGGGACGCTGCCGCCCGGGCGCACCAGGACGACGTCGCCGACGGCGAGCTCGGACGGCGCGACCGTCACGACCTCGTCGCCCTCCACCCGCTCGGCCGTGTCGGGCAGGAGCTCGGCGAGCGAGTCGAGCGCCGACGTCGTCCGGGCGAGCGAGCGCATCTCGATCCAGTGCCCCAGGAGCATGATCACGACCAGGAGCGCGAGCTCCCACCAGAAGTCGAGCCGGTGGTCGAGCAGGCCGAGGCTCGCGCCCGCCGACGCGACGAACGCGACCGTGATCGCGAGCCCGATGAGCAGCATCATCCCCGGTCGCCGGGCGCGGAGCTCGGCCACCGCCCCGGTGAGGAAGGGCCGCCCGCCCCACGCGAAGATCACGGTCCCGAGAACCGGCGAGACCCAGCGGACCCAGGCGGCGTCCGGCAGCTCGTAGCCCAGGACCATGGCGAACATGCCCGAGAACGCCACGACCGGCACCGCGAGCGCCAGCATGACCCAGAACAGCCGGCGGAACTGCGCGACATGATCGCCGTGGCCGTCGTGACCCGCGTGCCCGCCGTGCGCCTCGTGGCCGGCGCGGTGGCGGTGCTGCTGGTGGTGCCCGTGCTCGTGCTCGTGCTCGTGCTCGTGCTCGTGCGCACCCTCGTGCCTTCGCGTGTGCGCCGC
>JAPSLD010000267.1 GCA_031181105.1 Isoptericola sp. | reverse complement strand
ACGCCGCGGCGGTGCTCGCGCGCGTGGCGCCGCTGCCCGCCGTGGCGCTGCCGCTGGACGTGGCGGCGGTCGACGGCCTCGGTCTGGTGCTGTCGCACGACCTCGTCGCCCCGGCCGCCGTTCCGCCATTCGACCACGCGGCCATGGACGGGTACGCGGTACGGCTCGCCGACCTGCCCGGCGACGGCACCCCGGTCACGCTGCCCGTCACGGGCGACGTGCGCCCGGGCTCCGCCGCCGACGGTGTGGGCGCGAGCGCCGGTGCCGCGGGCCTGCCCGCCGGGCGCGGCTGCGCGGTACGGATCATGACCGGCGCGCCGCTGCCCCGCTGGGCCGACGCCGTCGTGCCGGTCGAGCGCACCTCGACCGGTCGGTTCGTCGCCGGCGGCACGACGGCGGAGCACGAGGTGACGCTGCGCCGCCAGGCGCGCACGCACGTGCGCCGGGCGGGCGAGGACGTCCGACCGGGCGACGTGCTGGCGCGCGCCGGTGACCGGGTGACCCCCACGCTCGTCGCGGCCGCCGCGGCGTCGGGGCTGTCGGCGGTGGACGTCCACCGCCGCCCGCGCGTGGCGGTGCTGTCGACCGGGTCCGAGCTCGTGCGGGCGGGCCTCTCCGGGACGACCGGCACCGTCCCCGACTCGAACTCGCTCGCGCTGGCGGCGCTCGCGCGTGCCGCCGGTGCCGAGGTCGAGCGCGTGGGCGCGGTGCCCGACGACCCGACCGCCCTCCGCGACGCCCTGGACCACGTTGTGAGCGGAGCTTTGGCCCGCTCCGGCGACGCGAACCGGGCCAAAGGTCCGCTCACAACGGTCGACCTGGTGGTGACGTCGGGCGGGGTGTCGGCCGGGGCGTCCGACGTCGTCCGGGAGGTGCTCGCGTCCGGAGCCCGGGAGGTGTCCGACGCCGAGCTCGCCGCCGTGGCGATGCGCCCGGGCAAGCCGCAGGCGCTCGCCCGGTGGCGCGGCGTGCCGTGGGTCGCGGTACCGGGCAACCCGGTGAGCGCGTTCGTGTCGTTCGTGCTCTTCGTGCGGCCGGCGATCGGGCGGCTCGCGGGCGCCCAGATTCCGCGTGCCAGGACGGCGCGCGCCGCGGTCGGCTGGCCGAGCCCCGCCGGGTACGAGCACGTGCTGCCCGTGCGGGTCCTCGCCTCGGGGGAGATCGAGCCGTGCGCGCCGCTGCACGGGGACGCCGCCGCGGGTCACCACCTGTCCGCGCTGCTCGCCGCGGACGCCCTCGCCGTCGTCGCGGCCGACGTCGAGAAGGTCGCGGTCGGCGACGACGTCGCCCTCCTCGACCTGCCGGGGTGGCTCTCATGACGAACGACGCGATGCTCGACGCGACGTTCGACGGGACGTTCGACGGGACGTTCGACGCGGTGGTCCTGGCCGGCGGGCGCGCGTCGCGCCTCGGCGGCACCCCCAAGCCGGGCGTCGTCGTCGCGGGTGCGACGCTGCTCGACCACGCGCTCGCCGCGACGCGCGGCGCGCGACGCACCGCCGTCGTCGGGCCCGACGACGGCGCACCGCTCGAGCGAGCCGTGCTGCGGACCCGCGAGGACCCGCCGTTCGGCGGCCCGGTGGCCGGCATCGACGCCGGTCTGCGCGCGCTCGAGGGGCGGGACGACGCGGCGCCGCTCGTGCTCGTGCTCGCCGTCGACGTGCCGCGGGCAGCGGCCGCCGTGCCCCGGCTGCGCGACGCGCTCGGAGGCTCGCC
>JAPSLD010000070.1 GCA_031181105.1 Isoptericola sp. | reverse complement strand
GCGACCGTCGCCATCGAGAGCGGCGAGGCGAGCACCTCGCCCTGGCCGATCATCGCCTCGGCGTGCGCGGTGCCGGTCGCCTCGGTGGGCACCGAGCCGAAGAACGCGGGGGCGCCCAGGGAGGCCTCGACACCGAGCCCGAGGTCGGCCGCCGCGGCGGCCAGCGCGGCCTGGTCCACGACGTCGCGCTGGGCGATCATCGCCGTGTTGCACGAGTGCGCGAACGCGGTCGCCAGCGGCACGTCGCCGAGCGCGGACGTCGGGTAGCCGGGCACGTTGTTGTACGTGCGCCCGTCGACCGTGAGGGTCGGCGTGCACTCGACCGTCGAGGTGGGCGTCAGGCCCGCGCGCAGCATCGCGAGCGCGTCGACGATCTTGAACGTCGAGCCGGGCGGGTACTGGCCCAGCGTCGCGGTCGACCACCCCTCGCCGCCCGGCCCGCTCGCCGCCGCGAGCACCTCGCCGCTCGACGGCCGGACCGCGACGATCGCGCTCGCCGGCTCGACGTCCGCCAGGACGTCCTCGGCGTGCCGCTGCAGGGCGACGTCGAAGGTCGTGGAGAGCGGCGTGCCGTCGACGGGGTCGACCGAGAACGCGACGCGCACCACGTCGTCCTCGCCGGGCTCCCCCTCGGCCGCGGCCTCGGCGGGCACGACGTTGACCGTGACGCCGTCGACGCCGGCCAGCTGCTCGTCGTACTGGCGCTGCAGGCCGGACAGCCCGGTCGTGTCGCCCGGCTGGACGCGGCCCTCGGACTCCTCGACGATCTCGGCGGTCGCCTCGCCCGCGCGGCCCAGGATCGGGCCGGCGAAGGTGCTCGTCGGCGCGAGCAGCATCGTGGAGGGCACCACCGCGGCCCCGTCGACCGCACGGACGTCGTCGACCGTGAAGTCGGTGCCCGGGTCCTCCTGGCGGATCGTGATGGCCTCGACGAACGCCTTCTCGCCGGCCCCGGTGACCTGCGCCGCGTACGCGTCGGCGTCGAGCCCGACCACCTCGGCGAGAGCCCGCGCCGTCGGCTCGTGCCGGGCGGGGTCCAGGTTCATCTTGTCGATCCCGATGCGCCAGACGTCGCGCTGCGTCACGAGCGGCCGGTCCTGGCCGTCGAGGATGTCGCCGCGCCGTGCCGGCGCCTCGTCGACGTCGAGCCGCTCGCCGGCGGTCAGCTCGGGCACGAGCAGGTCCGGCTCCCACACGACCTGCCAGCTGCCCGGGCCGTCGCTGCCCTCGGCGGGCGGCGCGAACCGCAGGTCCGCCGTCGTCGTGTACTCCCACCGGGCGGTCTCGGTGAGCTGCCACGTCCAGCCGAGCGTCGCGGTCGTCGTCACCGCGCCGTCGTCGCCCTCCACGACCTCCCCGACCTCGGCCACGGTGACCGTGCGGTCCCGCTCGCCGGTGGTCTCGACGAGGGGCTCGAGGACCTCCGTGAGCTGCGTCCCCGGGTCGGCGGACGTCGTCGTCACGACGTCGACGCCGGAGAGGTCGCCCGCCTGCAGAGCCGCGGCGAGGGCGCTGGCGGTGTCCGACGCCGGCGGCCGGTCGGGGCCGGTGCAGGCGGCGAGGAGGGCCGCGGTCGGGACGAGCAGACTGGTCAGGAGAAGGCGGGAGCGACGGCGCACCCTGGTGAGGCTAGCGGGCGGATGGCAGTCTGGGGACATGTTTGCGCGACGCGTGCTCGCCCTCGTGGCCGTCGCGACGGTGCTGCTCGCCTCGGGGACGATGGTCGCCCACGCGGACCACGCGCCCTCGCCGACGTCCGTCGTCTCGTGGCGCGAGCACGACCGGCACCGGGCCGGGACCGCGTGGACCGACATCGTCACGGTCACGCCGGCGCTCGGCCGGACGGCCGAGCTGCAGGAGCGGGTCGACGGCCGCTGGGTCACGCGCTCCACGCTGACGGTCGGCGACGGGTACTCGGCCCCCGTCGGCGTCCGCCTCACGCACCACTGGACCGCTCGCCCGGTCACGTGGTGGCGGCTCCACCTGCCGCGCACCGCCACCGCGGCGGAGGCGACGACGCCGGCCAAGAAGGTGGTGGCCACCTGGGCGCCGAGCGACGACCCCGCGAGCCCCCAGGTGCTCGTGAACAAGGAGCGCCCGCTGACGCCGCACGACTGGGCGCCGCCGGACCTCGTGCGGCCCGACGTCGCCACGCTCGGCAGCCACGACCTCCTGCGGCCCGAGGCGGCCGCGGCGCTCGAGCGGCTCGACGCGGCGGCGCACGCGGCGACGGGCGAGCGCCTCGTCCTGGCGTCGGGCTTCCGGCCGCACGAGTACCAGGAGGCGTTGCACGCGCGGTACGTGCGCGAGCACGGGCTCTCGGCGGCGGACACGTTCTCCGCGCGCGCCGGCCACTCCGAGCACCAGACAGGCTTCGCGGCCGACGTCACCCGGGCGGGCGTGCCGTTCACCGACTTCGGCACGACGTCGCTGGGCCGCTGGGTCGCCGAGCACGCGTGGGAGCACGGGTTCGTGGTGCGGTACCCCGAGGGCTCCGAGGCCGTGACCGGCTACCACGCCGAGCCGTGGCACCTGCGGTACGTCGGGGCCGACCTCGCCGCGTACCTGCACCACGGCACGATCGCCACGCTCGAGGAGGCGTTCGGGACCGGCCCGGCGACCTCCTACCCGCCGGCCCGCTCCTGACGCTGCGGCATGACAGGTGTCATGGCCCGGGCATGGATCCGTCCCGCGGACCGGTGACGCCGTCCACGCCTCGCGGGGCCGGGGCGGGGGGAGGATCGAGTCGACGGCGGGGCGCACGGGTCCCCGCCACGACGACGGAGGAACCACCATGCTCGACGGCCTGCAGGAGCTCACCCAGTCGCTGCCTCCCCTCCTGCAGTGGCTGGGGATCATGGCGGCCGGGGCGATCCCGTTCGTCGAGTCGTACTTCGGCTCCGCGATCGGGGTGCTCGCCGGCCTGCCGCCGGTGGTCGCGGTGGCGGCCGCCGTGGCGGGCAACGTCGTGACGATGGTCGCGCTCGTGCTCGGCGCCCACGCGGTGCGGGGCCGGGTGACCGGTGACCGCGAGGAGGTCTCGCCGAAGCGCCGCCGCCTGCGCCAGGCCTTCGACCGCTACGGCGTGCCGGGCGTGAGCCTGCTCGGCCAAACCATCCTGCCGAGCCAGATCACCTCGGCCGCGATGGTGTCCTTCGGGGCGTCGCGCAACGCCGTGCTGCTGTGGCAGACGATCTCGATCGTGCTGTGGGGCGTCGCCTTCGGCACCCTCGCCGCGCTCGGGGTCGACCTGGTCGCCGCCGGCTGACGTGAGCGCTACGGCGTGAGCGCCCGGGCGACGCGGTGCACTCCCTCGGTCAGGATCTCGGCCGACGTCGCGAGGTTGAGCCGCACCCACCCGGCTCCCCCGGTGCCGAAGTCACGGCCGTCGGCGAGCGCCACCTTGCCGCGGCGCACCAGCGTCCCGTGCGGGTCTGCCGCCCCCCGCTCGCCGTCCGGCAGCGCGTCGCGCAGGTCGAGCCAGGCGAGGTACGTCGCGTCGGCGGGCTGCACGCGCACGGCCGGGGCGCGCTCGGCGAGCAGGCGCGTCGCGAGAGCACGGTTGCGCGCCACCCCGGCGAGCAGCGCGTCGAGCCACGCGTCGCCCTCGCGGTACGCCGCCGCGTGCGCGATCACTGCCAGGTGGTTGACCGCGTGGCCCGCCTCCTCGGGGATGCGGCGCAGGTCGTCGGCCGCGCCCGGCCCGCCCACCACCGTCGCGGCGCGCAGCCCGGCCAGGTTGAAGGCCTTCGACGCCGAGTGCACGGCGACCGCGCGCTCGCTGCCCGGCACCGACAGCAGCGGCACGAACGGCGCCGCCCCGCCGGCGTCGGGCAGCCGCTCGAACGTGAACGGCGCGTGGATCTCGTCGGCCACGACGCGGACGCCGTAGCGGTCGGCGAGCTCGAGCACGGCCGCGAGCTCGGCGCGGGTGTGCGCGGTGCCGGTGGGGTTGTGGGGGTTGCACAGGAGCAGCACCGCGCGCCGCCCCGACCCCGGGCCGCGCCCGTGGGCCGCGACGCCGGTCGCCACGGCGAACGCCGCCTCGAGGGCGGCGAGGTCGAGGCGCCCGTCGCGCAACGGTGCCTCCACCACCTGCCGGCCCTCGTTGCGCGTGAACCCGTAGAACGGCGGGTACACGGGCGGGGTGACGACGACGGCGTCGCCCGGCGCGGTGAGCACGCGCAGCACCTCGACGACCGCCACCATGACGTCGGCGAGCGTGCGGCTGGTGCCGACGTCGGGCACCCACCCCCACCGCCGCTCGGCGAACGGCGCGAGCGCGGCGGCGTAGCCGGTCCCGATGTCGTAGCCCGTGTCGCCGTCGGCGAGGGCCCGCGTCACCGCCTCGACGACGAACGGCGCCTGCGGCACGTCCATCTCGGCGACGAACAGGGGCAGGACGTCGGACGGATAGGCGCGCCACTTCACCGAGGTGCGCCGGCGGAGGTCGTCGAGGGTGAGCTGGTCCAGCGGTGCGGCGGTCACGCCCTCCGGTCTACCAGACGCGACCGGCTGCGGACCCGGTAGGCGGGGTGCAGCAGCCCGCCACGGCGCCGGGCCCGTGCGCGGCGCTCCTGGCGCAGCACGATCTCCAGGCGGCGCAGCGCGCGGTCCAGCGACGGGTCCTTGTCCACACCCCTCAAGAGGCCCGGCGGGCGCGTTCGTGACACCGCTCGCACGGCAGCGTGCGGGCGGTGTGCGACGAACGTCGTCAGACCTCCACCGCGGCCGGCCTGACGACCGGCGTCCACGCGTCCGGACGGAGCGCCGGGACGTCCTCGGAGCGGCCGGCCCACCGGCGCGCGTCCTCGATCGTCGCGGTGAGCAGCTCGCGCAGCCGGTCGTCGACGTCGGGCACGAACGCCTCGCTGATGCCCTGCACCGCCGTCGACACGACCGACGGCGCCGCGTCGCGCACGAACCGCTTGGGGCGCACGTGCGTGCCGGCGCAGAACCGGCGGGCCCACTCGGCGGTGCGCGGCACGGCCGCGAGCGCCGCCTCGCTCTCCGGTGCGAGCGTGCCCTCGGGACGCTCGTCGAGGACGTCGAGCATGCGCTCGGCACCGATGATCGCCACCGCCAGCGTCTGCTGCCGGTCGGCCGGTGCCACGGGCAGCGCCGTCTGGGCCGCCCGCAGGGCGATGCGCACGTCCCAGTGCGGGTCGTCGCTCGTCAGCCCGATCACGGACGGGATCAGCGGGGCCAGCCTGGGTCGCGCCTCGTCCGAGGTCAGGTCGTTGACGGCACGGGCGAGCATCGCCAGCAGCGGGTGCGTGCACTGCGGGTGGTCGCTCCATCGTTCGCCGGCGAGGAAGGAGGCGAGCTCCATGAAGCACGCACCCTTCTTCGGGTTGCGGTGCTTGCCCCGACCCAGCATCGGCAGGGCGTCGAAGTTTCCTGCAGCAGATCCAGCCACGAGTCCACCCCCATGTCGGTTGGGTCTCTCCAGTGTGCGACCGGTGTGACGTACGTCGCAACGGGTTGACGCCTCTGAGCCGCCTCAGTCACCCGCTGCACCCCCTCACGGCACCGTCTGAGGTACCCCCGGTGCGCAGGTGTGGGCGATCGACCGATCCGCGCGGGCCCACCTCAGGACGACTGTGGAGGTACACGACGACGAGAGGGAACGACGATGAACCAGCTCTGGGGACCCGCGATGGAGGCGGAGCTCGAGTACCGCCGCGAGCGGGCGGCGCAGGCGTACGGGACCCCGCCGTGGTGGACCCGGGTCCGCACCCGCTCGACGGCCCGGTCGACGGCACGCTCGGGCGCCCGGTCGACGGCCCCGTCGGCGGCCCGGTCGGCGGCCCGGTCGGCGGACTCGTCCGCGGACCGGGCCCCGGCCGGCGCCGGCCGGTGGGAGGAGAGCATCGCGCGGCGCGCGGCGCAGATCGGCGAGGGCCTGGAGGCGCTCCGCCTGCACCACGGGACCGGCCGCCGGGCGGCCTGAGTCCCGTGCCCACCGCCAGCGGTACGACGAGGCTGCACGCCGAGGGCGAAAACCCCTCGGAGGGTGTGGGTGGCCGGTGGGACGATGCGGGTGTGCGCCGGTCGTCAGGCATCCCTCTCATCTCCCGACAGTCCCAGGTCGCCGGGTTCCGCCGGGCGCTCGAGCGCGCGGCCGCCGGCGAGCCGGGGGTCCTGCTCGTGGGGGGCGACGCGGGGGTCGGCAAGACGCGGCTCGTCAGCCACCTCGCGGCCACCGCGCAGGGCCAGGGCGCGCGCGTCGTCGTCGCGCACTGCGTCGACCTGGGCGAGGTCGGCATCCCGTACCTGCCGTTCACCGAGGCGCTCGCCGACCTGCGCCGGCCGGCCGCACGCGCCGCGTCCGACGACGCGGGTGGGGTCGCCGAGGTCGTCGCACAGCGTCCCGCCCTGGCCCGGCTGCTCGACCCCGCGGGCGCGGCGGCGGGCGAGGGGACGGAGCACGCGGAGCGGCTGCAGCTGTTCGACGGCATCGCCTCCTGCCTCGCGGCGGCGGGGCGGGCCGGCGCCCCGCTCGTGCTGGTGATCGAGGACCTGCACTGGGCGGACCCGTCCACCCGCGACGTGCTGCGCTTCCTGGTCGCGCGGCTGAGGTCCGAGCACCTGCTGCTCGTCGTCACCTACCGCAGCGACGACGTCGACCGCCGGCACCCGCTCCGCCCGCTCCTGGCCGAGCTGCACCGCCAGGAGCGCGTCGAGCACGTCGAGCTCGACCCGTTCACCGCGGACGAGCTGCGCGAGTTCACCACGGCGCTCAACGGCCGGCCGCTGCCGGAGAAGGACTTCGAGCAGGTGCTGCGCCGCTCGGAGGGCAACGCGTTCTTCGCCGAGGAGCTCGTGACCGCCGGACTGGATTCCGGCACGCTGCCGTGGTCGCTCGCCGACGTGCTGCACGCCCGGATGCAGCACCTGGAGCCGTCGGTGCAGCAGCTCGTGCGGCTCGCGTCCGTGGCGGGCCGTCAGGTGCGCGAGGACCTCCTGCGCGCGGCGGCGCAGCGCCTGCGCGGGCTCGAGGACCCGGTCGTCGTCGCGACGGCGCTGCAGGAGGCGGTCGCCCACCGGGTGCTGGGCGTCGAGGACTCGCACCTCGCGTTCCGGCACGCGCTCCTGGCCGAGGCGCTGTACCTCGACCTCCTGCCGGGCGAGCGCGTGATGATGCACCGGGCCTACCTGGCCGCGCTGCTCGACGAGCCCGAGCTCGGCTCCGCCGCCCAGCGGGCGCACCACGCGCTGAAGGCCCACGACCTGCCGACGGCGCTCGTGGCCTCCTCCGAGGCGGCCGAGCGTGCCGGGCGGCTGCTCGCCCCGACCGAGGAGCTCCGTCACCTCGAGCAGGTGCTCACGCTGTGGGACGCCGTGCCGGACGCCGCGGACCGGCTCGGCCACGACCAGGTCGCCGTCGCGCTGCGCGCGGCCGCCGCCGCGGCGCGCAGCGGCCAGCGCACGCGCGCCGAGCAGCTCGCGCGCCGCGCCGTCGACGCGCTGCGCGACGACCCGCGGCGCCAAGCCCGGGTGCGGCACAACCTGGCCCGCTACCTGCTCGACGTCGAGGACCTGCACGGGGCGGCCGAGCAGACGGTGCTTGCGCTGCAGGTGCTGTCGTCCGACCCCACGCCGGACCTCGCGTGGACGCTCGCGGTGCGCGGCCGCGTCGAGCTCAACCGCGACGAGGACGACGAGGCGCGGCGCTACCTCGAGCAGGCGGTCGAGGTGGCGCGCACGGCCGGTGCCCCCGACGCGGAGGCCGACGCGCTCGCCTCGCTCGCCATCCTGGAGGTCGGCGACCCGGACAGCGCCGCGGGGCTGCTCGAGGCCGCGCTCGCCCGCGCCGTCGACGCCGACAGCCTCACCACCGAGCTGCGGTGCTGGTACAACCTCGCCAGCACCTGGTACTACGCGGGCCGGATCGACGCGGCCGAGGAGGTGCTCGGCCGCGGCATAACCCGGGCGCAGGACACCGGCATGTCGTGGAGCTCGTACGGCTCGGCGATGCACGAGCTGTCCGAGCTCGTGCGCTACGTCCGCGGTCAGCTCGCGACGCCGGAGCCGCTCGACGGCGTCCCGGCGTCGGAGGCCGTCTTCCTCTCCGGCGCGCGGCTCTACGCGGCCGTCGCCCGGGGGGACGAGGACGCCGTCGCGCGGGCCGAGGCGCTGCGCGACGACTGGGACACGGACGGCTTCATCGCGCTCACCTCCGGCGGGTGCCGCGTCGACGCGCTCACCTGGGCGGGCCGGTACGACGAGGCGGTCGAGCTCGCCGAGGAGGTCGCCGCCCACCTGGGCGCCGTGTGGAGCACCTACTTCCTGGGGCGCATCTGGATCTGCGCCCTCGCCCTGGCCGCGCTCGCCGGCGCCGCCGAGGACGCCGCCGTCGCGCCGGACTCGGACGAGCAGGCCGCGCGCCGCGCCAAGGGCGAGACGCTGCTCGCCGTCGCGCACGAGACGGCCCGGCGGGGGCGCCCCCGCGGCGGGACGCTCGGCCCCGAGGGTCGCGCGTGGCTGCGGCGCGCGGAGGCGGAGCACGCGCGGCTCGTCGCGGCCACGGGCGGCGAGCCGGCCGACCCGGCGCTGTGGGAGGCCGCGGTGCGGGAGTTCGGCTTCGGCTACCGGTACGAGGTGGCGCGCTCCCGGTTCCGGTGGGCGCAGGCGCTGCGCGCCGCCGGCGACCGCAACGCCGCCGAGCTCGAGGGCGCCGAGGCCCTGCGCGAGGCCGACGCCATGGGCGCCCGTCCGCTCGCCGACGCGCTGCGGGCGTGGGCCCGCCGGGCCCGCCTGCCGCTGCCGGGCGTGCGGCGGGAGACGACGTCGGCCCTGACCGAGCGCGAGGAGGAGGTCCTGACCCTCGTGGCGCAGGGCCTGTCCAACCGCCAGATCGGCGAGCGGCTCTACATCTCGACCAAGACCGTGAGCGTGCACGTGTCCAACGTGCTGGCCAAGCTCGGGGTCTCCGGGCGGGCCGAGGCCGTCGCCGTCGCGACCCGCAGAGGGCTCCTGGAGGTCTGAGGGGCGGTCCCCCATACTGGGCTGGTGACGGAGCCCCTCGTCGTCGGAGCCCTGGCGGGTCGTGGGCCCGGAGCGGGCGTGGCGGACGAGGTCTTCGACCGGGTCGCCCGGCTCGTGCACCGGCACCTCGACGTCTCCGCGGCCGCGGTCGCGCTGCACGCGCCGGACGGTCTCGTGCTGCCCGGTGCCGTCGGGCTGCCGGTCGCGACGCAGAGCTCGCGGGTCCTGGGGGTCGCCGAGCCCCTGACCGCGCTGGTCACGCGCACCGACGCGCCGGTCGTCGTGCGCGACGCCGACCACGACCCGCGCACGGACGACCTCGGCCCGATGCGCGACCTGGGGGCGACCGCCTTCGCCGGGTTCCCGGTGCACGACGGGTCGGGACGCGCGGTCGGCGCGCTGTGGGCGCTGCACGCCGGTACCCGGGTGTGGACCGACGTCGACCTGGCCACGCTGTCGGACCTGTCGGCGGCGTGCACGAGCGAGCTGCGCCTGCGCGAGGAGCGCGAGCGCGCGCGGCTCGCCGAGCAGGTGGCGTTCCGGGCGCACCGGCGCTCCCGGTTCCTCCTCGGCCTGAGCGAGCGCTTCGCGGGCGTCACGACGGTCGAGGAGGTCGAGGACGCGCTCGCCCACGCCGTCGGCGAGGGCACCGGTGCGCGCTGGGTCTCGCTCGCGCTGGTCGACGAGGAGCGCCGCCACCTGACCTTCGTGACCGTCGGCAGCCAGGAGCCGGGCTTCCCGCCCGAGATGCGTTCGACGCGGCTCGACGAGCCGCGCCCGGACACGTCCGTGGCGCGGACCGCCGAGCCGCTGCACTTCCCGGACCACGACGCGCTCGTCGCCGCCTACCCGTCGATGGGCCCGGTCGGGCTCGTGTCGACCGGGGCGCGCTCGTTCCTGCCGGTGCTCGCGGTCGGGCGGGTCGTCGCCGTCGTCGTGTGCGTGTGGGAGCGGCCCCGCGAGCACGACGACGAGGCCGCCCTGCTCGAGGCCGCGATCGGCCGGTACGTCGCGCTGGCGCTCGAGCGCGTCTCCCTGCTCGAGACCCGTCGCCGGGTGGCCACGACGCTCCAGGAGTCGCTGCTCACCACGGCCGCTCCCGCCGTCGCGCACCTCGACATCGCGACCACCTACTCGCCCGCGGCCCGGACGGACCAGGTCGGCGGCGACTGGTACGACGCGGTGGTGCTCGACGACGACGCCGCCCTGCTCATGATCGGCGACGTCTCGGGCCACGACGTCCACGCCGCCGCGCAGATGGGGCAGCTGCGCTCGATGCTGCGCGTCCTGGCCTGGAGCCACGACGAGTCCCCGGCGACCCTGCTGACCCTGCTCGACCGGGCGAACGAGAAGCTCGGGCCGCGGGCCACCGCGACCGCCGTCGTCGCGCGCCTCGACCGGGACCCGCCCCGCGACGGGACCGCCGGGGCGCCCGGGGACCGGGCCTACACGCTGACGTGGTCGACGGCGGGGCACCCGCCGCCCGTCGTCCTGCGGGCCGACGGGCGGGTCGAGCGGCTGGCCGCGCCCCCCGACCTGATGCTCGGGATCCAGCCGTCCACCGCCCGGGAGGACCACGTCGCGCACCTGCGCCCGGGAGACACCCTCGTGCTCTACACCGACGGGCTCGTCGAGGAGCGCGGCACGCCCATGTCCGCCCGCATCACAGAGCTGGGCCGCGTGCTGGCCGCCTCGGCGGGCGTGGCCACCGGGGCGCTGCCCCGGGCGCTCGTGCGCGGGCTGGTCGGGACGCGCCAGCGCGACGACGTCGCGGTCCTGGCGGTGCGCGTGCGCACCCCGGCGCCCTCGGGCTGGCCCGCACCGGGCGGCCCCGCCCGGGCGGAGCGGCGCGTCGCGGACACCCTGTCCGACCTCGGCCCGGCCCGCCGCTGGGTCGACGACGTGCTCGAGTGCTGCGAGGTCGACGACGAGCAGCGCCGCACGGCGATGCTGCTCACCAGCGAGATCCTGACGAACGCGCTGGAGCACGGCCAGGCCCCGGTCACGGCGACCGTCGAGGTCGACGACCGGCGGCTGCGCGTCGGCGTGCGGGACGGCTCGACGCAGGTGCCCGAGCTGAGGTCGCCCGAGCCGCACGACCTGTCCGGACGAGGCGTGCTGTTCCTCGAGCGGCTCGCCTCCCGCTGGGGCGTGGACCAGCACGTCGCGGCCGCCGTCGGGCGGCACGCGGACGCGGCCGAGGGCAAGACGGTGTGGTTCGAGATCGACCGCGGCGCCCACCCGCTCGCGGGAGCGATGCAGCAGTCCCGCACGAGCCCCCGGACGGCTCCCGTGCCGGTCACCGCCACCCACCCGCAGGTCGGCGAGGATCATGCTTGAGGGGGAAGACGGCTGTCGGTGGGCGGACGTACCGTGAGTGGCGTGACACACACCGTCCAGGTCGAGGACCCGCGCGAGACGAGCGACGTCAGCGCCCTCCTCGAGGCGTACCGCGGGGAGCTGACCGGCTACTGCTACCGGATGCTCGGCGGCGCGTTCGAGGCCGACGACGCCGTCCAGGAGACGATGCTGCGCGCGTGGCGCGCGTACGACAGGTTCGAGGGACGCTCCTCGGTGCGGTCGTGGCTGTACCGCATCGCGACCAACGTCTGCTTCGACCACCTCGGCTCGAGCAAGCGGCGCGAGCGCCCGATGGGCCTCGGCGGGCCGAGCCCGGCCGAGCTCGAGTACTTCGGCGAGACGCTGCCCGAGGAGCGCTGGGTCGAGCCGGTGCCCGACGACGCCGTGCTGCCCCGCGAGGGCGACCCGGCGGACATGGCGGTCGGGCGGGAGTCGATCCGGCTCGCGTTCGTCGCCGCGCTGCAGCACCTGCCCCCGCGGCAGCGCGCCGTGCTCGTGCTGCGCGAGGTGCTGCGCTGGTCCGCCGCCGAGGTCGCGACGCTGCTCGACACGTCGGTCCCGTCGGTCAACAGCGCGCTGCAGCGGGCGCGCGCGACGCTCGGCGCCAAGGCGCTGCGGCGGGACGAGGCCGACGACGCCACGAGCGCCGAGTCGTGGACGGCCGCGGACGCCGCGCTGCTCGAGAAGTACCTCGACGCGTTCGAGCGCTACGACATGGACGCGCTCGTGCGGCTGCTGCGCGAGGACGCCGTGCTCAACATGCCGCCGTACACGCTGTGGCTCGAGGGTCCCGACGACATCGTCCGGTGGATGGTCGGGCCCGGGGCCAAGTGCCGCGGCTCGCGCTGCCTGCCCGTCCGCGCCAACGGCTCGCCCGCGTTCGGCCAGTACCGCGTCGACCCGGCGGGCGGCTGGAGCCCGTGGTCGCTGTCCGTGCTGGAGCGCGACGGCGAGGGCCGCGTCACCGGGATCACCACCTTCCTCGACACGGCCACGTGGTTCCCGAGGTTCGGCCTGCCGGCGCACCTCGACTGACGGCACCTCGCCCGACGACCACCGCGCCCGACGACCACCGCGCCCGAGACGCCGCACGACGGGGGATGATGGGCCGCGTGACCGCGCCGCCCCGACCCCCGCACCGTGACGTGCGGCTCCTCGGGCTCGTGGCGATCGGCGGCGCCGTGGGGTCGGCGCTGCGGTACGCCGTGGCGTCGGCGCTGCCCGCGACCGCGTCCTGGTGGCCGTGGCCGACCTTCCTGGTCAACGTGGTGGGCGCGTTCGCGCTCGGCTGGCTGCTCGAGGCGGCGGCAATCCGCGGCCCCGAGACGTCGCGGCTGCGCCGGCTGCGTCTCTTCGCCGGGACGGGCGTCCTCGGCGGTTTCACGACCTACTCGTCGCTCGCGCTCGAGGTCCACGGTCTCGTGGTGCACCAGGTATGGGCCGGCGCGGCCGTGTACGCCGCGGGGTCGCTCGTGCTCGGCACCGTCGCCGCGGTGCTGGGGATCGCCCTCGGGCGCCGGACGCCGCCGCGGGTGACCCAGAGGATGACCCGATGAACGGCCTGGTCGGAGTCCTGCTCGTGGGCGTGGGGGGCGGGGTCGGTGCCGCCGCGCGGTTCTGGGTCGCCGACACCGTCATGGCCCGCCGCGCCTCCGGCCTGCCCTGGGGCACCTGGACGGTCAACGTCGCGGGCTCGTTCGTCGTCGGCCTCGCGACGGGCTGGCTGCTGTTCGGCGGGGCGTTCGAGCACTGGCGACTGCTGCTGGCGACCGGTCTGTGCGGTGGGTTCACGACCTTCTCGACCGCGTCCGTCGAGACGGCGGCGCTGCTGCGGAGCGGCCGCGTCCGCCGTGCCGTGCTCTACGCGCTGAGCACCCTCGCCGTGACGGTGTTCGCCGTCGGCGCGGGCGTCGCCTCCGTCGCCACCCTCACGAGGTAGCGCTCTGCCTCGCGAGGTAGCGCGCCTCCGCGCGAGGTAGCGCAGAGCGGGGCGAGGTAGCGCAGAACGGGGCGAGGTAGCGCAGAACGGGGCGAGGTAGCGCTGAACGGGGCGAGGTAGCGCAGAACGGGGCGAGGTAGCGCAGAACGGGGCGAGGTAGCGCACGCAACGGGTGCGCGCGAGAGCAGAGGGAGCGCAGCGACCGATTCATTCGAGCGCGCGCCCGTTG
>JAPSLD010000069.1 GCA_031181105.1 Isoptericola sp. | reverse complement strand
CCCCGGCCGCGATGCAGATGTAGCCCACGATGTTGAGGTTGACGACGTCCCACGTGTCCGGTGCGATCGCGAAGGCGAGGATCGCGCCGACGACGATGAGGAAGATGCCGCTCCCGATACCCATCTGACGTGCCTCCATTCCCGGGCGTCCGGCGCCCGTCTTGCCTCGATCATCCCGAAGACGGGCCGTGCTCGCGCGTCGAGGCTGGTGGCAGGGCTGCGGGGCCGTTCGTGCTCCCGCCCGGGCTACCCGCCCGCGGGCCCGTGCGGCGGTGCACCTCGTCGGCCCAGGCGCGGTGGTAGCGCGCCACGACGACGTCGGACCCCGGCGCCCACCACACCGCGACCGGGTCGCCCGCACGGGGCGGGGCGAGCTCGTCGTCGTCGCGCACGAGCAGCGACCACGGCTCGGTCGCGGTGCCGTCGGCGCCCGGGTAGGACAGCACGCCGCTGAGCATGCTGCCGCCCCGCACGGGACGGGCGCGGACGGTCACGGAACCCGTGGCCGACCGCGCGTCGCTCGCGAGCGCCGTCGCGCCGCGCGTCGCGGCGGCGCGGTGCTGGTCGTCGCGGTAGCGCACCAGCGCCGCGACGGCCGTGACCAGGGCCGCGGTGAACATGCCCAGCACGAGCCACGCCTCGAGCGTGGGCGACGGGTCGTCGACCGCGCGCCGCACGACGTAGAGCACGACCGTGGCGGCCAGTGCCGGCGCCCACAGCCACCGGCGCACGGGCCCGGGGCGCGGCGGCGCCGGCGGGTCGCCGGCGGGGCCTCGACGTCGTCGGGCGTCGCGACCTGCTGCCACACCACGCTCACGAGCGCAGGCTCCAGCGCCACGCGTCGACGTTGTGGCGGCCCGACCGGCCGCCGAAGCTGTTCGCCGCGACGACGCCCGCGCCGCGCAGGGTGCGCGCACGGTTGGTCCACTCGTCCACCGGCGCGACGTCGTCGGGCAGGCCGTCGTCCGCCGTGACGGCGGCGAGGCCGGCGACCAGCGCGGCGACCTCGACGTCGTCGGGCCTGCCGCGGACCACGCGAACCTGGGGCGTCATCGGTCGTCGTCCTCCTCGTCGTCCTCGTCGTCCTCGGCGTCGTCCCCGAACGCGGCGGCCTGGCCGCGCGAGGCCGCCCACTCGACGACCTCGTACCCGCCGTCCAGCAGCCGCTTCGCGACCTCCTCGCCGGCCTCGTCGAGCCGCTCGATCACGCCGTCGAGCGTCATGTCGGCGGGCTGCTGCGGCGCGGCCACGAGGAAGCCGAGGTAGAACGGCTCGGCGATGATCGCGCCCTCCGGCACGTCGTGCTCGTGGCGGTCCTGCGCCTGCTCCGGCCCCCACACCGAGCTGGTGAGGTCGGGATGCATGCCCAGGCCGTCGTGCAGCTTGTCGAACAGGGTCGCGTTGAGCTGACCGATGCGGTTCTCGAGCGCGAGGATGCGCGGGTCCTCGTCGGCCTCGGCGGCCCCGAACTCGGCACGCACCCCGACCGCGGTGCCGACGTACTCGTGCAGCGCGGCCGCGAGCGCGTCGACGGCGCGGTGCATCGGCTCGGGGTCGACGGCCGGCATCGGGGCCGGTCCGTGCGTGGCGTCCTCGTGGCTCATGCCGGAGATTGTCCCTCACGCGGTCCGGTCACAGCGGGATGTTCCCGTGCTTCTTGGGCGGCAGCGTCGCGCGCTTGGTCCGCAGCGCGCGCAGGGCCCGCACGACCTGGACGCGGGTCTCCGAGGGGCGGATCACCGCGTCGACGTAGCCGCGCTCGGCCGCGTCCCACGGGTTGACGATGGCGTCCTCGTACTCGGCCGTGAGCCGGGCGCGCTCGGCCTCGACGTCGAGCCCGGCCGCTGCCGCCTCCTGCAGCGCCCGGCGCTGCAGGATGTTGACCGCGCCGCCGGCGCCCATGACCGCGATCTGCGCGGTGGGCCACGCGAGGTTGACGTCGGCGCCGAGCTGCTTGGAGCCCATGACGATGTACGCGCCGCCGTAGGCCTTGCGGGTGATGACCGTGACGAGCGGGACGGTCGCCTCCGCGTAGGCGTAGATGAGCTTGGCGCCGCGGCGGATGATGCCCTGGTGCTCCTGGCCGACGCCGGGCAGGAAGCCGGGGACGTCGACGAACGTGAGCACGGGGACGTTGAACGCGTCGCAGGTGCGCACGAAGCGGGCGGCCTTCTCGGCCGCGTCGATGTCGAGCGTGCCGGCCATCGACAGCGGCTGGTTGGCGACGATGCCCACGGCCTGGCCCTCGACGTGGCCGAAGCCGACGAGCACGTTCTGCGCGAACAGCGGCTGGACCTCGAGGAACGACTCGGGGTCGAGCACGGCCTCGACGACCGCGCGCATGTCGTAGGGCTGGTTGTCGCTGTCGGGCACGATCGCGTCGAGCGCCTCGTCGTCGGGCGTGACCTCGAGCGGGAGCTCGTCCTCCGGCGGGAACGACGGCGGGTCGGCGAGGTTGTTCTGCGGCAGGTAGCCGACGAGGTGGCGCACGTAGTCGATGGCGTCGTCCTCGTCGTGCCCCATGTAGTGCGCGACGCCGGACGTGCTGTTGTGCGTGCGCGCGCCGCCGAGGGTCTCGAAGTCGACGTCCTCGCCCGTGACCGTCCGGATGACGTCCGGTCCGGTGATGAACATGTTCGACGTGCCGTCGGCCATGACGATGAAGTCGGTCAGGGCGGGGGAGTAGACGGCGCCGCCCGCGCTCGGGCCCAGGATGAGCGAGATCTGCGGGACGACGCCGGAAGCCGCGACGTTGCGCCGGAACATCTCGGCGAACTGGGTCAGCGCCGCCACGCCCTCCTGGATGCGCGCCCCGCCGCCGTCGGAGATGCCGACGATCGGCACGCCCGTGCGCAGCGCGAGGTCCTGCACCTTGGCGATCTTCTGGCCGTGCACCTCGCCGAGCGAGCCGCCGAACACGGTGAAGTCCTGGCTGAAGACGCACACCTGGCGGCCGTCGATCGTGCCGTAGCCGGTGACGACGCCGTCGCCCGCGACGCGCTTGGCGTCCATGCCGAAGTTGCGGCTGCGGTGCTTGGCGAGCGCGTCGAGCTCGACGAAGCTGCCCTCGTCGAGGAGCGCGTCGATGCGCTCGCGGGCGGTCTTCTTGCCCCGCTTGTGCTGCTTGGCCTGGGCGGTGGCCTCGGCCTCGGTGATCGCCTCGGCGCGACGGCGCTCGAGGTCGGCCAGCTTGGCGGCCGTGCCCGTGGCCGGGGGCGCGTCGGTGGCGGTGGTGGTCGCGGCGGCGTCGTTCACCCGACCGACACTAGTTGGTGGAAAGCCACGGTTCGATGCGTGACGGGCTGCGCCGCGACGCCCATCTTTGGAGGGACCGCACAAACGGCACCCCGCGTGCGGCAGGATCGGGGCGTGGACGACGCCCCGCTCGATGCCCCGCAGGATGCCCGGCTGGACGCCCGGCTGGATGCCCCGCTGGATGCCGCCGCGCTCCGGCGCGGCCTGCTCGCCCCGGCCGGGCCGCTCGCCTGGCTCGACGTCGTGGGCACCGTGGCGTCGACCAGCACCGAGCTGGTCGAGCGGGCGCGGCGCGACCCCGCGCTGGCGGCGCCGGGCGTGCTCGTCGCCGAGCACCAGGTCGCGGGCCGCGGCCGGGCCGGCCGGGCGTGGGAGACGCCGGCCCGGGCGGCGCTGACCGCCTCGGTGCTGCTGCGGCCGCGGCTGCCGGCGCCCGCGCTCGGCTGGGTGCCGCTCGTCGCCGGGCTCGCCGTGGCGCGCGCGCTGGGCGCCGGTCCGGACGGTACGGGTGCCGGGGCGCGGCTCAAGTGGCCCAACGACGTGCTGCTGCCGGCCGCCACCGACGCCGGCGGCCTGGGGCCGTTCCGCAAGGTGGCCGGTGTCCTCGCGGAGGTGGTGCCGGGCGGCGCGGTCGTCGTCGGGATCGGGCTCAACGTCTCGCAGTCGGCCTCCGAGCTTCCCGTCCCCACCGCCACCTCGCTGACGCTGGCCGGGATGGACCGGCCCGACCGCGGGCTGCTGCTCGCGGAGACCGTGCGCGGGCTGGTCTCCGCCGTCGGGCGGCTGGAGGCGTCCGGCGGCGACGCCGTCGCCGCCGGGGTCGCGGAGGACTACCGGCGACTGTCCGCGACGATCGGGACGGCCGTCCGCGTCGAGCTCGCGGGCGGGAGCGAGGTCGTCGAGGGCGCGGCGGCGCGGGTCGCCGACGACGGGGCGCTCGTGATCGGGACGGCGGACGGGGAGCGCGTGGTCACCGCGGGCGACGTGCACCACGTGCGCCGGGTGCCCTGACGGGTCCCGCGATGCGCCTGGGTCGAGCCCGCGGACGCCCATACGCTCAGCGGGCGCACAGGTGACGCGCACTACAGTTGGGCAGGTGACGAGCGACACGACCAGCCCCTCGAGCGACGCCGAGAACCGCGCGGAGCAGGCGCGGGTCGCCGACACCGCGGCGCGGCTCGACGAGGAGATCCTCGGCGGGCCGCGGCGCTACACCCTCGACGAGCTGGTCGAGGGCACCGGGCTCTCGCACGAGTTCATCCAGAGCTACTGGCGCTGGCTGGGCCTGCCCGTGACCCACCCGACCGACGAGTGGTTCACCGACGCCGACATGTGCGCGCTGCGCGAGATCGGCGAGCTCGTCGACGCCGCGCGGCTCGACGAGCGCGCGCAGATGACGCTCATCCGCTCGCTCGGCCACACGACCGACCGGCTGGCGCTGTGGCAGGTCGAGGCCTTCGTCGAGCTCGTCAGCCGCCGCGACGGCCTGGACGACCCGCACGCGCGCCGGGCCGTCCTCGACCAGATCCCGCACCTGGCCGACCGGCTCTCGCGCCAGCTCGAGCACGCCTGGCGGCGCCAGCTCGCGGCGCTGACGGGCCGCCTCGCGACCGAGTTCGGCGGCGGGCGCGGCGAGGCGTCGAGCGGGGACCAGCTGCCGCTGCGGCGGGCCGTCGGGTTCGCCGACATCGTGTCCTTCACCAAGCGGACCGCGGGACTGGGCTCCCAGGAGCTCGCGGAGTTCGTGCAGGGGTTCGAGTCGCGGGCGCGCGACGTCATCGTCGAGGCCGGCGGCCGCGTCGTGAAGACCATCGGCGACGCGGTGCTCTTCGTGGCCGACGACGTGACCACGGGCGCCGAGGTCGCGCTCGGCCTCGCGGCGCCGCACGCCACGGAGGAGGAGATCCCCGTGCGGGTGGGCTTCGTGTGGGGCCGCGTCCTGTCGCGGTTCGGGGACGTGTTCGGGCCTGACGTCAACCTCGCCTCGCGCATCACCGAGCTCGCCGAGCCGTCGACCGTGCTGGTCGACCCGCCGACGGCGGCGCTGCTCGCCTCGTCGTCCCGCTACGCGCTCACCGCCCAGCCGCCGCGGGAGCTGCAGGGCATCGGGACGATCACCCCCGTGCGCCTGCAGCGCGCGTACCGCGGGTCCTGACTCCGGCGCGCACGACGCTCAGACGCGCACGACGTCGGGGTCGAGCGGCTCGGGGTCGGGCTCGATCAGCCCGGGGTCGTCGTTGCGCACCGACCCGACCCGGTTGCGCACCGGCACCGTCGTCAGAGGCACGTGCTCGCCGCGCACGATCTCGGCCGCGTCGTCCGCGCCGACGGCCGGGTCCAGCCAGGCGTCCCACACGTCTCCGGGCAGGATCACCGGCATGCGGTCGTGGATGCGCTCGAGCTCGTCGGCCGCCGCCGTCGTGACGACCGTCGTGGAGACCAGCCACCGGTCGGGGTCGTCGTCGGCCTTCGACGGGTCCCGCCAGAACTCGTAGAGCCCCGCCAGCGCGGCGAGCTCGCCGCCGGCCGGCCGGATCCAGTACGCCTGCTTGGGCACCTTGGCGCCCGCGGGCGCGTCGTCGGGAACGGGCAGCTTGCGCCACTCGTAGTAGCCGTCGGCGGGCAGCAGGCAGCGGCGCACCGCCAGGGGCTTGGCGAACGCCGGCTTGTCGAGCAGCGTCTCCGAGCGCGCGTTGATCATGCGGGCGCCGACGCCCGGGCTCTTGGCCCACGAGGGCACGAGCCCCCAGCGGGCGAGCTGCAGCGAGCGCGTGATCTCGCCGGTGTTCTTGCCGTCGATGCGTTCGGGACGCTCGACGACGATGCGCACCTGGTCGGTCGGCGCCACGTTCCACGACGGCGGCAGCAGCCGCGCGTCGTCGGCGATCCGCGCGACCGCGAGCTCGTCCGCGATGTCCTGGGCGTCCCGGAAGGACCCGTACCTGCCGCACATGCGTCCATCGTCGCGCACCCCACCGACACCTGCCGTCGCCGCCGGCCGTGGGTGTCGGTGAGGGGGGCGGTGAGGGGGATCACGGGTGTGTCCCCTCCCATGCCTCGTATCGTTTCGATAGGATGGCGGCCATGCCCGAGCCCTCCGTGACGCCCACGCGCGCCCGATCGCCGTACCGCTGGGTGCTCATGCTGGGGGCGCTGGCCGCGCTGCCCGCGTTCACCGTGGACATGTACCTGCCGTCGCTGCCCGAGGTGGCGGCCGACCTCGACTCGACCCCGTCGTTCGCGCAGCTGTCGGTCTCGGTGATGCTGGTCGGCGGCGCCGCCGGCCAGCTCGTGATCGGGCCGCTGTCCGACCGGTACGGGCGCCGCGCGCCCCTGCTGTGGGGTCTCGCCCTGCACGTCGTGACGTCCCTGCTGTGCGCGATCGCGCCGGACATGACGATCCTGATCGCCCTGCGCCTGCTGCAGGGCTTCTTCAACGCGGCGTGCGGCGTGGCGGCGATGGCGGTCGTGCGCGACCGGTTCGTCGGCGCCGAGGCGGCGCGCATCCTGTCGCGGCTCATGCTCGTGATCGGCGTCGCGCCGATGCTCGCGCCGACGTTCGGCTCGGCCGTGGCCGCGGCCGCGGGCTGGCGCTGGGTCTTCGTCTTCCTCGCGCTCGGCGGGGTGGCGATGGCGCTGGTCGTGTGGCGGCTCATGCCCGAGACGCTGCCCGTCGCGCGGCGCCAGTCGGGGCGCCTGGGGTCCGTGTTCTCCGGGTACCGGGCGCTGGTCGCCGACCGCCAGTTCATGGCGCTCGCCGTGCTGCCCGGGCTGGGGATGGCCGTCCTGATGAGCTACGTCGTCGGCTCGCCGTTCGTCTTCCAGGAGGGCTACGGGCTGTCGCACGCTCAGTTCTCGCTGCTCTTCGCGCTCAACGGGCTCGGGCTGGTGCTGTCCGCTCAGGTCAACGCCGCGCTGGTGCGCCGGATCGCGCCGATCCGGCTGCTCCGGGCGGCCCTGGCCCTGCAGGGCGTGTTCGCCGTCGCGCTGCTCGCCGTGGCGCTCACCGAGGCCGGCGGGCTCGTCGGGCTGCTCGCGGTGCTGTGGTTCGTGCTCGCCTTCCAGGGCCTGATCCCCGCCAACGCGTCAGCGATCGCCCTGAGCCGGCACGGCGAGCGTGCCGGCTCGGCCGCCGCGGTCATCGGTGCCGTGCAGTCGGGCGTCGCCGGCTTCGTCTCGCCCCTGGTGGGCGTGCTCGGCGGCGGCGTCGTCGCGATGGCGTCGGTCATGCTCGGCGCGCTGGTGTGCGCCCTCGTGGTGCTCGCCGTCGCGACCCCGGCCTACCGCCGCGGCGGCTGGGTCCAGATGTCCCACGGCTGACCCGCCGACGCGCGGGTGTTCACCCGCGCGACGGCAAGGTTTCACGCCGGGTTCGACCCGGAGTCGCCCGACGGCGGTGGGATCGTCGCATGACACGCCCACCGCTCGTCCGCACCGTCGCGGCCTCGGTCGCCGCGACCCTCCTGCTCGCGACCGCCGCTGCCGGGGCCTCCGCCGCCGGCCGCCCGGCGCCCGGCGAGGACCGCCGCACCTCGACGCACCTCGTGCCGAGCCTCGTCGGCCGCGCCACCCTCGACGCCGACCACCTCGCCGACGGCCCGCCGTCGGGCGCCGACGCCAGCCCGGCCAACGGGCGCCAGGGCCCCTGGGACGGTCAGATCATCCCCGGCTTCTCGGCGATGGTCGACAACGGCGACGGCACGTTCTGGGCCCAGCCGGACAACGGCTTCGGCACCCAGGGCAACTCCGCCGACTTCCTGCTGCGCAACTACCTCGTCGAGCCGCACTGGGACGAGGGCTCGGGCTCCGGCACGGGCGAGATCGAGATCCTCGACCGCATCGACTACGACGACGCGAACGGCGTCCTCGACTTCCCGATCGTGCACGAGGGCACCACCGAGCGCCTGCTCACCGGCGCCGACTTCGACATCGAGTCGGTGGTCCGGGCCAAGGACGGCACCTTCTGGGTCGGCGAGGAGTTCGGCCCGTTCGTGCTGCACTTCGACGCCGACGGCACGCTGCTGGACGCGCCCGTCGGGCTGCCGGGCGGCCTGAAGTCCCCGCAGAACCCGTACCTGGCCGACGGCGAGACGCCGGGCGTGCGCGCCAGCAGCGGCTTCGAGGCGATGAGCGCCTCGCCCGACGGCCGCTACCTCTACCCGGTCGTCGAGAACGCCCTCGCCGGCGAGACCGACGAGCGGCGCCGCGTGATCTACGAGTTCGACACGCGCCGCGGCGAGTACACCGACCGCACCTGGAGCTACCAGGTCGACCTCCCCGGCAACCTCGTGGGCGACTCGTTCACGGTCGGCAAGGACCGGTTCTGGTTCGTCGAGCGCGACAACTGGGACGGCGAGGCGTCCGTCATCAAGCGCGTCTACGAGGTGGACCTGCGCAAGGTCGACGCCGAGGGCTACGTGTCCAAGGAGCTCGTGCTCGACGCGCTCGGCGTCGCCAACCCGCTCGGCATCGACGCGGGGGAGGGCTACGGCCTCGGCGAGACCTTCGCGCTGCCGGTGCAGTCGTTCGAGACGGTGCTGCGCCTGCGCGACGGACGCATCCTCATCGGCAACGACAACAACTACCCGGGCAACGACGCGCGCGTGCCCGGCGAGCCGGACGACACGGAGATGGCGCTGATCGAGCTGCGGCGCGAGCGGGTGCGCCCCGACGGCGTGACCGTCGTCGGGCACCGCGGCGCGTCGGGCTACCGGCCCGAGCACACGCTCGCCGCGTACGAGCAGGCGATCCTGCAGTGCGCGGACTACGTCGAGCCGGACGTCGTCGCGACCAAGGACGGCGTCCTCGTGGCACGGCACGAGAACGAGATCGGCGGCACGACCGACGTCGCCGAGCGGCCCGAGTTCGCCGACCGCCGCACGACCAAGGTCATCGACGGCCGGCCCGTCACCGGCTGGTTCACCGAGGACTTCACGCTCGCCGAGCTGCGGACGCTGCGCGCCGTCGAGCGCATCCCCGCGGTGCGCCCGGGCAGCGCCGCGTTCGACGGCCTCTACCAGGTGCCGACGCTCGACGAGGTCCTGGACCTCGCCCGCAGCTCGCGGACGTGCGACGGCGAGCCCGTCGGCGTGTACCCGGAGACCAAGCACCCGACGTACTTCGACTCGATCGGCCTGTCCCTGGAGGAGCCGCTCGTGGCCGAGCTCGCGGCCAACGGGTTCGACGACGCCCGCGCGCCGGTCATCGTCCAGTCGTTCGAGACCGGCAACCTGCGCGAGCTCGACGCCATGACGGACGTGCCGCTGGCGCAGTTGGTCTCCAGCAGCGGCGCCCCGTACGACCTCGTCGCGGCGGGCGACCCCCGGACCTACGCCCACCTGGTGACGCCCGCGGGCCTCGCCGAGATCGCCACGTACGCGGACGGCGTCGGGCTCGAGAAGAACGTCATGATCCCGCGCCGCGCCGACGGCACGCTCGGGGAGCCGACCTCGGTCATCGCCGACGCGCACGCGGTCGGCCTCGAGGTCCACGGGTGGACGTTCCGCGCCGAGAACCAGTTCCTGCCCGCCGAGTTCCGCTCGTCGTCCGACCCGGCCGCCGTCGGCGACCTCGCCGGCGAGATCCGCGCCTTCCTCGAGGCCGGCATGGACGGGCTCTTCAGCGACCACCCGGACGCCGCCGTCGCGGCCGTCGAGGGCCGCTGAACCGCGCCTGACCTGCGCGGGGTGCGCTGCGCACGGCCTATGCTCGGCCTGTGCAGCGCACCCCGCCCCGGCACGCGGCCGGCCTCGCCTCCCACCGGGTCCGCCATGCCGTCGCGCTCGCCCTGACCGGGGTGGTGGCGTTCGTCGCCACGGGCGCCGTCGCCTCGTACCTCGACCTGCAGTCGCAGCTCGACGTGTCCGACGTCGACGCCCTCCTGGGCGAGGAGCGCTCGCGACCGCCGGTGCTGGCCGAGAACCACGACCCGACGGACCCGTTCGCCGGGCAGGCGCTCAACATCCTCGTGATGGGCACCGACTTCCGCGACGAGGAGAACGCCGCCATCGCGGGCGCGGGCGACGAGTTCAACTCGGACACGACGCTGCTCGTGCACGTCTCCGGGGACCGCAGCCGCATCGAGGCGGTCTCGATCCCCCGCGACTCGCTCGTGGACATCCCCGCGTGCCCGCGCTCCGACGGCACCACGTCGCGGCCGCACCGCAACACCATGTTCAACTCCGCGTTCACCATCGGCGGCGGGGACGACCAGGACGTCACCGGTGCGGCGGCGTGCACGATCCTGACGGTCGAGTCGCTCACGGGCGTGCGCGTCACCGACCACATGGTGGTCGAGATGACCGGCGTGATCGACGTCGTCGACGCGATCGGCGGGGTCCGGATGTGCCTCCCCGAGCCGGTCAAGGGCCGCAAGGTCGACCTCGACCTCGAGGCGGGGGAGCAGCGGCTCGACGGGTACACCGCGATCAACTTCCTGCGCGCCCGCCAGGGCTCCGGCATGGGGCTCGAGAAGGGCAGCGACCTCGGGCGCATCGAGCGCCAGCAGGCCTTCTTCGACGCGATGCTGCGCGAGGTGCTCGCGCAGAACCTCATCACCGACTCCGGGCGCCTGTACCGGGTGGTCCGTGAGGTGCTGCAGTCCATCAGCACCGGGCGCACCCTGGCCAGCCCGGCGGCGCTCGCGGGTCTCGCGTGGAGCCTGCGCGACATCGACCCGGCGCAGATCGTGTTCACCTCCGTGCCCGTCATCGACGCGCCGAGCGACCCCAACCGCGTGGTGTGGACGGACGAGGCGGACCAGATCTGGGAGCGGATCAAGGCCGACGAGGCGCCGCCCGGCAGCCCGGAGCCGTCGCCCTCCGCGACCGGTGCGACGGACGGGGGCCCGGACGGACCGGACGGAGGCTCGGACGGGACGGGCGACGACGCGAGCGACGCCGCCACCGACGGCACGTCCGACGACGAGCCGACGGGGGAGGCCGCCGGGCCGTCGGGCGACGCGACCGAGGGCACCTCGGCGCCCGCGCCGTCGCCGAGCCCGTCGGTGCGCGAGGGCGTCTGCCCGAACCTCGGCTAGGTCACCCGGGCAGTCAGGCGGGCAGCAGGGTCCGTCGCGCCTCGGCGCGCAGTGCACCGGCGACGCGGTCGAGCACCTGCGAGCGCAGCTTCCACTGCTGCAGGTGGAGCGTCACGTCGACGGCAGCGTCGTCGTCGAGCATGACGACGTCGTCGCCGGCGTCGTCGACGAGCGGGAAGCGGGCGCCGGGCCGGGCGACCGGGCCCCACATGCCCCAGCCGAGCCCGAGGCGGATCGCCTCGAGGAACTCGGCGGTGCTCGGCACGTGGTGGCGCGGTGGGTCGGGCACCGGTCCGCCGGCGGCCGCGGCGAGGTCGCGCAGCCAGCGGTCCTGCAGGTCGTCCGTCCGCGCGAACACGACCATGGGTGCGCGGTCGAGGGCCTCGAGCGTCGGACCGTCGGGGAACCAGCGCTCGATTACGGAGCGCGCCGCCGCGGGCCGGTAGCGCATCACGCCGAGCGGCACGGAGGAGCAGCCCTGCACCGGCTCGCGCTGGGAGGTGACGGCTGCCATGACCACGCCGGCGGGCAGCAGGTCGACCGTGCGGTCCTGGTCGGCGGTGTGCAGGTCGAAGCACACGCCGTCGACGCGGGCCAGGGCCGGCATGACCCACGTCGCGAGGGAGTCGGCGTTGACGGCGAGCGGGACGGTGACCGGCCGGGCGTCGTCGGGGGAGCCCTCCGAGGAGCCGGTCGCGGCGGGGCCGAGCTCGCGCGCGGCCTCCGCCCCGAGCAGCTCGACCTGCCGGGCGAGCCGGAGCAGCGTGCGCCCGGGCTCGGTGGGCTCCACGGGGCGGGTGCGGCGCACCAGCACCCCGCCTGCCGCGTTCTCGAGCGCACGGATGCGCTGGCTCACGGCCGACGGCGTGACGTGGAGCGCGCGTGCCGCCGCCTCGAACGATCCCTCCGCCACCACGGCGGCCAGTGCCTCGAGCTGTCCGGAGTCCCAGCGCATGGATGAAGTATCGCTTCATCGGCGTAAGAAGGAACAGTTGGACTGCACGGCGTGCCGCGCTTAGCGTCGTCGTGTGCTCACCTTCCTCGCCGGCCTCGGGTTCGGCCTCTCGCTCATCGTCGCCATCGGCGCGCAGAACGCGTTCGTCCTGCGCCAGGGCGTGCGACGCGAGCACGTCGGCGCCGTCGTGGCGATCTGCGCCGTCTCGGACGCCGTGCTGATCGCGGCGGGCGTGGGCGGGCTCGGCGCGCTCGTCCAGCAGGCGCCCGCCGTGGTGGAGGGGGCGCGCTGGCTGGGCGCGGCCGTGGTTCTGGGGTACGGCTTCCTCGCCGCGCGGCGCGCGTGGAAGGGCGAGGAGCAGCTCGTCGCGGCGGACGCCGGCGCCGTGCCCGACGCCGGGCGCCGGCTGCGGCCCGTGGTGCTCACCGCGCTCGCGCTGACGTGGCTCAACCCGCACGTGTACCTCGACACCGTGGTGCTGCTCGGGTCGATCTCCTCGACGTACGGCGACGCGCGGTGGTGGTTCGGCGCCGGCGCGGTGCTCGGCAGCATCGTGTGGTTCACCGGGATCGGGTACGGCGGCCGGCTGCTCGCGCCCCGGCTCGCCAAGCCCGGGGCGTGGCGGGTGCTCGACGGCGTGATCGCGGTGATCATGCTCGCCGTCGCGGTCTCGCTCCTCACCGCGAGGTAGCGCGGATCGCGCCGAGGTAGCGCGAATCGCGCCGAGGTAGCGCGGATCGCGCCGAGGTAGCGCCGATTGCGCCGAGGTGGCGCTAGCCCGCCAGGCGGTGGAGCCGTCCGACGGCGTCGCGCAGCACGTCCTCGCGCTTGACGAACGTGAACCGCACGCGCGAGCGCAGCGCGCGCGCCGTCGTCGAACCCCCGCGGCAGAACGCCGACACCGGCACCGCGACCACGCCGGCGAGCTCGGGCAGGCGGCGGCACAGGTCGTGCCCGTCCTCGAACCCCAGCGGCGCGCCGTCGGCGATGACGAAGTACGTGCCCTTCGGTACGACGACGTCGAAGCCGGCCGCGGTCAGCCCCTCGCAGAGCAGGTCGCGGCGCGCGGCGAGCGAGGCCGCGAGCGCGCGCGGCGTGTCGTCGTCGGCCAGCGCCTGGGCGATCGCCGGCTGGAACGGCGAGCCGGAGGTGTAGGTGAGGAACTGCTTGACCGTGCGCACGGCGGTGACGAGCTCGGCCGGGCCGTGCACCCAACCGACCTTCCAGCCGGTGAGGCTGAACGTCTTGCCGCTCGAGGACACCGTGAGCGTCCGCGACGCCATGCCGGGCAGCGTCGCGATCGGCACGTGCGCGGCGCCGTCGAACGTCAGGTGCTCGTAGACCTCGTC
>JAPSLD010000068.1 GCA_031181105.1 Isoptericola sp. | reverse complement strand
CAGCGCGTCGAGTTCGACGTGACGCAGGGCCCCAAGGGCCCGCAGGCGGAGAACATCCGCCCCCTCTGACGCTGACATAGCGCACCCGACCTCGGTCGGGGCGTGATGTGCACACGGCCCGTACCCGTCCGCCTCACGGCGGCGGGTGCGGGCCGTCGTCGTACCTGAGGGTTTCGTCGTACGTGCGGGTGATCGCGTGCTGCGGGAACCTGACCCCATGGACAAGCGTTCGACGGGTATGGGATTCCTCGACCGTCTTCTCGGCAGGTCTCGCGACGACGAGCACCGCAGCGGCATCCCGGGCGAGCGCGGTGGCGTGCAGCCCGGGTACGCCCCCGGCAAGGCCGGCTACGGCGCGGCGGACGCGCTGCCGGCCGGTAGCCCGGCGTCCCCGGGTTACGGCGCCTCGGGTGCCGCCGGGCACGGCCGCGACCCCGACGACGTCGCGGTCGAGCGCTACCGGTACCTGCTGCGGACCGCGCCGCCGGACGCGGTCGAGCAGGCGCACGCCGAGGCCTTCGCGAGGCTGACGCCGGAGCAGCGGCGGCGCGTGCTGAGCGAGCTCGGTGCGGCCGTCCCGGCCTCCGAGCGCGCGACGTCGGACGACCCCGGTTCGCTCGCGCGCATGGCCACGCGCGCCGAGATGCGCAACCCCGGCACCCTCGAGCAGGCGTTCCGCGGCCCGGGCGGCGGCGCGGGCGTCCGCGGGCCGGGCATGGGCGCGATGATCGGCTCGAGCATGCTGGGCACGATCGCCGGTGTGGTGATCGGGTCCGCGGTCGCCAACGCGCTGTTCGGTCCGGCGTTCGGGGACCCGTCGCAGGAGTTCGCCGCGGCGGACGGTGCGGACCCGGGCACCGACGCGGGCGCTGAGGGCGACCCCGGCGCCGAGGGCGACCCCGGCGCCGAGGGCGACCCCGGCGCCGATGCCGGAGCGGACGCCGGCGGGGACGGGGGCTTCGGTGACTTCTTCGGCGGCGACGTCGGTGGCGGGTTCGAGTTCTAGCGCACCACCTCGGCGGAGGGCGCGCTACCTCGCGGTGAGGCGCAGGAACGCCCCGAGCTGCTCGAGCTCCTCGACGTGGTGCGGCAGGTAGTCCGTCAGGCGCGGTGAGCGCACGACGATCGCGCACCACTGCGCCCGCGACACCGCCACGTTGATCCGGTTCCGGCTCAGCAGGAACCGCATCCCGCGCGGCACGTCGCCGGGCGCGGAGGCCGCGAGGGTCAGCACCGCCACCACCGCCTCGCGTCCCTGGAACATGTCGACGGTCCCGACCGCCACGCCGGACAGGCCCGCCGCGTCGAGCGCGCGCCGTACCGTCCACACCTGCGCGTTGTACGCCGCGACCACGACCACGTCGGACGGCGCCAGCGGCCGTGCCGCGGCGGCCCCGCCCGGGCGCCACGTGCGCCCGACGACTGCCTGCACCTGCCGGACGACCTCGTCCGCCTCCTCCGGTGACGCCACCGAGCGCCCGACGTGCTCGACCAGCACCTGGTGCACGCCCGGTTCGACGCCCGCGAGCTGCCGCTCCGCCGCCACAGGGTGGGCGCGCAGCCGGCCCTCGTACGCGAGGTCCGACACGGCGTCGGCCAGCGCGGGGTGCATCCGGCGCGACGCGGGCAGGAAGTAGCCGAGGCCCTCCGGCAGGACGTCGTGCCCGTCCGCGAGCCAGCGCAGCGCGGACCCGGCCACGGCGGGCTCCGGGTGGGCGCCCTTGCTCACCTGCGGCAGCTGCTGCGGGTCGCCGAGGAGCAGCAGGCGCCGGGCCGCGCGCGCGACCGCGATCGTGTTGGCCACGGAGAACTGGCCGGCCTCGTCGACGACGAGCAGGTCCAGCCCCTCCTCGGGCCAGCGCCCGTGCGCGAAGTCCCACGCCGTGCCCCCGACGACGCAGCCACGGCCGTCCGCCCCGGCGTCGGCCGCGAACGCGGCGAGCTGGTCGGCGGAGACCTCCGCCCACGCCGGCGCCGCCGCGCTGCTCGGGGCCCGGTCTCGTCGCTTCTTCGCGACCGCCTCGGCGGGCACGCCGGCGGTCAGCGTCGCGGCGAGGAGGTTCTCGACCACGGCGTGCGACTGCGCGACGACTCCGACGCGCCACCCGGCCGCCACGAGGCGCGCGATCACGTGCGAGCCCACGTACGTCTTGCCGGTCCCGGGCGGGCCCTGCACGGCGAGGTACGACCGCTCGAGCCCCAGGACCGCCCGGTGGACCGCGCCGACGAGGTCGTCGCCCGAACCCGGCGCCGTCCGCGGGGCGGGCAGGGACGCCCCGCCGGCCAGCCGCGGCGGCCGGCGCAGCAGGAGGTCGGTCACCGGGCCCGCCGGAACGCGCCCCCCGCCCTCGCCCTCCGGCGTCGAGCGCCACGCGGCCAGCGCGCGCGAGGCCGCGTCCTCGACCGCCTGCTCCTGCGGCGTGCACGGCACGTAGGCGTTGACCGCCACCCCCATGGGGAGGTGGTCGTGCCCGTCCTCGCCCTTGCGCAGCTGCTCGCGCACCACGAGCACGTCGCGCTCGACCCGCCGGCCGCCGTCGGCCGCGACGCCCTCGGCAGGAGCACCGTCCGCGCCCACCAGCTCGCGCCGCGCGTCGAGCACGACCGCGCGGGCGTGCGCGGCGCGCACCGCGCGCGCCTCGAGCTCGCCCACCCCGGGCGGGACCGGCTCGTCGTACAGGAGGTAGGCGGGCGCCCCGCCGACGAGCTCCGAGCCCTCCACCGGGCGGCCCACGAGCTCGAGCTCTCGCGAGAGGACGGACCTGCCGTCCTCGACGTGCCACTCGCGCAGGACCCGCGCACGCTCCACGACCATGGACGAGCGGCGCCCCGGCCACTCGTCGGGCGGCAGCTCGAGCCGCGCGAAGTGCTCGTGCCAGAACGGCATGGCCTCGCGCCGGTAGTAGCCGACCGCGGACCCGAGCAGGGACAGGGCCCGCAGCTCCGCCCCGTCGGCCGCGCCCCGCTCGGCCTCGACCAGCGCGGCCTCGACCAGCTCGTGGATCTCGGTCTCGAGCGCGATGCGGCGGGCGGTGTCAGCCTGCCGCGGGGTCGGCTCCGCGCCCTCCTCGGGCGCCTCCGCCGGTGCGGGCGCCTCGACCTCGGCCTCGCCGGCCGCGGGCGGGTCCCCGACCGCCGAGCGCAACCAGTCGAGCAGCCGCAGCGTCGACAGGCAGTCGTACCGGTTGTACTCGAGGATCTGCCGCCTGCGCTCGGCCGCCTCCTCGAGCCGGCCCGCGTCGCGCAGCGCCGTGTACTCGGCGTACTCCACGACGCTCGACGCGGCGTCCTTGACCCCTTCGCGCGCCGGGTCGTCGGCCATGTAGAGCGGCTCGAGCTTCTTGATGGACCGCGACCGGTCCGAGATCCGCAGGGACGGGCGCACGACGCTCCACAGGTCGACGAGCACGCCGTCGCGCAGCAGCTGGTCGACCTCGTCCTCGTAGACGCCGTGGCGTGCCGCGATGGACAGCAGGTGCGCCCGCTCGTAGTCGGCGTAGTGGTACACGTGCAGGTCGGGGAACCGGCGACGGCGCTCGTTCAGCCAGTCGACGAACGTCACGAGCGCCTGCCGCTCCTGCGCCGGCCCGTCCGCCCACAGCCCGTGGAACGCGGGACGTCCCTCGTCGTCGGGCTCACGGGTGACCCAGCCGAAGAGGTAGTCGAGGCCGAACCCGCCCGACGGCACCTCCCCCGCCTCGTCCGTCCACAACGGGTCCCCCTCGAAGTCGAAGAAGACGTCGCCCGGGCTCGGGGCCGGGAGCCGGTCGATCGGCTCGCGGTCCGCCACGGCCCAGCGCAGCTCGGCGACCTCAGGACCGTCCTCGGTCTCGACCTCGTACCGCACGTGGCCGTCGCCCGGTTCGGTCCCGAGCTGCAGGGCCGCCTGGAACCGCAGGCGCCCGAACCGCACGGCCGACATGCCCGACGGCGGCTCCGACGCCGCGGCGAGCGCGTCGATCGTCGTGATCCCCACCTCGGCGAGCGCGGCCCGTTGCGGCGCGTACACGCCACCGACGAGCAGCACGTCGCGGGCGTCGGCGGCAGCCGCGGCGCAGTCCGGGCAGCGCGCCAGGCTCCCGCACGCGGCGAACCGCGGGTCGCCCCACTCCAGCGGTCCCGCGTCGGCGGCGTGCGCGGCCACGACCTCGAGCATCCGCTCCCGGCGCGCGCGGAAGACGGGCATGACCTCGGCCAGCAGGTGGTGCGTCTCCTCCCGGGTCCCGAGCACGAGGTGAGCGTGCTCGGTCGGGTCGATCCCCGCTGCGCGCAGCTGGTCCGCGTACGCGGCGAGCTGGAGCACGGCCCGCACCTTCTCGCGCCGGGCCAGCTTGGTGTCCCACACCCCGTACCGCAGACCGCCCGCCCGGGGCCCTCCGCCGTCGCGCACCAGGAAGTCCGCACGGCCGTGGAACCGGCCGTCGAAGAACGACGCCTGGTAGACGACGTCGGCCCCGCGCTCCATGGCCTCGAGGGTGCGGGCGTGCGCGGCGACGAGCTCCGCCGCGGACATCCGCCCCGGCGGGTCGACGGCGACGACCCCGCCGGGCCCGCCGTCGTCGCCGGCCCACCCGAACCTGGTGACGAGCTCGTCCAGCACACGCTCCTCGTGCTGCTGCCCGACGGCGGCGGTGCGCGCGAGCATCTCGTCCGCGGGGCGGTCGCGACGGGGGACGCGGCCGAGCACCTCGTCGAGGCGCCGCAGGAGCCCGAACTCGCACTCCGACGCGACGACGAGGTCGCCGGCGGAGTGCACGAGCACGGGGCCGGGGTCGGCGGTGCCGGCGGGGCCGTCGTGCTCGAGCAGGAACATGCCCCAGGTGTACCAGCGACCTCCGACATCTCGGGGCACGCACGCCGGGCCAGGGGGGCCGTCCTGACCTGCCCCGGCGATGCACGGTGCGCTCCGCGGCCGCGATCTCTACGGTGGGCGGGTGATCGGGTTCCTGGGCGCACAGCTCTACCTCTGGTCGGTCCTGGCGTCGCTCGTGCTGTTCGCGCTGTTCGTGCGCCGGGTCATGGGCGTCCGGCTCGGCATGGTCCGGACCCTGGTGGCCGCGGCGACCGGGGCGACGCTCGGGCCGGCGATCGTTGTCGGGCTCCTGCCCCCGCCGCCCGAGGCCGCCACCGGCGACCCGGAGCTCCTGCTCTACACGGCCCTGATGAGCGTGGTCGTCCTCGTCGTGGCGATGTTCACCCTCGCGGCCGTCGAGATGCTCGTCCCGGACGGGTCGCTGCCGGGGCCGGTCACGGCCGCGCGCGAGCTCCGGTCCTGGCTGCGGCGCACCGGGCGCTACCTGCGGATCGTGCGCGTGCTCGCCCGGCACGGGCTCGTCCGCTTCCTCCGCGACGGACGGCAGGGCGCCCGCACGCCCGAGCAGCGCCGTGCCCTGGCCCGCTCGCTGCGCCGTGCCCTGGAGGACGCCGGGGTCACGTTCGTGAAGCTGGGGCAGCAGCTGTCCACCCGCCGTGACCTCCTACCGCCCGAGTTCGTCGCGGAGCTCAGCCACCTGCAGGACGACGCGGGCCCGCTCGCCTGGGCGGCGGTCGAGACGGTGCTCACCGCCGAGCTGGGCGCGCCGCCGTCGGACGTCTTCACCTCGATCGACCGCGACCCGCTGGCCTCCGCCTCGGTGGCGCAGGTGCACGCGGCGCGCACGAGGGACGGGCGCGACGTCGTCGTGAAGGTGCAGCGCCCCGGCATCGCGTCGCAGGTCGCCCGCGACCTCGACATCCTCGACCGGCTCGCGCGGACGCTCACCGCGCGCACCGCGTGGGCGCGGCACCTGAACCTGGGCGACCTCGTGCGCGGCTTCTCGGCCGCGCTCACCGAGGAGCTCGACTTCCGGATCGAGCGGGACAACATCGCGACGGTCGCGGCCGGCCTGGAGGCGTCCGCCGCGACCCGGATCGCCGTGCCCGAGCCGCACCCGCAGTGGTGCACGGCGCGCGTGCTCGTGATGGAGCGGATGGCCGGGACCCCGCTCGGCGCAGCGCAGGCGGTGCTCGGCCGGCTGGGCCAGGACGAGCGCCGGGCCGTCGCCGACGAGCTCCTGCGCGTGGTCGCGGACCAGATCGTGCGGCACGGCGTCTTCCACGTCGACCTGCACCCGGGCAACCTGCTCGTGGCCGACGACGGCGCCCTCGCGATGCTGGACCTCGGCTCGGTCGGGCGGCTGGGGACGGCGTCACGGTCGGCGGTCGCGCGCCTGCTCGTGGCGCTCGCGGACGGGAGCTCGACCGCGGTCACCGACGCGCTGCTCGAGGTGGTCTCGCGGCCGGAGACCGTCGACGAGACGCGGGTCGAGCAGGAGGTCGGCGAGATCCTCGCGCAGCACGTCGGCGCCGGTCCCACCCGCACGGCCCCGGCCGTCGCAGCGCTGTTCCGGCTCGTCGCACGGCACCGGCTGGGCGTCCCGGCCCAGGTCGCGGCCGCGTTCCGCACCCTCGCGACGCTCGAGGGCACGCTCGACGTGCTCGCCGGCGGCTACGACCTGGTCGAGGGTGCCAGGCGGTACGCGAAGGACCAGGCGGGCGCGGCGATCGCACCCGCCGAGATCCGGCGCACGGTCGAGACCGAGCTGCACACGCTGCTGCCGGTCCTGCGCCGGCTGCCGCGCCGCGTCGACCGGATCGCCGACGCGATGGAGCACGGCCGCCTGCGCGTCAACGCCCGGCTCCTGGCCGACCCCGACGACCGCCGGTTCCTCACGCGCCTGTGGCACCAGGCCCTGCTCACCCTGCTCGCCTCCACGGCCGGGCTCATGTCCGTGGTGCTGTTCGCGGTCGCGCCCGGACCGCCGGTGAGCGACGACGTCGGCGTCTACCACGTGCTCGGCGTGGGCCTCCTGGCCGGGTGCCTCATCCTCGTGATGCGGCTGCTCGTCGTGTTCTTCCGGGGTGCGCACGACGACTGACGCCGCTCAGAGGACGTGGGAGAGGAACTCCCGCAGGCGCGGCTCGGTCGGGTCGTCGAGCAGGTCACCCGGCGCACCGTCGGCCACGATCACGCCGTCGTCCATGAACACGACGTGGTCGGCCACCTCGCGCGCGAACCCGATCTCGTGCGTCACCACGACCATCGTCATGCCGTCGCTCGCGAGGTCCCGCATCACGGCGAGCACCTCGCCGACGAGCTCGGGGTCCAGGGCGGACGTCGGCTCGTCGAACAGCATGAGCTCGGGGTCCATCGCCAGCGCCCGCGCGATCGCGACGCGCTGCTGCTGGCCTCCGGACAGCTGTGCCGGGTAGTGGTCCACGCGGTCGGCCAGGCCCACCCGCCCGAGCAGCTCGAGCGCCCGGGCCCGCGCCTCGGCCTTCGCCAGCCCGCGCACCTGGACCGGCGCCTCCATGACGTTGTCGAGCGCCGTCATGTGGCCGAAGAGGTGGAAGCGCTGGAACACCATCCCGATGCGCGAGCGCTGCCGCGCGACCACCTTCGGGTGCAGCCGGTGCAGCACGCCCCTGTCGTCCCACCGGTAGCCCATGAGCTCGCCGCCCACGTGGATCTCGCCGGCGGTGATCTCCTCGAGCTCGTTGACGCACCGCAGCAGCGTCGACTTGCCCGAGCCGGAGGGCCCGAGCACCACGGTGACCGAGCCGCGCGCCACGTCGAGGTCGACGCCGCGCAGCACGTGCGTCGCGCCCGCGCCGTGCCCGAAGACCTTGTGGACGCCCCGCACGCGCACCATCGGCTCCGTGCTCGTCGCGCCGCCCGACGGCGGTACCTGCGTCGCGCTCACGGGGTCACCTCCAGGAAGGGGTCGTCCTTGGTGGTCCCGGCCGCCCGGACGAAGTCCTGCTTGCGGGGCCGCCGCGCGCGGGTCCCGCGCGACCCGAACGGACCGCGACCGGAGCGCCCGGCCGGGGCACCGCCGTCGAACCCGCGACCGTAGTACCGCTCGAGGTGGTGCTGGCCGACCATGAGGACCGACGTGATGAGCAGATACCACAGCGCCGCGACGACGAGCAGCGGGATGGGCTGGAACGTGCGGTTGCCGACGGCGCTCGTGGCGTACATGAGGTCGAGCGTGAACGGCACCGCGACGACGAGCGACGTCGTCTTGAGCATGGAGATGGTCTCGTTGCCCGTGGGCGGCACGATGACGCGCATGGCCTGCGGCAGCACGACGCGGCGCATGATCTTGCCGTCCTTCATGCCGAGCGCCTTGGCGGCCTCGGCCTGCCCCGGGTCGACGGACGCGAGACCGGCGCGCACGATCTCGGCGAGGTACGCGGCCTCGTTCAGCGCCAGGCCCAGCAGCGCGGCCCAGAACGCCGTGATGAGGTCGCGGGTGGAGAACACGAAGAACTCGGGCCCGAACGGGACGCCGAGGCTCAGCCGCGGGTAGAGCACCGAGATCAGGCCCCAGAACACGAGCTGGGTGTAGATCGGGGTGCCGCGGAAGAACCAGATGTAGGCCCACGCCACCCCGCGCATCACGGGGTTGTCGCTGCGCCGCATGATCGCGAGGGCGACCGCGAGCACGATCGCCAGCGCCATCGAGCCGAACGTGAGGACGAGCGTCCAGCCCACCCCGCGGACGACGACGACGTCGCGCAGGTACAGCCAGACGGTGTCCCAGCGGAAGGCGGGGTTCGTGACCAGGGCGTTGACCGCCATGGCCGCGAGCACCAGCACGAGGGCCGCCGAGACCCACCGGCCCGGCCGGGGGACCGGCCGGGCGCGGAGGGGCTCGGGCAGCGCCTGCGGGTCGGCCGCCCGCCCGGGGGCGGGCGTCGAGGACGTCGTGCTCATGGCGTCAGCCGACGGCCGGGTCGAGCTCGGCCGTGGTCAGGACCTCCTCGGCGCTGCCCCAGGCGCCGGCGATCTGCTCGAGCGTGCCGTCGTCCATGAGCTTCTGCAGGCCGGCGCGGACCGCCTCGGCGAGCGCCGCGTCGTCCTTGGCGACGACGATGCCGTAGGGCGCGGCGTCCCGGACGTCGCCGAGCGCCTCGATCGTGCCGCCGGTCTGCTCGACGGCGTAGGCCACGATGGGCGAGTCTGCGTACATGGCCTGCAGCTTGCCGCCGGCGAGGTTGGTCGTGACGTCCGACTGCGCGTCGTACGGCAGCACGTCGATCGGCTCGGCGCCGGACTCCTCGCACGCGGCGGTCAGGGCCTCGAGCTCGTCCTGCTGGACGGTGCCGGTCTGGACGCCGACGGTCACGCCGCACAGGTTCTCGGGGTCGACCGAGTCGGGGTTCCCGGCGGCGACCGCGAGCTGCGATCCGGCGGTGAAGTAGCTGACCATGTGGGCCTGCTCGAGGCGCTCGGGCGTGATGGTGAACGCCGAGACGCCGAGCTCGTAGCGCGAGCCGATCGCCGGGATGATCGCGTCGAACGTGCTCGACTGCACGTCCGCCTCGAGACCCATGGTCGCGGCGAGCGCGTCGACGATGTCGATGTCGAGGCCGACCGGCGTCGTGCCGTCCGCGGCCACGAAGTCGACGGGCGCGTACTCGAGGTTCGAGCCGACGGTGAGCACCCCGTCCGCGGCGACCGCCTCGGGCACGAGCGCCGCGATCTCCTCGTCGACGGCGACGGACGAGGCGTCGAATCCCTCGGCCTGGGCGGCGTCGCCGCCGGCGGTCGGGCCGGTCGCGGCGCCGAGGTCCTGGGAGGCGCTGGTGCACCCCGCGAGCAGCAGGGCGGCCGCGGCGGCGGACGTGACGACAGGGAGGACAGGAAGGGTGCGCATGGCGGTCTGCTCCGGGGGTGTCGTGGAGTCGCGGCCGTCCCGGGGTCGGGCGCGGCGGCTAGGTCTATGCAGGAGTATGCATAGGTATTCCACGCGGTGCCAAACCGGTGCGCCATGACGTGCGTCACGCGCGAGCGTCACGCACGCAGAGGCCGACGGCCGGAGACGTCCCGGGGACGCGGGTCCCGTGGACGCCTCCGGCCGTCGGCCGTCGGAGGGTCGGAGCTCGAGGAGCGGTCCGGAGTGGCCGCGCGTGCGCTACACGTCGCGCCGGGCGGCGGCGTCCGCCTCCTCCTGGCGGTCGTCGAACCCGCCGTCCGGGTAGGCCGTGCGCTCCGGGTTCTTGCGGAGCCACATGATGCTCGCGATCAGCCCGCCCCAGACGACGACCAGGGCGACGATGAGCATGATGACGGCGGTGAGGGTCATCGCCGGGCCTCCTTCGTAGCGGCGGACTCGGCCAGGGCCGGGTACTGGGGCCAGGGCGTGAACGCGTCGGGGTCTCGCCGCCAGCGCGGGAGCGTGAGCAGCACCGCGCCGACGACCAGCACCACGATCGTGCCCCAGCCGACGATGAGCAGGTACGTCGTGTCGTAGCCCTCGTACGGCTCGGCGAGCAGGTTGAGGATGCGCTGCACCAGCATGACGGCGAGGATCGCCGGCACGACAGCGCCGACGCACAGGTACCACCACGACCCGACGGCCCCCGTCGAGACGGCGTTGAGGTGGTAGCGCAGCTCGGGCGCCCGGCGGTAGACCCACACGACGAAGATGCACATGAGGATCGCCGAGGCGACGATGCCGATGTTGTTCGCCCAGTTGTCGATGGTGTCGAGGGCGATGAGGCCCGTCGTCGTCGAGAAGCCGACCACCGAGAGGATGCCCGCCACGACGCCCAGACCGATCGTCGCGGAGGTGCGGCTCAGGCCGAACTTCTCCTGGATGCCGGCCGACACGACCTGCACGATCGAGATCAGCGACGTGAAGCCGGCGATGACGAGCGACCCGAAGAACAGCGCGCCGAAGATCTGCCCCGCGGGCATCTGCGACAGGATCGCGGGGAACGTCACGAACGACAGGATCGGACCGGTGAGACCCTCGAGCTCGCCGATCGAGACGGCCTGCTGCTGGGCGAGGAAGCCGAGCGCCGAGAACACGCCGATGCCGGCCAGGATCTCGAAGCCCGAGTTGGAGAACGCGACGACGAGGCCGGGCGACGTGAGGTTGGCCCGGCGCCGCCGGTAGGACGAGTAGGTGATCATGATGCCGAACGCGACGGACAGCGAGAAGAAGATCTGGCCGTAGGCCGCGATCCACACGTCGGCGTCCGTCAGGGCCGACCAGTCGGGCGTGAAGAAGGCGTTGAGGCCGTCGACCGCGCCGTCGAGGAAGAGGGAGTAGACGACGAGCGCGCCGAACGCGAGGACCAGCAGCGGGATGAAGATGACGTTCGCCCGCTGGATCCCCTTGGCGACGCCGGCGGCCAGGACGGCGATCGTCGCCACCCACACGAGCACGAGCGGGATGAGGACCGACGGCACGAAGTCGAGCGTGAACCACGGGTCCGCGCCGCCGACGTCGGCCAGCTGCAGGTACTCGCCGACGAAGAAGCCGGCCGTGTCGTCGCCCCACCGCAGGGTGAACGAGTACACGAAGAAGCTCAGCGCCCACGCCACGACCGCGGCGTAGTAGATCGCGATGACGAAGCAGATCATCACCTGGAACCAGCCGAGCGTCTCGAGCCACTTCTTCACGCGGCGGAACACCAGCGGCGCGCCGCCGCGGAACCGGTGCCCGAGGGCGTAGTCGAGGAAGAGGATCGGGATGCCGGCCGTCAGCAGCGCGATCAGGTAGGGCACGAGGAACGCGCCACCGCCGTTCTCGTACGCCACTCCGGGGAACCGCCAGATGTTGCCGAGGCCCACGGCGGAGCCGATGGCGGCAAGGATGAATCCGACCTGCCCGGTGAACTGCTCCCGGGGTGGATGGGTCACGTTGGTGCTGTTCGCGCTCACGGGTGTCTCACCCTCCGAGTTGATCGCCGTCGAGTCAAACGCGTCTCACCTGCGATCATGTCGGACGAGGCGCGGGTCGGCAACGCTGGACACGCCGGGTCAGCCGAGCAGTCTGCCCAGGTAGCCGCCGTGGAGCCTCCCGGCCGGGTCCAGCCGCTCGGCGAGCGCCCGGAAGTCCCCGAACCGCGGGTACGTCGCCGCGACGTCGCGCACGTCGGCGGCGAAGAGCTTGCCCCAGTGCGGACGCGCGCCGAGCGGCAGGAGCGCCTCCTCGAGGCGCGGCAGCAGCGCGGCGACCTCGGCGTCGTGCGGGAGCCAGGTGAAGTGGATGCCGACCGAGTCCTCGGCGAACGGGCTGAGCCACAGGTCGTCGGCCGCGACCGTGCGGATCTCGCTCGTCTGGAGCTCGGGCGCGACGACGGGCGCGAGCGCCCGCACCGCCTCGATCGCCGCGACCGCGTTGCGGCGCGGCAGCAGGTACTCGCTCTGCAGCTCGGCGCCGGCCGAGGGCGTGAACTCGAGCCGGAAGTGGCTGAGGCGGTCGTGCCACGCCCCGGGCACGCCGAGCTGCTCGGTGCACGCCACCGGGTCGACGCCCGGGACGGGGTGGACGGGCTCGGTCGCCCAGCGCAGGCCCGTCAGCGCGTCCGGGCGGCCGTCGCCGGTCACCGCCCCGCCGGGCACCCGGGACTTGAACCACACCTGCCGCACCGCGGGCTCCGCCCAGCCGGTGAACAGGCTCACGGAGTAGGCGGCGCCGGTGACGTCGTCGAGGCGCTCGAGCACGACGTCCCACGGCACGTCGAGCGCGACGTCCTGGCGGACCTCGTAGGCGGGCTCGGTCTCGAGCTCGACGCGCGTGACGACGCCGAGTGCGCCCAGGGACACGACGGCGCCCGGGAACGCGTCGTCGCCGCGCGCGAGCCGGACGTGCTCGCCGTCCGGCGTCATGAGCTCGAGCCCGACGACGGCGCCCGCGAGGCTCTTCGTGGCGTCGCCCGAGCCGTGGGTCGCCGTCGCGACGGCCCCGGCCACGGAGATGTGCGGCAGCGAGGCCATCGTCGCGAGCGCGCGGCCCTCGGCGTGCAGCGTGCGCATGATGTCGCCGTAGCGCAGGCCGCCGGTGACCGACGCGACGCCGCTCACGGGGTCGAGGTCGACGGCGGGCCGGCCGTCGTCCAGCGCGTCGACCTGCACGTGGACGCCCGGGGTGTCGGCGACGTCGCTGAACGAGTGCCGCGACCCGAGCGGCCGCACGCGGTCCGCGCGGGCCAGCACGTCGGCGAGCTCGTCGAGCGTCGTGGGGCGCGCGACCTCGCGCGCCGTGTACGTCAGGTTCCCGGCCCAGTTGCGATGCACGTGCCCACCCTGCCACGGCCCCCGCGCACGTCGCCCGGCAGTCCACCGGACGGTCGGCCCGCGGGCGGTCGCTCCCGCCGCTACGTCGCCAGGTAGGAGGCGAGGTCCGCGGCGGCGGCGTCGAGCGCCGACCGCTCGGCCGCCGTCGGCTCGCGCGACCACTGCACGTCCAGGCCGCCGGCCGCCACGCCCGCGCTCGGCCACCTCCATCGCCCCGCGACGCGGCCGTCGACGGTGATGCAGTGCACGAACGCGCCGCGCCGGTCGGGCGGTGCGGCGCCCGGCTCGAGCACCACGTCACGCGACTCGCGGTAGGAGCCGAAGAGCTCGTCGTACGCCTGGAGGAGGTCCACGCGGGGGGTGCCCGACGGCGGTGCCGCCGCGGACGGGTCGCCCGCAGGCGGGTCGCCCGCGGATGCCTGCGCCGCGGCGTAGAAGGTCAGAGCCTCGAGATCGCCCCTCCCGGGCACCTCGACCACCTCGCCGGCGTCGAGCAGCGCCTCGAGCCCGCGGCGCAGGGCGGCGAGCGTGAGCGTGCACCACTGCGCCAGGTCCTTGACCGTCGCGTACGCCCGGGCGGGCAGGTACCGGCGCCACAGCTCGACGACGGCCGCCTCGGCGTCGAACCGCTCGC
>JAPSLD010000266.1 GCA_031181105.1 Isoptericola sp. | reverse complement strand
CGACCTCCGACCAGCAGGAGCCGCTGCGGTACCCGGCCGTCGCGGCCGGCGCCCTCGTCGCCGTGCTGCCCGAGCAGGCGGCCAACTGGGCATACCCCCAGGCGACGATGACCGACGAGGAGATCGCGTTCACCATGGTCACCGGGCTGTCCGGCCGGCTGTACCTGTCCGGTCGCCTCGACGCGATGACGGACCACCAGCTCGGTCTCGTCGCGGCGGGTGTCGAGCTGGCGCGGTCGTGGGACGACGGGGCGGCGCGGTCGGTGCCCGTCTGGCCTGCCGGCCTGCCCGCCTGGGACGACCCGTGGGTCGCCGTCGGCAGGACGACGAGCAGCGAGACCGTGCTCGCCGTGTGGTGGCGAGGCCACGGCGACCCCGAGGTGACGCTCGACGTGCCGGCCGGCGACGTCGAGGTCGTCTATCCACCCGCGCCCGACGACGGCGCGCTCCAGATCCGGACCGACGGCACGTCGGTGCGCCTGCGAGCCGTTCGTGGCGAGCCCGTGGCCCGCATGCTGCGGATCCACCACCCCGACGCGGGCTGCTAGCCCGCACGTTGCCCCAGCCCCCTGGACCGGCGCCGTCGATGACGCCGGAGAGATCGAGGAGTCGATATGAGGACGTATCTGACCGTCACCGCTGCGGTCGCCGTGGCGGCGCTCACGCTGACGGCGTGCAGCGACCCGAGCGTGGACGCCGGGTCGGCCACCGGCGCGGGAGAGGCCGCGGCCGAGTGGCCCGAGCAGACCGCAGACCTGGCGGGCACGACGCTGACGATCTGGGCGGCGCAGAACTCCAACACCGTGCCTGACGCGGTCGTGGCCGGGTTCGAGGAGGCCACGGGTGCCCAGGTCGAGGTCGTGACGATCCCGGACCCGTACGAGCAGGGCGTGCAGACCAAGGTCGCCACGGGAGACAAGCCCGACCTGGCGTTCTGGCAGCCCACGGCATCGATGCTGACGGCGCTCAACGCGCCGACCAACCTTCAGCCGCTCGACGACGCGCCCTGGCTGGACAGCTACGCGCCCGAGGTCCGCGACATCACGGGTGTCCTCGACGGCACCCGCTACGCCGCCCTCGTCACGAGCCCCGCCGTCGAGGGCGTGTACTACAACAAGGAGGTGTTCGCCGAGCACGGCATCACCGAGACGCCGGCCGGCTGGGACGCCTTCGTCGAGCTGGCCCGGACGCTCGACGCCGCCGGCCAGACCCCGTTCTTCGAGATGGGCGGTGACCGGTGGGCCACGCAGTGGTGGGTCCAGGTGCAGCTCGCGGACGCCGCCGCCGACGGCTTGTGGGACCGCGTCAACGCGGGGGAGGAGGAGTTCACCGACCCGACGATCCTCGGCGCGATCGAGACCTACCAGGCGCTCATCGACGAGGGCCTGTTCAACGACGACATCGCGACCGCGACGTTCGAGGACCAGGCGGACGCCCTCCTGGCCGGTGAGGCGGCGATGGTCGTCCAGGTCAACTCGTTCTTCGGCCAGCTCCAGGCCAAGGCCGACACGGCCGAGCTCGACGAGAAGATCGGGTTCTTCCCGATCTCGCCCGGCGGGAACGTCGGCACGTTCATCCCCGACCAGTCCAACGCGCTCGTCGCGTTCAGGACCGGGGACGAGGACCGTGAGCGTGCGGCGCGCCAGCTGCTGTCCTACTGGCTCGGCGACGGGTACGCCGACTTCGTCGCCGACCGTGACACCGTCTCGCTCCAGCCCGACGTGCCGAGCCCCGGCACCGTGCCGCAGGCGCTGCTCGACGTGCA
>JAPSLD010000265.1 GCA_031181105.1 Isoptericola sp. | reverse complement strand
CGGCGCACTCCCGAACGCCCGTGCGTGCAGCCCGTGCCCGGCGCACCGCGTTCGACAGGAGGCCACCGTGGACCCCGGGAACGGAGCGCCCGGTGCCTGCCGGCGGCGTGAGCGGCGCCGCTCACCGGGCGGCGCACCGCACGCGCGGTGGAGCGGGACGCTCGTCCGCCTGGCCGCGGTCGTGCCGGCGCGGGCCGGGTGAGCCGCCGTTGTCGGGGGGCCGGTTCCTCAGACCAGGTGCTCGACCGCGACGCCGTCCCAGTGCCGGGCGAGGTGCTCCGCGACCAGCCGGCGGTGGCAGTGGTGCGGTTTGTCCTCGCTGCACAGCAGGACCGCGTTGTCGAGCAGCTCCCGTGGCACGGTGTCCTCGACGCGGCGGTGCGCCATCAGCTCCAGGAACCTCTCCTCGTACGCCGCCCAGTCGGCGCCGCGCTTCTTGTAGTCGTCGAGCATGGGCTGCGTCGGCGCCAGATCGGTCCGGTGGGCGTAGGCCATGCCGCAGATCTCGCGCAGGAAGTACTCCAGGTCGTCGCGCTTGGCGAAACCCGCCAACTGCGAGACGTTGTTGAGCCGGACGTCGACCAGGGTGGCCGCTCCCGAGCCCCGGAGCAGCCCGAAGAACTTCTCGGCGGACTTCTTCGTGAACCCGATGGTGTAGATCTTCACCCGGCCGCTCCGTCCTCGCGGAGGTCTTCGTTGACGTACGCGATCCGCTTCTCCTGCCGGCTCAGCGCCTCCGCCAGGCGCTCGTCCGGGGTGCGGAACAGGTCGGGCTCGTCCAGGCCGAACTTCGCCATCAGGCGCTGCATCGCCGAGGCGTGGCTCTCGGCGTGCCCGTCGCCGTGGATGTGGTCGATCCCGACGCCGCGCTCCGCGAGCACTCGGGCGACGAGCACCGTGCGGTGGCAGTCCAGGGGCTCGCGCTCGGTGCACATGATGGCGATCCGCTCGGTTCGCGCGCCTTTCAGCAGGCGCTCGACGCCCTTGGCGAAGTCGTCGGTCCGGGCGAGGCGGTCGTACCGCACCTGCCCGTCGACGTAGCACGTGACGTCGTCCGTGCGCGCTCCGAGCTCCTTGCCGAGGAAGACGTACCCGATCCCGGCTTCCCGGAGGCCGCGCTCGACCTGGTCCCGGTTGAACTGCGGCGCGAACCGGCTGACGGGCACAGAGCGCACATCCGCGACCGCCGTGACCTCGTGCTTCCGGAGCAGGCCCAGGAAGGTCGTCAGGTCGTGCGCGGAGTGGCCGATCGTGAACATCGTGGCGGGCATCATAGCCCGCCGCCGGTTTCCGCCTTCGCCCGTTCGACGACGCCCGCCACCAGTTTGTAGAAGTAGCCCTCGTGCGACTCGCCCAGGCTCACCGTCAAGAAGGACTCGCCCAGCTCGTACCTGCCGTTCGGCTTTTCGAGGTACGCGAGCCGGTACACCGCGTCGGTCACCCGCAGCGCGTACTCGACACCCGCGTACCGGAAATGCGCGTCGACGAATCGCGTCGGGTCGCCGAACCTGGCGCGCGGAGCGTGCACCTGCAGCGTCATCCCGTCGACCCGGATGAGCTTGAGCGAGTCCGCCAACGTGTTCGCCAGATCGACCGGAACGCGGTTGTTGCGGCCGTGGTAGGTCTCGTGCCCGTTCGTCCACAACGTCCGGGGCCGCTGCTCCAGCCCGAGGAGCTCGTCCCACCCGATTCGGCCGACCTTCCGCCAGCGGCGGCCGGGGTCGAGCAGCCAGTTCTCCTTCTGGAAGCCGTGGGGCCGGGGTCCGATGAGCGGCACGGCGACGACGTCGAGCACCAGCG
>JAPSLD010000067.1 GCA_031181105.1 Isoptericola sp. | reverse complement strand
CTGGTAGGTGGTCGTCGTCTTGCCGTTGGTCCCGGTGACGCCGAACGTCATGAGGTGCTCGGCCGGGTTGCCGTAGACCCACGCCGCGACGGCGCCGAGCACGGCGCGCGGGTCGTCGGCGACCAGCACCGGCACGTCGAGCGTGCCCGCGAGCAGCCGGGCGCCCTCGGCGTCGGTGAGCACCGCGCGGGCGCCGCGGGCGACGGCGTCGGCCGCGAACCGCGCCCCGTGGGCGCGTGCGCCGGCGAGCGCCACGAACAGGTCGCCGTCGGAGGCGAGGCGGTCGTCGGAGGCGACGGAGGTGACGGACACGTCCGCCGCGCCTGCCGCGGTGGCGGTCTCGAGCCCGAAGGTCAGGGCGAGGTCCCGCACCCGGCGAGGGCGGGTGCCCGTGGGCCGGAAGCGGTCGAGCGGGGTTGTCACGGAGTAGAACCTACCCTCTGGCCGGCCGTGCTCGGACAGGTGCCGGAGGCCCTCGCGCGGGCCGCCGGACGGCTCACCACTCGAGCGGGATCCGCTCGTCCTCGGTGGCGGGCCGGCTCGGCGGGACGTCCATCTTCTGCAGCGTGAAGCCCATGAGCTCGCTGAAGACGGGGGCCGCGACGACGCCACCGTAGATCGACGACCTCGGGTCCTTGAGGAACACCCCGACGGTGTACCGCGGGTCGTCCGCCGGCGCGACGCCGATGAACGAGGCCATGTACCGCACGCCGCCGGACTCGAAGATCTGGGCGGTGCCCGTCTTGCCCGCGACGCGGTAGCCGGGGACCTGGGCCGAGGTGCCCGTGCCCTCCTCCCCCGTGACGGCCTCCATCATGTGCAGCACCGTGTCGGCCGTCTCCGCGGACACGACCCGCTCGCCCTCGGCGGGCGGGGCGGGCACGATCTCGCCGTCGGGCGTCCGGGAGCCGGCGTAGAGGGTCGGCGTCATCCGGACCCCGCCGTTGGCGATGGTCGAGAAGACCTGCGCGGCCTGTAGGGCGTTGACCGCCACGCCCTGCCCGAACAGGATCGTGTAGGGCGTCCGGGCGTCGTGCTGGAGGGCGTCCTCGTCGGGCAGCAGCCCGGCGGACTCGCCGGGAAGACCGAGGCCGGTCGGCTCGCCGAAGCCGAACTTGCGCAGGTAGTCGTAGCGCACCTGCGGCGGGATCTTCTCCCCGAACTGCACGGTGCCGGTGTTGGACGAGTGGGCGAGGATGCCCGCGAGCGTCAGGCGCTGCACCGGGTGCTCGTGCGAGTCCTTGAAGGTCTGCCCGTTGGGCGCCGTGTACCGGTACGGCACCTCGAAGCGGTCGGTCGGTTCCCAGTAACCGCCCTCGAGCGCCGCGGCCACCGACACGACCTTGCCGGTCGAGCCCGGCTCGAACACGTCCTTGACGGCGCGCGAGCCCTCGGCGACCTTGGCGGTCGAGCGGTCGTTGGGGTCGACGTCGCCGGAGTCGGCGAGCGCGACGATCTCGCCCGTGCGGACGTCCGAGACGATCGCCATGCCGTACCTCGCCCCGGTCTCGGAGACGGCCTGGTCGAGCAGGTCCTCGGCCTTCCACTGGACGTCGGCGTCGATGGTGAGCACGACGTCGCTGCCCGGGACGGCCTGGACCGTCTCCTGGGACGCCGTCGGGATCCGGACGCCGTCCCGCCCGCGCTCGTAGTTCAGCTCGCCGGCCGTCCCGGCCAGCACCTCGTCGTAGGCCGCCTCGATGCCGCCCACCCCTCGCTGCTCGCCGTCCACGTAGCCGACGAGCGTGCCGGCCACGGTCCCCGCGGGGTAGGTGCGCCGCGACGTCAGGTCGGTCCGCACGTAGGCCTGCAGCTGCAGCGCGGCGATCGCGCGCTGGACCTCCGGGACGACGTCCTTCGCGAGGACCACGTACCGGCTGTCGCCGTTGAGCTGCGCCCCGAGCTCGGCCTTGGACTTGCCGAGGACGGGCCCGAGGAGCTGCGCGATGCCCAGCGCGCCGTCGTGCACCGGGTTGCCCTCGGTGTCGACCCGGCCGTTGCCCCGGAAGCCCTGGATCGCGAGCTGGTCGGCCACGACCGTGTACCGGTCGACCGACGTCGCGAGGACGGTGCCCTCGGCGTCGACGATGTCGCCGCGGTGCGCCGGGACGACCGTGGTCGTCAGCCGTCCCTTCTGCGCCTCTGCCGCGAGCGCCGGGCCCTGGAAGACCTGGACCTGCACGAGCCGCCCCACGAACACCGCGAGGACGATCGCCGCGACGACGATGAGCCACCGCTGCCGGCGCTCGGGGTCCGCCGGAGCGGGAGGCGGAGGCGTCGCACCCGCGCGTCGCTCGGCCGGGCGGGCGGGACGTCGCTCGGCCGGGCGGGCGGGACGTCGCTCGGCCGGGCGGGCGGGACGCCGGGCGGGCGTGGCCGCGCGCGGCGTCCGCGTCCCGCCGGAGGAGCTCACCCGTCGATTCTGCGCGCCGGCACCGCTGCGCGAGGGTACGCCTCGCCCGCGTGTCGGGCTCACGGCTCCTCCGGCGCGGGACCCGCCACCACCTCGCCCGTGGCGACGCTGAACATCGTCGGGTCCTCGGCGGGCACCATGCCCATCTGCCGGGCGCGGTCGGCGAGCGAGGCCTCGGCGGCGCGGAGCTCGGCCCGCCGCTCCTGGACGTCCTGCGCGACCTGGCCCACCTCCTTCTGGAGCCGGGCCATCTCGTACGAGCCGCGGGCCATCGTCGTGTTGAGGAGCAGCGCCGCGAGGAGCGCCGCCGCCAGGATCGACGCGCACAGGACGTAGAACGGGACACCGGAGGCCGACTGGAGGGGGGCCCGGACGACGTCGAGGCGCCGGCCGGCGTCCCGCGCTCCCCCGGGCAGCGCGGTCAGGGGTGCCCGGCGCGGGCGCGCCGGCGTCCTTCGGTCCGGCGCGACGGCCGGCGCACGCAGTGCACTCATCAGCGCTCCTCCTTCGGCAGCAGGTGGGGTGGGGTCGGACGGGTCCGGCGGGCGGCGCGCAGGCGCACGGACGCCGCACGGGGGTTGCGCTCGAGCTCGGCGGCGTCGGCTTCCTCGGCACCGCGCGTCAGCGCCTCGAGGTACGGCCGGTGGGACTCGGGCTCGACCGGGAGGCCGGGCGGGGCGCTCGACGTCGTCCCGCGCGCGATGGCGCGCTTGACGATGCGGTCCTCGAGCGAGTGGTACGCCTCGACGACGATCCGACCGTCGACCGCGAGGGTCTCGATCGCCGCGGGCACCGCCCGCTCGAGCACCTCGAGCTCGCCGTTGACCTCGATCCGCAGCGCCTGGAACGTCCGCTTGGACGGGTTGCCGCCCGTGCGCCGCGTGGCGGCGGGGATCGCGTCGCGCACCACCGCGGCGAGCTCGCCCGTGCGCGTCCACGGGCGCTCCTCGCGCCGTCGGACGATCGCGCGGGCGACCCGCTGCGCGAACCGCTCCTCGCCGTACTCGCGCAGGATGCGCACGAGGCTGCGCTCGTCGTAGGTGTTCAGGACGTCGGCGGCCGTCATGCCGCGCGACTGGTCCATGCGCATGTCGAGCGGCGCGTCCTGCGCGTACGCGAAGCCGCGCTCGGCCTCGTCGAGCTGCAGCGACGACACGCCGAGGTCCATGAGCACGCCCTGCACGGCGGTGAGGCCGTGCTCCGCGACGACGTCGCGGATCTCGTCGTACACCGCGTGGACGGGGGTGAACCGGTCGCCGAAGCGCGCCAGCCGCCGCGACGCGAGCTCGAGCGCCTGCGGGTCGCGGTCGATCCCCAGGACGCGGGCCGTGGGCACCTGCTCGAGCACGGCCTCCGTGTGCCCTCCCATGCCGAGGGTGCAGTCGACGAGGACGCTGCCCTCCTCGCGCAGGGCGGGCGCGAGCAGGTCGACGCAGCGCTGGAGGAGCACGGGCAGGTGCCGGTCCTGCGCCGGACGTGCACCGCCGTCGGCCCTGTCGGGCGCGCTGTCGGGCGTGCTGTCGGGCGTGGTGCTGCTCATGGTCCCTCCTTCCCTGCGTCCGTCGGTCTCCGGTCGGGCCGACCCCGCCCGACCAGGTCTCCCTCCGCGTCGTTCTGGCGCCGGGGAAGTGCGCCAGACTCTCGCGGGAGGAGGCCTCGCCGTGCGGGGCCGGTGCTCGTCGCTGCTGTCCGTGTCGTGCTCGTCGTGCTGTCGTCTCGTCGTGCTCAGAACTGCAGGTCGGGGAGGATCTGCTCGGCGACCTCGGAGTACGACGACTCCTGCTCCGCCAGGTAGGCCTCCCAGGCCCGGGCGTCCCAGACCTCCACGCGGGTGCCGGCGCCGATCACGGCGACGTCCCGGTCGAGGCCGGCGTACTGGCGCAGCGCCGCGGGGATGACCACGCGGCCCTGCTTGTCCGGCACCTCGTCGCTCGCCCCCGACAGGAACACGCGCAGGTAGTCGCGCGCCTGCCGGCTGGTGACCGGCGCCTGCCGGACCTGCTCGTACATGCGGGAGAACTCGTCCATCGGGAGGAGGAAGAGGCAGCGCTCCTGCCCCCTCGTCATGACGAGCCCAGGAGCGAGTCGGGCGCGGAACTTCGCGGGGAGGATGAGCCGGCCCTTCTCGTCGAGCTTGGGGGTGTACGTGCCGAGCAGAAGCCCGGTCCCCGGAAAGTCTCCTGTCACGGCCCGCACCTCCCCTCGCGCTCCCGCATCCTCCACGCTACTCCACTTTCCTCCACGCAGCGCGGGGAATCGGTGCTGAACCGCGCGGATTTCACCCGCTCTTCGCACGTTCTCCCAGGTCACCGCGACAGATCCGCGGTGGAGTGGTGGTGGAGGACGGTGGAGGGGACCTGCCGCCGGCCCCGCTGTCCCGCGTGTGACGGGCGCCACTCGCGGGTCTGCGGTCCACTAGGCTTCTGGGACCGGCCCCGCACGGTTGCGGCGCCGCCCCGACGCACCGCAGACCGGAGGTCGCCCGTGGAGCCCGAAACCGCCTCGCCCGCACTCACCGAGGACCGGCCCCGCGCGGGCGCCGACGGGCACCCTGGTCCCGGGACGCTCTCCGAGACCCTCTCGGAGACCCTCGAGGAGCTGGTCGCCACCACCAACCGCGTCCGGGAGTCGATCGAGTCGGTGGTCGCCGGACGGCCCGCGCTCGCCGACGTCACCCTCGCCGTGCTGCTCGCCGAGGGCCACCTCCTCGTCGAGGACGTGCCCGGCGTCGGCAAGACCACGCTGGCCAAGGCGCTCGCGCGCAGCATCGACTGCCACGTCGGGCGCATCCAGTTCACGCCGGACCTGCTGCCGAGCGACCTGACCGGCGTCAGCATCTTCCGCACCGCGACGCACGACTTCGAGTTCCGGCCGGGCCCGGTGTTCAACAACATCGTGATCGGGGACGAGATCAACCGCGCCTCCCCCAAGACGCAGTCGGCGCTGCTGGAGTGCATGGAGGAGGGCCAGACGACGGTCGACGGGACGACGTACACGCTCCCGCGCCCGTTCCTCGTGGTCGCGACGCAGAACCCGGTCGAGATGGAGGGCACCTACCCTCTGCCCGAGGCGCAGCGCGACCGCTTCATGGCCCGCCTGACCGTCGGCTACCCGGACAACGACGCCGAGATGCTGATGCTCGACCGCCAGGAGGCCGCCACGCCGCTCGCGCACCTGCGCCCCGTGACGACCGGCGCGACGATCACGCGGTACGCCGCGCTCGTGCGCACCGTCCACGCCGCCCCCGCGGTCAAGCAGTACGTGCTGGACCTCGTCGGGGCGACCCGCGAGCACGACGGGCTGCGTCTCGGCGCGTCGCCGCGGGCCTCGCTGCAGCTGCTGCGTGCGGCCAAGGCCCTGGCCGCGATGTCCGGGCGCGAGCACGTCCTGCCGGACGACGTGCAGTCGCTCGCGCGCCCGGTGCTCGCGCACCGGCTCATCCTGAGCACGGAGGCGCGGCTCGCGGGCACGTCGGCGGAGCAGCTCGTCGACCAGATCGTGCAGCGCACCCCCGTGCCGGCCGCCGCCGGACGCCGCTGACGGGACCCGCGGTGGCTGCCGACGAGGGCACGTTCCGCCAGGCGGTACGCCGGGTCGCACGCGTCCGTCTCACCGCGCGCGGCGTCGCGCTGCTGTGCACCGGCGTGGTGCTGGCCGTCGTCGGCGTCGTGCTCGCCCTGCCCGACGTCGTCGGCCTCGGCGCGGCGGCGGCCCTCGCGGTCGGCGCCGCGTGGGTCGCCATGGGCCTGCAGCGGCTCGACGCCGGGCGCGGTGCGCTCGTCGTCGCGCGCCAGATCTCGCCCAACCCCGTCGTGCGCGGGCAGACGGCCGACGCGCGGCTCCTCGTGGCGGCGCGGTCCCGGACGGGCGCCGCGTACGAGCGGCTGGCCCGGCTCCGGCTGTCGGAGCAGGCGGCGCACGAGCTGGCCGGGCCGACGGGGATCCGCGCCACCGTCTCCGCGCACCCCGACCGCGTCGCGGTGCGCTACGCCCTGACACCGGTGCGACGCGGCCGGTGGGCGCTGGGCCCGCTGCTGACGACGCGGACGGACGTGTTCGGGCTCGTGCGCACCACGCAGCCGCTCGGGGAGCCGACGTCGGTCGCGGTCTGGCCGCAGACGACCGAGCTTCCCGCCCGCACCCGCGTCCGCGGGGACGTCGACCGGGCCGCGACGGGGGCCCGGCTGGCGTCGACCGACGACTCGGTGCTGCGGGAGTACGTCGCCGGTGACGACCCGCGGCGGGTCCACTGGGCCGGGTCCGCGCGCCAGGGACGGCTCATGGTCCGTGCCGACGAGAGCTCGGGCGTGCGTCCCGTGACGGTCCTGCTCGACCGGGGACTCCTGCCACCGCCCGTCGAGGCGCGCTCGGGGGCGTGGCCGACGCAGCGCTCCGTCCAGGCGCTCGACGACGGCGAGTGGGCCGTGGAGCTGGCGGCGTCGATCGCCGTCTCGTTCCTCGGCGCGGGCCACCCCGCACGGCTCGTCCCCACGAGCGTCGTCACCCACGGTGCCACCGCCCGCTTCGTCGCGGGCTCCTCGGCGGGCCGCCCGGCGATCCTCGACACCACCGTCGACCTGCACGGGCACCGCAACGCCACCGAGACCGAGCGTGCGCTGACCGCCACCGTGCGCTCGCTGCGCCTGGCCCGGGGCACGGGCGAGATCACCGTCGCGCTCCTCGGCCCCGTCGCCGCCGCGGCCCGGCACGACCTCGCGTCGCTCGCGGCCGAGGGCGTGTGCTGGGCCATCGTCGTCTCCCCCCGCTCGGTCGGCTACGGGCACGACGCCGCCGACACCGTCACCGAGCTGCGCACCGCCGGCTGGCGCGTCGCGACCTGCCCGCCCGGCACCCCGCCCGACCGGGCGTGGGCCCTGCTCCAGGAGCGTGCCGCGTGATCCCCGCCCACAGCAGCCCGACCGTCCGTCTCGTGGCGACGTCCGTGCTGGTCGCGGTCGCCGTCGGCGCGTCGATGCTGGCGCTCACGAGCGTGATCCTGCCGGGCGCGTGGGTCAGCACGGGACTCGTGGGGGTGGGGCTCGTCGCGGTCGTGACGGCCGTCGGACGGGAGGTCGTCGAACGGCGCCGGCGGGGGTCCGCGAGGCGCGACGACGACGGCTCCGGCTCCGTCCTGCCGACCCTGGCCGGGTGCCTGGTCGCCCTGTGGTACGTCCTGGCCCGGTTCGGGTCGCCCACCGGCGGGCTCGACCTCGTGGTCGGCGGCGAGCACGTGCGCCGCACGCTCGAGCGGGTGGGCGAGGCCGGCGAGATCATCCGCTCCGAGGTCGCGCCCGTGCCCGGCTCGCTGCCGGTGGCGCTGCTCGCGGTGGGCGGCACCCTCCTCGTGCTGCTCCTCGCCGACGCGCTGGCCGGAGGGCTGCGCCGTCCCGCCCTGGCCGGCGCACCGATGCTGGCCCTGTGGTCGCCGCCCCTCGTGCTGACGGGTCGCGTGCCGGGCGCGGTCTTCGTCGTGACGGTCGGTGCGCTCCTGCTCCTGCTCACCCTCGACGGACCGGTCGGTGCCCGGGCCCGACGGCGCCGCGAGCGTCCCGAGCCGGCCGTGCGCCGCGCGGAGCGCGCCCGGTCGGTCGTGACCGCCGGCACCGCCGCCGCCGTCGCGGTCGCCGCCCTGCTCGTGGGGGGCGCCTCCAGCGCGCTCCCCGGTGCCGCGGGCAGCTGGTACCGCGCCTTCACGACGACGGGCGACACGATCCGCCTCTCGGAGGACCTCGACATCCTGCGGAGCCTCACGGAGCGGTCGAACCAGGTGGTCCTGAGCTACACGACGGAGACGGGCGAGAACGTCGGCCCCTTCCGCAGCTACACCGCCACGGGCTTCGACGGCCGCCGGTGGCAGCGCGGCGCCGACCGCGCCGGCCGGGAGTTCGACCCCGCTCAGGTGCTCTGGCCGGACGGGCTCACGGCGCCGACCTCCGGGCCCGGCGCGGTCACCGTGACGATCGGCGAGCTGCGCGACGACAAGCTGCCGCTGCCGGTCGAGCCGCGCCAGCTCGCGGTGGACGGGTCGTGGGGCTACGACGAGGTCCGGGACGAGGTGGTCGGCGACCGCACGGACCCCGGACAGGTCTACGAGATCGGGGTCCGCGAGCGCGACCTCTCGCCCGACCTGCTGCGCGCCGCACCGGCGCCGCAGATCGACCCGGCGTACACGGAGCTGCCGAGCACCGCCCACGCCGACGACGTCGCCCGGCTGGCACGCGAGGTCGTCGGCCCCGCCGAGAACGCGTACGACCGGGCGGTCGCCCTCCAGTCGTGGTTCCGCGACCCGGGCGCCTTCACGTACGCCACGGAGCTGCCCCGCGGCGCGACAGGCGACCCGGTGTGGGACTTCCTCGACCACCGGACCGGGTACTGCCTGCAGTTCGCGACGACGATGGTCGTGATGGCCCGCTCGCTCGACATCCCGGCACGGCTCGCCGTCGGCCACCTGCCCGGTACCGACGTCGACGAGGGCACGTGGGAGATCCGGGGGCAGGACTCGCACGCGTGGCCCGAGATCTACTTCGAGGGCGCCGGCTGGGTGCGCTTCGAGCCGACGCCTGCGGTCCAGACGGGCGTCGCGCCGCCCTACACGAACCCGTCGCTCGGTCAGGACTCGCCGCTGCCCGTGCCGACGGCCGCCGAGGTGCCGCCGAACCAGCCCGCGGCTCCGGACCGCCCGGAGGAGGAGCCGGCCACGGCCACGGCGGCCCCGCGCGTCGGCGTCGGGACCGCGGACGCCGGCCTGCCGGGGTGGACCTGGGCCCTCGCGGGCGGCGTGGGCGCCGTCGTGCTCGCCGGCGGGGTGCTGCTCCTCGTGCGCCGGCGCACCGTCGCGCCGCTCCTCGACCCCGAGCGGGCGTGGCAGCGGCTGGTGGGGACGCTGGCCGAGGGCGGGATCCAGATCCCGCCGCCCACGACGCTGCGGCAGGCGCCCGACGTCATCGCCGCCCAGGTGGAGGCCCGGCTCGGGGCGCCTCTGCCCGAGGACGTCCTCGAGGACCTCGTGGCCCTGGCGGACGCGGCGGAGACCGCCCGGTACGCCCGCACGCCGCGGCCCTACTCCCCCGGTGAGCTGGAGTCGCTCACCGAGTCGGTGACGGCCGGCCTCGCGTCGGGGCTCGCGCGACGGTGAAGCCCGCCGCGGCGCCCTGCGTGGGCACCGCGGCGGGCAACGGTTCGTCGGTCGTCAGCGCCCCTCGCGGCGTCGGCGCTCCCAGCGCTCCTCGAGACGCGCCAGGAAGCTCTCGCCCTTGGAGGTCGTCCGCGTCGTGCCGCGGGCCGGCGTGCGTCCGCCGGGCTGCGGCTGGGCGGCCGACGTGTCGACGGTCCCGTCCGGACGCACCACCCCGGTCGGTCCCGACTTGCGTGGGGCCGCGAACGCGTAGGCCACGCCGGCGAACATGAGGACGAACCCGATGACGCCGACCCACGGCCGCGACGACGCCGCCCCGAGGACGAGCAGCAGAAGGCCGGCGACGACGCCGACGCCGGCCAGGACGTAACGCAGCGGTGACCGCCGGCTCGTCTGCTGCAGGGTGTTCGCCAGACGGGGGTCGTCGGTGGTCAGCGCGCGCTCCATCTGCTCCAGCACGCGCTGCTCGTACTCGGACAGAGGCATCGAGACCCCCGGATCTCGCGGTGGAACAGTGACACCCTCAGGATATGCCTGCGATGCCCCGCACGGTAGTTGACGGGATTGCCGTTGCCTGCGTCAAGTCCGCGGGGGCCCCGCGCTCCGCCTGCCCGGCAGGCGCCCCGAGCCCGATCGACGTGCGGCCGAACCGCTCCCGGACCGCGTCGAGGGCGAGCTCCGCCTCCCGACGGGCGTCCTGGCGCGGGTCGAGCGCCTCGTCGAGCGTCGGCTGGGCGGGCAGTCCCGAGCGCGGGGCGAGGTTCTCCGCGCGCACGCCGACGAGCCGCACGGCCAGGCCCCGCCGGTCCACCGCCGCGAAGAGCTCGCGGGCGACCGCGTAGAGCTCCTGCGCGACGTCGGTCGGCGTGGACACCGTGCGCGAGCGCGTCAGCGTGCGGAAGTCGCTCGTACGGACCTTGAGCGCCACGGTCCGCGCGACGACGGACTGCCGGCGCAGGCGCCCGGCCACCCGGTCGGCGAGCTCGAGCAGACGCCGCTCGACGACCGCCGCGTCCCACAGGTCGTGCTCGAACGTCGTCTCGGCGCCGATGCTGCGCTCGGTGTGCTCCGGGACGACGGGGCGCGGGTCCCTGCCCCACGCGAGGTCGTGCAGGTGCGCGCCGTGCACCGCCCCGACCGCCGCCTGGAGGGTGGGCACGTCCGTGTCGGCGAGCTGCGCGACCGTCGTGATGCCCCAGCGCGCCAGCGCCTCCTCGGTCTTCTCCCCCACGCCCCACAGCGCCCCGACCGGGAGCGCCCGCAGGAACGGCACGGTCGCGTCGGCCGGGACGAGCAGCATCCCGTCCGGCTTGGCGTGCGTCGAGGCCAGCTTGGCCACGAACTTGTTCCGTGCGATCCCGACCGAGCACGTGATCCCGTGCTCGGCGCGGACGCGCTCACGCAGCCGCGCGCCGATCTCGGTGGGCGAGCCGAGGCGCCGTCGCGCACCCGAGACGTCGAGAAAGGCCTCGTCCACGCTGATCTGCTCGACGAGCGCCGTGATCTCCCCGAGCATGCCCATGACCGACCGCGACACCTCGTGGTACAGCGCGTGGTCGGGCGGCACGACGACCGCCTGCGGGCACAGCCGGCGCGCGGTCGCCATGGACATCGCCGAGCGCACGCCGAAGGCGCGCGCCTCGTACGTGGCCGCGAGCACCACCCCGCGCTCGCGCCCACCGACGATCACCGGGAGCCCTCGCAGCTGCGGCCGGCGCGCGAGCTCGCACGCGGCGAAGAACGCGTCCATGTCGACGTGCATCACCGGGGTCCCGGACTCGTCGGTCCCCCAGTCGCGGTTGGCGCCCGCGGCCCGCGGCCCCCGGCTCACGACGCCGCCGAGGCGGGCGCGAGCGGCCGGGCGAACCCGGCGTCCGGGTCGACCAGGATGCCGACCTCGTCGCGGAAGTCCTCGGCGCACGCGACGAGCTCGTCGGCGCGCGCCGGCGTGACGTCCTCGCCGTGCCCGGCGTCGACGGCGGCGCGCAGCCGCGCACCCGACGCGAAGTAGCCCGACCACGCCGCGAGGCCGGGCTCGACGACGGCGAGCATGTCCCACACCGAGCGCGCGCCCGAGCGGCGCGACGGCCGGCCGCGCAGCGCGACCACGGCCGCCGCCGCACGCAGGGCTGCCAGGTGGGCATGGAGGAAGCGCTCGGCCGGGTCCGACGCCGCCTCGGCGGCGGCGAGCTCGCCGTCCGCGCGCGCCAGGAGCGCGGCCACGTCCGCCGGGACGACCCGCGGCCCGGTGGCGACGGGACCGGCCGGCCCGTGGCGTGACGGCTGGGTGGACGTCCGAGGCGACATGGCACACCTCCCGTTTCTCGTGCGGGCACCGCCCGCCCTCTCAGTGTCGAACAGGTGTTCGAACCTTGTCAATCGGGCTGCTGCGAGACTGGGGCCATGGCCCGCCGCACCCGCTCCCGACGCGCCCCAGCATCCCCCGAGGCACCGACACTCCCGTCGGGACCGGTACCCATCGACACGGGAACGGCGCACGTGGAGCGCGACCCGGACCACCCCGAGCGCGTCACCCTCCACGTCAACGGCGTGCCGAGCTCGGGCCTCGACCTGACCGACCCGGGGTTCCTGGCGTTCGAGTACATGCAGCAGATGGCCGCCGTCGTCGCGCTGCTCCCGGCCGGTCCCCTGCGCGTGGCCCACCTCGGCGCGGCCGGGTGCGCGCTCGCCCGGCACGTCGAGCACGAGCGGCCCGGGTCGCGCCAGCTCGGCGTCGACGTCGACGCCCGCCTGCTCACGCTCGTGCGCGAGTGGTTCTCGCTGCCGCGCTCACCCCTGCTGCGGCTGCGCGTCGACGACGCGGCACGCGCGCTGGAGGCTCTGCCCGAACGGTCGTACGACGTCGTCGTCCGCGACGTGTTCGCCGGCGACAGCACGCCGGAGCACCTCGCGGGCAGCGCGTTCGCGCGGGCCGCTCGCCGCGCGCTGCGGCCCGGCGGCGTGCTGCTGGCCAACTGCGCCGACCGCCCGCCGCTCGGGGTCGCACGCCGCGAGGTGGCGACGCTCGCGGCGGCGTTCGGCCCCGGCGCGGCGGCCGAGGGGCGCCTCGCGGCCGTCGCCGAGCCGGGCGTGCTCAAGGGCCGGCGCTACGGCAACGTCGTGCTCGCCGCGGTCCGGCCCCCGGACGAGCCGACCGCCGGCGCGCCGGGGGGCGAGCCCGGCCCGCCGGCGGGCACGGACCTGCGCGACCCGGCCCTCGGCCGGGCCCTGCGCACGCTGCCCGTCCCGGCGCACCTGCTCGCCGGCGCCGAGCTCGAGCGGTTCGCCGGGACGGCGGCGCCGCTGCCCTGATCGCCCGGCTCCTGCTCGCGCGCCCCCTGCTCGCACGCCTCTGCTCGCACCATCCCGACTCACGACGAAGGCCGCACCCCGGCACGGGACGCGGCCTTCGTACGGTCTCGGCGAGACGTCAGAGCGGGACGACCTGCTCCGCCTGCGGCCCCTTGGGCCCCTGGGTGATCTCGAACTCGACCCGCTGCGCCTCCTCGAGCGAGCGGTACCCCTGCGACTGGATCGCCGAGTAGTGCACGAAGACGTCGGCCCCGCCGTCGTCCTGGGCGATGAAGCCGTAGCCCTTCTCCGCGTTGAACCACTTCACAGAACCCTGCGCCATGCTGATCCTTCGACCTTCCGTCCACGATCCTCGGACGGACCGGCCGGCCGCCCGTCGCTGCGCGAGCCGCCGACGCCGGTCGAGCGTCGGTCCGCCGCTGCAACGGCGCCAGTGTGGCACGGACCACGTCGGCGTGCCACGGTCCAGATCGCCGTCCGGGAAAGCGGTCCGGAAAGGGTCGCCCGGCCGGGGTCAGTCGTCGCCCTGCTGCGCGAGGAAGCGCTCGAACTCCTCGCCGAGCTCCTCGGCGGTGGGCAGCGGCGCCTGCTCCGCCAGCAGGCTGGTGCGGCCGACCGAGCGCGTGAACGCGTCGTACTGCTCCTCGAGCGCCTTCACGACGGCGGTGACCTCCGCCGACTCGCGGACCTGGCGCTCGACCTCGATCGTCGCGTCCGCCGCGGCCGCGGTGAGCACGCCCGCCGCGAGGTCGAGGCCGGTCGCGCGCTCGACGTGCTGGAGCGCGACGACGGCCGCCGGCGTGTACCGGGACTGGCCGAGGTAGTGCGGCACGTGCACGGTGAAGCCCATGGCGTCGTGGCCGGCCTCGCCGAGGCGGTACTCGAGCAGGGAGGCCATCGAGCCGGGGACCTGGACGCGTCCGAAGAAAGAGGTGTAGTCCTCGACGAGGCCGCCACGGGTCGCGTGCGCCGTCAGGGACAGCGGTCGTGTGTGCGGCACGCCCATCGGGATGCCGTGGAACCCGACCGTCAGCGACACGCCGAAGCGGTCGACGAGGTCGCGGACGGCCGCGATGACGCGCTCCCACTGGAGGTCCGGCTCGACCCCGTGCAGGAGCAGGAACCCCGTCCCCTCGGCGTCGCGCAGGTGGTCGATCACGAGGTACGGCTCGTCGTAGT
>JAPSLD010000066.1 GCA_031181105.1 Isoptericola sp. | reverse complement strand
GCCATGCAGAAGCGCATCGACGCGATCAACGGCGTGCTGCGCGAGCAGATCACCGGGCTGCGCGTCGTCCGCGCCTTCGTGCGCGAGCGGCGCGAGCTGCAGCGGTTCGGCGCGGCCAACGCGGCGCTCTACGAGACGTCCCTCGGCGCCGGCAAGCTCATGGCGCTGGCGTTCCCCGCGGTGATGCTGGTCATGAGCGTGTCGCAGGTCGCGGTCCTGTGGTTCGGCGCCCAGGAGATCGAGCGCGGCGGCATGCAGGTCGGCTCCCTCATGGCGTTCCTGAGCTACCTGATGTACATCCTCATGGCCGTCATGATGTCGACGATGATGGTCATGATGGTCCCGCGCGCCTCGGTCGCCGCGGGCCGCATCGGCGAGGTGCTCTCGACCCGCACGTCTGTGACCGAGCCGCTCGACCCGGTGCCGCTCGACGCGCTCTCGGGAGGTCGCGGGCCGCAGGGCCGGGTGGACTTCGACGGCGTCGAGCTCCGCTACCCGGGGGCGGACGCGCCGGTGCTCGCGGACGTCACGTTCACCGCCGAGCCGGGCACCGTCACCGCCGTCGTCGGCTCCACGGGCGCCGGCAAGACGACGCTGCTCAACCTCGTGCCACGGCTGTTCGACGTCACGGGCGGCCGGGTGAGCATCGACGGCGTGGACGTGCGCGACCTGGCGAGCGACGACCTGGGCTCGCTCCTCGGGCTGGTGCCGCAGAAGGCGTTCCTGTTCAGCGGCACGGTGGCGAGCAACCTGCGGTACGGCAGGCCGGACGCGACCGAGGACGAGATGTGGGAGGCGCTCGAGGTGGCGCAGGCCCACGACTTCGTCGAGGCGCTCCCCGGCGGCCTCGACGCGCCCGTGGCGCAGGGCGGCGCGACGTTCTCCGGCGGGCAGCGCCAGCGCCTCGCGATCGCCCGTGCCCTCGTCCGGCGACCGCGCGTGTACCTCTTCGACGACTCCTTCTCGGCGCTTGACCAGGCGACCGACGCTCGCCTGCGGGCCGCGATGCGGCCCTGGACCGCCGGTGCGACGGTCATCGTCGTCGCCCAGCGGGTGGCGACGATCCGTGACGCCGACCAGATCCTCGTGCTCGACCACGGGCGCGTCGTGGGGATCGGCACCCACGCGGAGCTGCTGGCCGCCGACGAGACGTACCAGGAGATCGTCGCCTCCCAGATGTCCCTCGAGGAGGCCGCATGAGCACCGCGCCCGCCCGGCCCCCCGCGGCTGCCGGGCCGCCACCCGGCCCGCGACCCGGCGGGCCCATGGGTCCCGGCGTCGCGGCACCCGTCGCGAAGCCGATCGACTTCAGCGGCTCGCTGCGCCGGTTCGCGCGGACCATGCGTCCCGAGAGCGTGCGCGTCGGGCTGCTGACGCTGTGCGGCGTCGTCTCGGTCGCGCTCGCGGTGGCGGGGCCGAGGATCCTCGGCGCGGCGACCGACGTGATCTTCGAGGGCATGCTCGGGCGCACGCTCGCCGCCACGCTGCCCACCGGCACGGGCGCCGCCGAGGCGACCGACGCCCTGCGCGCCGCGGGCGACGAGAGCCAGGCCGACCTGCTCACCACGATGGACGGCCTCGTCGTCGGGCAGGGGATCGACGGCGGCCGGCTCGCGGGCGTCCTGGCGTGGGCCCTCGCCGTCTACGCCGGCGCGTTCCTGTTCGGCTGGCTGCAGGCGCGCATCATGACCGTCGCGGTGCAGAACACCGTGCGCCGGCTGCGCGACGACGTCGAGGCCAAGCTGCACCGCGTGCCGCTCGGCTACGTCGACTCCCAGCGCAGGGGCGAGATCCTCTCCCGCGTCACGAACGACATCGACAACGTCGCCCAGACCACGACCCAGACGCTCGCCCAGCTCGTCACCTCGCTCCTGACCGTCGTCGGCGTGCTCGCGATGATGTTCTGGATCTCGTGGGTGCTGGCGCTCGTCGCCCTCGTGACCGTGCCCGTGTCCGTCCTCGTGACGCTGCGCATCGCCAGGCGCTCCCAGCCCCAGTTCGTCGCCCAGTGGGCCGCGACGGGGCGTCTCAACGCGCACGTCGAGGAGATGTTCACCGGCCACGCGCTCGTCAAGGTCTACGGCCGCCAGCGCGACGCCGCCGAGCGCTTCGCCGAGGAGAACGACGCGCTGTACGAGTCGAGCTCGAGGGCGCAGTTCATCTCCGGCACGATCCAGCCGTCGATGGGGTTCCTGGCCAACCTGAACTACGTGCTCGTGGCCGTCATCGGCGGCCTGCGCGTCGCGTCGGGGCAGCTGTCCATCGGCGACGTCCAGGCGTTCATCCAGTACTCGCGGCAGTTCACGCAACCGCTCACGCAGGTCGCCTCGATGATGAACCTGCTGCAGTCGGGCGTCGCGTCGGCCGAGCGGGTCTTCGAGCTGCTCGACGCGCCCGAGGAGACGCCCGACCCGGTGCCGGCCCGCCGGCTCGACGCCGTCCGCGGCCGCGTCACGTTCGAGGACGTGTCGTTCTCGTACGTCGACGGCGAGCCGCTCCTCGAGCACGTCGACCTCGTGGCCGAGCCGGGACAGACCGTCGCGATCGTCGGGCCGACGGGCGCGGGCAAGACCACGCTCGTCAACCTCCTCATGCGGTTCTACGAGGTCGACTCGGGGCGCATCACGCTCGACGGCGTCGACACGCGCGAGCTCACCCGCGAGGCGCTCCGCTCGCGCATCGGGATGGTGCTGCAGGACACCTGGTTGTTCCGGGGCACCATCGAGGAGAACCTGCGCTACGGGGTGCGCGACGGCGTGGAGCTGACGCAGGAGCAGCTCCTCGCGGCGACGCGCGCGACGCACGTGGACCCGTTCGTCCGGACGCTGCCCGACGGGTACGCCACGATGCTCGACGACGAGGCGACGAGCCTCTCGGCCGGCGAGAAGCAGCTGCTGACGATCGCGCGCGCGTTCCTCGCCGACCCGGAGATCCTCGTGCTCGACGAGGCGACGAGCTCGGTCGACACCCGCACCGAGGTGCTCGTGCAGCAGGCGATGAGCACGCTGCGCTCCGGGCGGACGTCGTTCGTCATCGCGCACCGCCTGTCTACCGTCCGGGACGCCGACCGCATCGTCGTCATGGAGCACGGGCGCATCGTGGAGCAGGGCACCCACGACGCGCTGCTCGCCGCCCGAGGGGCCTACGCGCGCCTGTACGAGAGCCAGTTCGCCGCGCCGGTCGTCGCCGACCGGTGACCGCGGCCTGTGGCACGCTGTGGCGGTGACCTCACTCTTCGCGCCACCCACGGACCACACGCCCGACCCCGCCCTGGCGCACCGCCGCGCCGACGCCGTGGTGACCGTCGTCGGGCCCGACGGCACCCCGCTCGCCGGCGCCGACGTCGTCGTCGAGCAGACCGGGCACGCGTTCGGCTTCGGGTGCATCGGCTTCGACCTGGTGAACCTCGCCAACGGCACCTCGACCGACGTCGACTACGACAACGATTTCGCAACGCGCTGGCTCGACGTCTTCAACACCACCACGCTGCCCTTCTACTGGGGCACGTTCGAGCCCGAGGAGGGGCGGCCCCGCACCGCGGAGCTCCTCGCGACCGCCCGCTGGTTCGCCGACCGCGGCGTGGCCGTCAAGGGCCACCCGCTCGTGTGGCACACCGTGCAGCCGCGCTGGCTGCTGGGCCGTCCCACCGACGAGGTCGAACGGCTTCAGCGGGCGCGGATCCGTCGTGACGTCGCCGACTTCGCCGGCGTCGTCGACACCTGGGACGCGATCAACGAGGTCGTGATCATGCCCGTGTTCACGGCCGAGGAGAACGCCATCACCCCGCTCGCCCGCCTCAGGGGCCGGGTCGAGATGATCCGCATGGCGTTCGAGGAGGCACGCGCGGTCAACCCGGGCGCCACGCTGCTCCTCAACGACTTCGACATGTCGACCGCCTACGAGTGCCTCGTCGAGGCCGTGCTCGAGGCCGGGATCCGCATCGACCGCCTCGGGCTGCAGAGCCACATGCACCAGGGCTACTGGGGCGAGGAGAAGACCCTGCGGGTCCTCGAGCGCTTCAGCCGCTACGGGATCCCGATCCATCTCACCGAGACCACGCTGCTGTCGGGCGACCTCATGCCGCCCGAGATCGTGGACCTCAACGACTGGCAGGTCGAGGGCTGGCCGTCGACGCCCGAGGGCGAGGAGCGCCAGGCCGACGAGGTCGAGCGTCACTACCGCACCCTGCTGAGCCACCCCGCCGTGCAGGCCGCGACGTACTGGGGGCTGTCCGACCGCGGGATGTGGCTCGGCGCGCCGGGCGGGCTGCTGCGGGCGGACGGGTCGCCCAAGCCCGCCTACGAGCGGCTGCGCCGGCTCGTCAAGGAGGAGTGGTGGCTCGCCCCGACGCGCCTGCGCACGGACGTCTCCGGGCGCGTCGGGGTCAGCGGCTTCCTGGGCGACTACCGCCTGTCGGTCCCGGAGGGCGGCGGGGATCCCGTCACGTTCCGCCTCGCCGAGCCGGGGGAGCGGGCGCTCACCGTGACGACACGCTGAGCGTCGCACCGACGGTCGCGGACGCCGCGAGCGCGTCCGCGACCGCGCGTGCCACCTGCGCGCGGGCCACCTTCATCCCGACGACCGCGTCGTCGACCGCCACGGTCGGCGGTGCGTCGGGCGCGTCGTCCGTGAGCGACACGGGGCGCACGAGCGTCCAGTCCAGACCGCTCGCGCGGACCACCTGCTCCTGCGCCGCCGAGTCCGCGAACTGACGCCCGATCACCCAGCGGAACATCAGCCGCCACGTCAGGTCGAGGTTCGCCCAGGACTCGCCCAGGCCGTACGTCGTCTGGACCACCAGGCGCCGCACCCCCTCGCGCCGCATCGCCTCGACGACCACCGCGGTCCCGGCCGAGCGCACGTCGAGGGCCGTCGTCGCGCGCCGCAGCCAGTGCACCGCCAGCGGGTTGTCGGAGATGCCGAGCATCACCACGACCGCGTCCTGGCCGGCGACCGCCGCCGAGACGGCGTCGGGGTCGAGCGCGTCGCCGTCGACCGGGCGCACAGAGCCGGCGCCGGTGACCCGGGTCCCGACGTCGTGCCCGGCGAAGGCCGTGGTCGCCGTGCGGCCGAACGCCGTCACCGTGTGACCGTCGGCCACGAGCTGCCGGACCACGGCGAGGCCAGTGCCACGCGTGCCACCCACCACGAGAACGTCCATCGTTGTCTCCTTCGTCCGTGCCGGACCTCGTGCGGTTCGGCGGTGTCTCAAGCGTCGGCTCGACCGGGCGGACGATCAATCAGCGGAGCGCCGGGTTTCTTGACCGATCGTCCAGACCGAGCGACGATGGGGCGTATGACGGACGGGCGTGCGGCGGACCGGTGGGGCGACGTCCTCGCCGACCTCGAGATGACCGGCGTCTTCTACTCGACGGGCCGGTTCAGCGAGCCGTGGGGCCTGGAGCTCCCGGCGCTGCCGCGCACGCTGATGTTCCACCTGCTCCTCGAGGGCAGGGCCGTGGTCGAGGTCGAGGGGCAGGCGTACGACCTGGTGCAGGGCGACCTGCTCCTCGTGCCCCACGGCTCGGGGCACCGGGTGCTCAGCGCCCCTGGCGTCCCGTCGCGGAGCCTGTGGGACGTCGAGCGCGAGCAGGTCGGCGAGCGCTACGAGCACCTCGTGATCGACGGCGGCGGGGCCGCCGCCACCCTCGCGTGCGGCGCGGTCGGCTTCGCGGACCCGGCCGTCGGGCGGCTCCTCGAGAGCCTGCCGCCCGCGCTGCGTGCCGGGCGCGGCGGGCCGGACGGCTGGCTCGCGGCCGCCGTCGAGTCGATCGGGCGCGAGGCCCGCGAGCCGCGCCCGGGGACCGACGTGGTCACGGCACGGCTGGCCGACGTCGTGGTCGTGCACGCCGTGCGGGGATGGCTCGAGGACGAGGAACCGGCGTCGGGCTGGGTCGCGGCGCTGCGTGACCCGGCGATCGGTCCGGCGCTGCACGCCGTGCACCGCGACCCGGGCGCGCCCTGGAACCTCGAGGCGCTCGCACGAGAGGCGCGCATGTCTCGCTCGGCCTTCGCCGAACGGTTCGGCGCCCTCGTGGGGGAGGCGCCGATGACCTACGTGGCGGCGTGGCGCATGGACGTCGCCGCCCGCCTGCTCCGCGAGCCGGGTGCGAGCGTGACGGCGGTGGCCCGGCGGGTCGGGTACGACTCGGCGCCGGGCTTCCACCGCGCCTTCGTGCGCCGGCACGGCGTGACCCCGGGTGCGTGGCAGCGCTCGCGCCCGCCGCGACGGCTGGAGGACGTGCTCCCGGCTGAGACAATCCCGGCGTGAGCGATCCCTCCGGCCTGCCCTCCGGCTCGCCCTCCGACCTGCCCGCCGGCCTGCTCGCCGCGGTCGTGCGCGTGACGGACCCCACCGACCCGCGGCTGCGCGACTACACTGGCCTGACCGACGTCAGGCTGCGGACCGCGCGGGAGCCCGCCGAGGGGCTGTACATGGCGGAGTCCTCGACGGTGATCCGGCGCGCGCTCGCCGCGGGGCACAGCCCGCGGTCCTTCCTCATGGCGGACAAGTGGCTCGGGTCGATGGCCGACGTCCTCGCCGAGCACCCCGACGTGCCGGTGTTCGTCGGCGACGAGGACGTCCTGCGCCAGGTGACCGGGTTCCACCTGCACCGCGGGGCGCTCGCGGCCATGCACCGACCGGCCCTCCCGAGCGTCCACGAGCTCGTCACCCGAGCGCGCGACGGGGCAGGAGCGCGCCGGGTGGCGGTGCTCGAGGACATTGTCGACCACACCAACGTCGGGGCGATCTTCCGTTCGGCCGCGGCGCTCGGCGTCGACGCCGTGCTGGTTTCGCCCCGGTGCGCCGACCCCCTGTACCGGCGATCGGTCCGCGTCTCGATGGGCACCGTCTTCCAGGTGCCGTGGACGCGCATCGAGTCCTGGCCCGGTGGCCTGCACGCGCTCGCCGAGGACGGGTTCACGGTCGCGGCGCTCGCCCTCGCGGACGACGCGGTGTCGCTCGACGACCTGGCGGCGGAGCCGCCCGAGCGGCTCGCGCTCGTCCTGGGGACCGAGGGCGACGGGCTGTCGCGCGGCGCGGTCGAGGCGGCCGACGTCGTGGTGCGGATCCCGATGGCGGGCGGTGTCGACTCGCTCAACGTCGCCGCGGCCTCGGCGGTCGCGTTCTGGGCGACTCGCTCCTGACCCGGTTCGGAGAGACGATGGGCGCGTGAGCGCGGCCGGCACCCCGCCGACGACGCGCCGGAGCGCGGCAGGGCCGGTCGTCGTCGGCTACGACGCGTCCGCGGCCGCGGAGGCGGCCCTCGGGTGGGCGGGTCGCGAGGCCCGGGCGCGCGGGTGCTCGCTCCAGGTCGTCTACGTGCGCGACGAGCACGACACCGGGCTCGCCGCGCGCGCCGACGGCCGCGAGGTGGGGAGCGACACGGGCGGGTGGCCCGTCGTCGAGGAGGCCGCCGCACGCGTGCGCGACATCGTGCCCGGGGTGGAGGCGGAGACGTACGTCGAGTACGCCTCGCCGGCCGGGGCGCTCGTCGGGATGTCGCGCGGCGCGTCGCTCGTGGCGGTCGGGTCGTCCCCGCATCACGCGCTCGTCGAGGAGCTCCGGGGCTCCGTGGCGCTCCAGCTCGCGGCGCACGCGCACTGCCCGGTCGCGGTCGTGCCGGTGCTGCCCGAGGTGCGGACGGTGGGGCAACGGCGCGTCGTCGTCGGGTTCGACGGCTCGTCGTCCGCGGCCCGCGCCCTGGAGCACGCGGCGGACGCCGCCTGGTACGGCGCGCTGCCGCTGCGCGTGGTGGTCGCATGGCGCCCCGGGCCGGCGGAGTGGGTCGAGTCGTTCGCGCTGGGCAGCCTCCCGCGCGACGCCACCGAGGCGGCCGCCGACCGCACGCTGGCCGCAGGCCTCGAGCACCTCCGCGACCACGCCGAGGCACGCGGTTGGCGCCCGGGCTCCCTCGAGGTCGAGGGGCGGGTCTGCGAGGGGCGCGCGGTCGACGTGCTGCACCAGGAGGCGGCCGAGGCGGACCGGCTCGTCGTGGGCACGCGGGGGCGGGGTGGGTTCGCCTCGCTGCTCCTGGGCTCGGTGTCGCACACGATGATCCGCGTCGCACCGTGCCCCGTCGTGGTCGCGCGCGACGACGAGCCGGAGCCCTGAGCGGGTCAGCCGGCCGGGTCCTCGACGAGGCGCGTGCTCGCCTCGTGGACGGTGATCGGTCCCGCGGTGGTGCTCGTCGTGGCCGACCCCGGGACGTCGGTCCAGGTGGGCGTCCCGGCAATCTGGAACTGGCCGCGCCAGGTCGTGGTGAGGCGGATCGTGACCTCTCCGGAGGCCGTGTACGTGTGCCCGACCGAGCCGTCCGGGTACGGCGCGCCCGGGTGGTCGGTCACGAGCGGGGCGCTGCCGTCGTCGTAGTCCCACGAGAACTCGGCCGGCACCGCGCGGATGACGACCGGCACGCCGAGCAGCTCCGTCTCGAACTCCTGCGGGGCGTCGTCGGTGTAGGTGATCGTGTCGACGTTGATCAGCGTCCAGCCGTCCGGCGGCTGGACGTGCAGCGGCGACGGCTCGATCGGGAGGCTCGCGAACTCGCGCGCGGCGGCGTCCAGCAGGTCCGCCGTCGTGACGCAGCTGCCCTCGCTCACAAGCTCGGGCGTACCCAGGTTGCCGGACGGGAGTCGCTCGGCGCGGAACAGCGCGCCGAGGGCGTAGGACTCGGCGTCGCACTCGAGCGCCGCGTCGGCGAGCTCCTCGCCCTCGGCGCACGACGCCGCCAGCTCCGTGACGAAGCCCGCGATGTCCGTCAGCAGGCAGAGGGACGCGGTGGCACGCCAGTACACGACGTCCGACGGTGACGAGCCGCTCGACGACGAGACGAGCTCGTGCTCTTCTTCGAGCGTGGCGGAGACATTGACCTTCGGACTTGCCGAATCCTCGATCTGGGAGCCGTAATCCGGCGCATTGTCTGACGCGATTGCCGTACTGCCCAGCAGGAGGCCGACAGTAGCCGCCGAAGTCATTACAATTTGTCGCATCATTGTCAGTCCTCAGGGATCGGGCCAATCTCAACGACCACCCAGTCCCCATCAACGATGCCCATTTCTACGCGTCGCTGCGCCACGCCATCCTCGGATTCATATACCTCCTCGCCAGCACTATCGGTGATCGTCGCCGAGTCCTCGCGGATCTCGACGTCGAGCGGCCATAGGCCGGTGGCAGCATCCTGCTGGTAGCTCGTCAAGATGGTGAATGTGGTTGAACCACCGACGAATACGTCGTCACGCTCGGCGATCGTTTCGGCTTGCTCGATGCGAGACTCGCAGTACTCGCACGAGTCGTGGGACATCGCCTCGAGATCTGACACGTCGCCGGTACGCATTGCATACAGATCAAGCGCGAGGAAGTACTCCAGAGCCGCCGCGGCACCGTCGGCGTCGTGCTGATCCATCGCCGCGGGTCGCTCAGGCTTGTCGACGTCTTCGGCGGACGGGCTCGGCGACGGTGATGCGCTGGGTGCGCTCGTGACCGGCGTCGGCTCGGGCGTCGCGGGCTCCGGGTCCTCGGCGCCGGAGCACCCGGCCGCGAGGCCGGAGAGGGCGAGCGCGGCGGCAGCGATCGGACGGCGGCGGAGTGCGCGGGCCATGCGTACTTCCCTCGGGTCAGGATCCACGTCGGTTCAGCAGCGCCGAGGTGCCGGACGACCCCACGGCGGCGTCGAGCGTAGCGTCCCAGCCTGCTCGAGGGCGAGACCTCGCGCGCTTCCTGTGGACAGCCGAAGACTGCGCGTCGCCCTTGCCGTTCGAACGTACGTTCGATACGATGGTGACCATGACGGCGGAGATCTCGGTGGCACCGGACGGCGACGTCCGTGCAGCGACGAGGTCGTCCGGCCTGTCCGCCGACGTCGTGGACGAGCTTCGCGCGACCCTGCTGGACGGCCGGCTCCCGGGCGATGCGACGGCGCTGGTCGAGCTGCTGGGCGCGCTGGAGGAGCTCAAGCGGGCCGCGGTCGCAGTGCAGGCGTCGGTCGCCGTCGAGCTGGACGAGGTCGTCCGCGGCGCGGAGCGTGCCGAGGGCCCGGCCACCGACCGGGTCGGCCGCGGCGTGCCGATGCATGTGGCCCTCGCGACGCGCACGTCGCCGCACCGGGCACGCGTCTTTCTCGGTGCTGCACGCATCTGGCACACCGAGATGCCGTACACCTTCGAGGCGCTCGCTGCCGGGGTGATCGACGAGCATGCGGCCACGCTGCTCGTGCGGGAGACGGCGTGCCTGCCGCTCGAAGCCCGCCGACAGGTCGACCGCGAGCTGTGCGCGGACCACGCGACGCTCGAAGGCGTCGGGGTGAGGCGGCTGACCGGACGGGCGCGCGCGCTGGCGGCGCGGCTCGACCCGGCCGCCGTCGTCTCGCGCGCACGCCGGGCCGAGGCCGAGCGGACGGTGACGATCCGTCCCGCGCCGGACGCGATGGTCTACCTGACCGCGCTGCTGCCGGTCGGCCGAGGAGTGGCCGCATACGCGGCGCTCAAGGAGGCGGCCGATCTCGCCGTGGCGTCGGGTCCTGGCGGCGACGACGCCCCACGCTCACGCGGGCAGGTCATGGCCGACACGCTCGTGCAGCGGCTCACCGGCCAGCAGGAGCCCGACGCGGTTCCCGTCGCCGTCAACCTCGTGATCTCGGACGCCTCGCTGCTGGGTGCCGGCCACGAGCCGGCCGCTGTCCTGGACTCCCGCGGCGCCGGGTACGGCACGGTGCCCGCACAGGTCGCTCGTGAGCTCGTCGCCCACGGCATCGACACGGGCGAGGCGTGGGTCCGTCAGCTCTACGCCGACCCGGCGGGGCGGCTGGTCGCCGCGACCTCCAGCCGGCGCTTCTTCGCCGACGGCCTCGCGGCCCTGCTGCGCGCCCGTGACCAGGGGATCTGCCGCACCCCGTACTGCGACGCGCCGGTCCGCCACCTCGACCACGTCGTCGAGCACGGCCAGGACGGCGCGACCGACCTCGCCAACGGCCAGGGCCTGTGCGAGTCGTGCAACCAGGCCAAGAACGCCCCGGGATGGTCTCAACGGGTGCTCCACACCGGCATCGATCCCGGCGGCACGGCACCGCACACCGTTCTCACCACCACGCCCACCGGTCACACCTACCGGTCGAGCGCGCCCCCGTCGCCGGCACCCGCTCGCCGGCACGTCCGGGCGGTGCCCGACCCCGTCACGCAGGCCGAGTCGGTGCTCGAGCGCGCGTTCGCGGAGGTCCTCGCGCGGATGTGATCCACGTCACGAGTGCTTGTCCTGACCCGCCGAAGTGAGGTTAGGCTAACCACCGTGACAGACACCGTCGAGGCGCCCGCCGCCGACACCGAGGCCGCAGCGTCCCTCACCGAGGAGCTCGCGCCCGCCCAGCCGTGGCGGATGTTCGACGTCGTCGTCTCCCGGGTGACCCGGCTGTGCCCCTCCTTCATCCGCATCACGTTCACCGGCGACGACCTGGACCAGTTCGCCGACAACGGCTGCGACCAGCGCATCAAGTTCCTCCTGCCCGCCCCGTGCGGCGGCTGGGAGTACCTGGACCGGCAGAGCCCGGACTGGTTCACCTCCTGGCGCGCCCTGCCGGAGGAGCGCCGCAACCCGCTGCGCACCTACACCGTCCGGGCCGTGCGCCAGGACCGCCGCGAGGTCGACGTCGACATCGTCCTGCACGGTGACACCGGACCCGCCTCCCGCTGGGCGAACGGGGCCAGGCCGGGCTCGCCGCTCGTGATCATGGGTCCCAACGCGGCGTACACGGGCGGCCCGCACGGCGGCCTCGAGTTCGCGCCGCCGCGCGCCAGCCACGCCCTGCTGCTCGCGGGCGACGAGACGGCCGTCCCCGCCATCGCCGCGATCTGCGAGTCGCTGCCCGACGACGCGGTCGGCGAGGTCTTCCTCGAAGTCCCGCACCGCGAGGACCGCTGGACGCTCGCCGCGCCCGCGGGCGTACGGGTCACCTGGTTGCCGCGCGAGGACGGGGAGCACGGTGCCGCCCTGGTCCCGGCCGTCCAGCAGGCCGCGGACCGCCTGCTCGCCATGGGCGTGCGCGCGTCCGCGACGGACGCCCCGAGCCCGGCCGTCACGGCTGCCGGCGTCGACCTCGGCAGCGAGCTCACCGACGTCGACGTCGATGCGGAGATCCTCTGGGAGGTCCCCGTCGACGCGTCGGGCCGCCCGCTGGTGCAGGACACGGTGCTCTACGCGTGGCTCGCGGGCGAGGCGGGCGTCATCAAGACGCTGCGCCGCTACCTCGTGTCCGAGAAGGGCGTCGACCGCAAGTCCGTGGCCTTCATGGGCTACTGGCGGCGCGGCCGCGCCGAGTGCTGAGGCGCGTCAGCGCTCGATACCGAGCCCTTCGACCACCTCGACGCCCGGCATCGCGCACAGCAGCTCACCGGGCATGAGCAGCTTCGAGCGGCGCACGCCCGAACCCATGAGGGCCGGCGCGTCCGGCCGCGCGAACCTCGCGTCCACGAGGACGCGCCAGCACGCGGGCAGGCCGACCGGCGTGATGCCCCCGTACTCCATCCCCGACTCGGCCGTCGCGCGGTCCGTCGCCAGGAACGAGGCCTTGCGCGCGTCGAGGAGCTTGCGCACGCGCGTGTTGACGTCGGCGAACGTCGTCGCGGTCACGACGCACGCCGCGACGCGCTCGACGTCGCCGCGCCGGCCGGCCACCACGACGCAGTTGGCCGACGCCTCGGGCGGCAGCCCGTGCACGTCGTTCAGCGTGGCGGTGTCCGCGTGGTCCGGGTCGATCTCGGCCACGGCGACCTGCCCGGCGACCCGCCCGTCCGCCGCGGCCCACGCGCGCAGCGCGTCCCGCACGGGCGCCGCGAGGAGCTCCGGACGGTCCAGGGCGGGTGCCCAGTCGAGGTCGCCGAGCGTGGGCAGCCCGCTCATCGCTGGTACGTGCCGACGAGGACGGCACGGGCCAGGGTGTGGAACACCGCGTTGAAGGCCACCTGTGTGCTGGTCGCCTCGGGCCCGACGCCGAGCTGAGGCACGTCGAGCGCGTGCACCGCGAAGACGTACCGGTGCTCGTGGTCCCCGGGCGGAGGAGCCGCACCCTCGAAGCCGGGCGTGCGGCCGTCGCTGCGGACGTGGTACGCGCCGTCGGGCAGGCCCGACCCGTCCGCGGCGCCCGCTCCGCGCGGCAGCGACGTGACCGACGTCGGCACGTCCACCATGCTCCAGTGCCAGTACCCCGACGGCGTGGGCGCGTCCGGGTCGAAGCAGCTCACGACGAACGACTGCGTGCCCTCGGGGAAGCCGGACCACTCCAGCGCCGGTGACACGCCGTCGCCGTCGACCGTGAAGTCGACCGCGAGGCGCCCGCCGTCGGTGACGTCCGGGCTGGTCAGCGTGAACGACGCGACCTCGGGCAGCAGCGAGTAGGGGTGCGGTGGGTACGGGCGGGTGAGAACCATGGCGCCACTGTAGGACGGCTCGCAAGCCTCACGCCTTGGGGCCGCCCGCAACGTAGAGCACCTGCCCCGAGACGTACGCGGCCTGCTCGGAGCAGAAGAACGCGACCGCTGCGGCGACGTCCTCCGGCCGGCCCGCCCTGCCGACGGGGACGTCCTTCGCGGCCTCGGCGAGGAAGTCCTCGAGCGGCATCCCGACCCGCTCTGCCGTCGCCCGGATCATCTCGGTCTCGATGACGCCGGGCGCGACGGCGTTGGCCGTGACGCCGAACTTGCCCAGCTCGATCGCGAGCGTCTTGGTGAAGCCCTGCATGCCGGCCTTCGCGGCGGAGTAGTTCACCTGCCCCCGGTGTCCGAGCGCCGACGTGCTCGACAGGTTGACGATGCGGCCCCAGCCGGCGGAGACCATGTGGGACTGCACGGCCCGCGTCACGACGAAGGCGCCGCGCAGGTGCACGCGCAGCACGGAGTCCCAGTCGTCCTCGGACATCTTGAACAGCAGGTTGTCGCGCAGGATGCCGGCGTTGTTGACGAGGATCGTGGGCGGCCCGAGCTCGTCGGCGACGCGCGCCACGGCCGCGGAGACGGCGTCGGCGTCGGCGACGTCCACCCCGATCCCGAGCGCACGCCCGCCGCCCGAGGCGATGTCCGACGCGGTCTCGGCGGCCTGCTCGTCGAGCAGGTCCAGCACGGCGACGGCGTGGCCGTCGGCGGCGA
>JAPSLD010000065.1 GCA_031181105.1 Isoptericola sp. | reverse complement strand
AGACGCCCACGAGGACGGCGGTGAGCAGGATCTCGACGAGCAGCGCCGACCAGACGGTGAAGCTGCCCTCGGCGCCGACGCGCGTGGCGAGCGTCGCGAGCGGCGAGTGGTCGCCGTAGCCGTTGGCTGTGGCCTGCATGACGGCGGCCTTGTCCTCGACACCGATCAGGGCCGGGTAGCCGGCCGGCACGACCGACCACAGCACCACCGCGCTCAGCGCGGCCCCGACGAGCTGCGCGAGCCAGTACGGGGCCAGGTCGCGCCACGGCGTGCGGCCCGCGAGGACCATGCCGAGGGTCACGGCGGGGTTGAAGTGCCCGCCGGACACGTGCCCGACGGCCGCCATCGCCGCGAGCAGCGCGGTGCCGGCGGCGAGCGCCACGGGGACGATCGAGCCGTTGTTGAGCGCGTTGAACGCCCACGTGCCGACGATCGCCAGCACGAGCACGAACGTGCCGAACGCCTCGGCAGCCAGTCGTGTCGCGAGTCCGTAGGTGGGCGTGGCGGTGGTCGTCTCCTCGACGACCACGACAGGCGTGCCGCTCTGCGCGGCGATGTCCTGGGACATGAGGGTCCTTCTCTGCTCGGGAGACGGGCGTCTCGTGCGCCCGCCGGGACGCGGCCCGACGTCGACCGCAGGCCGCTCGGGATCCTGCCACCGTCGTCTGGACGGACGCTGGGTGCCGGCGGCACGCCACGTCCGCGGTGGTGACGTGTCGCACGTTACCGGCTCGGCGTCCGTCCGGAGCGGGAACCGGCCGGTCGTGTCCGTGGACCGCGCCCGCGAGGTGCGCAAGAGTAGGGCCATGACGACACCTGTGAACGTCACCGTGACCGGAGCCGCAGGCCAGATCGGGTACGCGCTGCTCTTCCGGATCGCCTCGGGCGCGATGCTCGGCCCGGACACGCCCGTGCGGCTCAAACTCCTCGAGATCCCCCAGGCCGTCACGGCGGCCGAGGGCACCGCGATGGAGCTCGACGACTGCGCCTTCCCGCTCCTGGCCGGGGTCGACATCTACGACGACCCGGCCCAGGCCTTCGCGGGCACGAACGTCGCCCTGCTCGTCGGGGCGCGCCCGCGCGGGCCCGGCATGGAACGGGCCGACCTGCTCGAGGCCAACGGCGGCATCTTCGCCCCGCAGGGCAGGGCGATCAACGACGGCGCGGCCGACGACGTGCGCGTCCTGGTGGTCGGCAACCCCGCCAACACCAACGCGCTCATCGCGGCGTCCAACGCCCCGGACGTGCCCAAGGAGCGGTTCACGGCGATGACCCGCCTGGACCACAACCGGGCCCTGTCGCAGGTGGCCAAGAAGGCCGGCGTGCCGGTGTCCGAGGTCCACCGGGTCACGATCTGGGGCAACCACTCGGCGTCGCAGTACCCCGACCTGTCCCACGCGCAGGTCGGTGGGCGTCCCGGCCGCGAGCTGGCCTCGGACACGTCGTGGCTCACCGAGGAGTTCATCCCGACGGTCGCCAAGCGGGGCGCCGCGATCATCGAGGCCCGTGGCGCGTCGTCGGCGGCGTCGGCCGCGAACGCGGCGGTCGACCACGTGCGCGACTGGGTCCTGGGCACGCCGGAGGGCGACTGGACCAGCGCGGGCCTGTGGTCGACCGGCCAGTACGGGACTCCCGAGGGCCTGGTGTCCTCCTTCCCGGTGACGTCGTCCGGGTCCGGCTGGGAGGTCGTCGAGGGCCTCGAGATCGACGACTTCTCGCGCGCCCGCATCGACGCGAGCGTCACGGAGCTCGTCGAGGAGCGCGAGGCGGTCCGCGCGCTCGGCCTGGTCTGAGGCGACCGCGGCCCGGAAAAGGGTGGGGAGGCGCCGGGGGCGCGCCGTAGTGTCGGTCGACGTGATCGACGCCCCGCCCGCACCCGGCCGCACCCTCGACGGCGCGCCCGCACGCACGGCGGCCGACCCCTCGCGGCGCCTCGACTGGCGGCGCCTGCGCAACCCGGTCGCCACCGTCGCGCTGCTCGCGCTCGCCCTGAGCACGGTCGGCACCGCGCTCGGCACGGTCGTGGCCGGCCGCCTGGCGCAGGACCCGACGACGCTCGGCGTCGGCCTGCTCGCGCTGTGCGTCGTGGGTGCCGCGGCCGTCGACACCGCCGGGCGGGTCGCGTGGGCGGGCGTCGTCGACCGGGCCGAGGGCCGGCTGCGGGGCGACCTGCTGAGCGCGGCGCTGCACCAGCCCCTCGCGACCCTCACCGAGCAGGCGGTCGGGGAGGTGCTCGACCGCGTCGACGACGACACGCACGCCGTCGGCGCGCTGGTGCGCCGCCAGCTGTGGGGCATGGGCCGCACGGTGATCGGGTCGGTGCCCCTGTGGGTCGTCGCCGGCGTGATGTGGTGGCCCGCCTGGGTGCTGTTCCCGGTGCTCGGCGCGGCCACCGTGCTGCTGGTGCGCCCCCTGCTGCGCGAGATCGCCCTGCGCAAGGTGGTCGAGGAGCGTGCGTGGACCGACAACGCCGCCGCGCTCGAGGAGGCCGTCGCCGCCCGCGACGACCTGCGCACCAGCCTCGGGCAGGCGTTCGCCGTGCGCCGCCTGGCGGAGACGGCGGCCGCCGTCCACCGGACGCTCGACCGGGTGCTCGTCGTCGAGACGCGCATGACCCGCCGGGCCGGCGTCCTGCTGCACGCGCTCCTCGCCGCCGTCGCCGTGTCCGGGGTGGCGCTCGCGGTCACCGACGAGATCTCCGTGGCCGGCCTGGTGACGCTGTTCCTCGTGACCGCGACGTTCGTGGGCCAGATCGACCAGCTCGCCCGCCACCTGCCGGACCTCCAGGAGGGCATCGGCGCGGCGATCCGGATCCGGCAGCTCCTCGACGCGGACCCGGAGCCCGCCGGCGGCCGCCCGGTGCCGGACGGCCCGCTCGACATCGAGCTGCGCGACCTGCACTTCGCGTACGAGGAGGGGACGTTCGCCCTGCAGGGTGTCTCGCTGCGCGTGCCCGCCGGGCAGACCGTGGCCCTGGTCGGGCGCACCGGCTCGGGCAAGTCGACGCTCGCCTCGCTGCTGTCGCGCGCCGTCGAGCCCGAGCCGGGCTCCGTGCTGCTGGGCGGCGTCGACGTGCGCGACCTGGACCTGCAGGCCCTGCGCGGCGCCGTCGGGGTGGTCACGCAGCGCACCGAGATCCTGGCGGGCACGCTCGCCGAGAACATCGCCCTGTTCGCCGACGTGCCGCGGTCCGACGTCGAGGCCGCCGTCGCCGAGCTGCGGCTCACCGAGTGGGTGGCCGGGCTCCCCGACGGCCTCGACACCCTGCTCGGGCCGGGCGGGACGTCCCTGTCGGCGGGGGAGGAGCAGCTCGTCGCGTTCGCGCGCCTGCTGGTCCGCGACGTGCAGGTCGTCGTGCTCGACGAGGCGACCGCCCGCATGGACCCGCACACCGAGGCGCGCGTGGTGGCGGCCTCGGAGCGGCTGCTCGGGGGCCGCACGGGCGTGCTCGTCGCGCACCGCCTGGGCACCGTCGAGCGCGCGGACCGGATCGTCGTGCTCGACCACGGCCGCGTGGTCGAGCAGGGTCCCCGTGCCGAGCTCGCCCGTGCCGACGGCCCGTTCCGGGCGCTGCTCGAGGCCAGCGGCGCGGACGGGCTCGACGCGCTCGCGCCCGCGGGCACGGCGGAGCCCACCGGGTCCGCGGATCGGGCCGGGTCCGCGGACCAAGCCGGCCCCGCCGGCTCCGAGGCGGTCGGCGCCCGCCGCCGCACGGGCGCCCCTCCCGAGCTGGCCGACCCCGGCACCGGCCCGAGCCTGGCCCGGAGCGTCGCGCGCTCGGTCGTCGTCCGGCCGGCCTGGGGGATGGCCGGCGCCGTGCTCTTCCTCGCCGCGAGCATGTTCGCGGCACAGGGGGCGCTGACCGGGTACCTCTGGGGGAACGCCGTCGAGTCGCTGCAGGACGGGCGCACGCCGGTCGCCCTGGTGGGCGTCATGGCCGGGATCCTGCTCCTGGTGCCGCTCTGCCACGCCGCGGCCTTCCGCCTCTACCCCCGCTGGTGGGTCGAGATCCTGCTGCGGGTCCGCATGGCCGTCCTCGTCGGCCAGACCCGGCAGCACCGGCTGCGCCGCACGCCGCCCGGCGAGGTGGTCGCCCGGGCGCTCGACGCCGACCGCTTCGTGCTGTACGCCGACCGGTGGGTGGACCTCGTCAACGGCCTCGTCGTCGTCGCGGTCACGGCGGTGCTCAGCGGGTCGCTGCTCGCGGGTGCGGTCCTGCTCGCCGTCATGGTCGTCACCGGCGCCTGCGCGCTCGCGGGCCGACCGGTCGCCGGCAGGTCGGCGACCCAGGCGTCGGCGGCCCGGGCCCGCTTCGGGCGCGCGCTCGTGTCGGCGCTCGACGCCGCCCGCACCGTGAAGCTCGCCGCCCGCACGCCGCAGGTCCACGCGCACCTGCGCCGGGTGGACACCGGACGCGTCGCCTCCGCGGTGCACGAGCACCGGGTGCAGGCCGTCCTCGACGGCGTCCCCACCGTCATGGTGCAGGTCGGTGTGGTGGCCGCGTGGGCCGCGATGGTCGCGGGCGCGTGGGACCTCGCGACGACGCTGCTGGTCACCGGCGCGGTCAGCGGGTTCAGCTGGTTCGGCGTCGTGGCCGGGGCCGTCATCACCGAGGCACCGGGCACGCGCTCCTGGCAGCGCGCCACGAGCGCCTTCGCCGCCGGCGAGGACATCACCCGGCTGCCGCACGGCGTCGACCTCGCCACCGGCACGGCGCCGCCGCCCGTGCGGGTGCACCGCGACGGCCGCGCGCGGCTCGAGCGCCTCGAGCTGCGCGGCCTCACGGCGGTGCACGACGACGGCACGATCGGCGTCCAGGACGTGGACCTGACCATCGGTCGTGGTGAGCTGGTGCTCCTCCTCGGCAGGGTCGGCGCGGGCAAGTCGAGCCTGCTCTCCGCGCTCGCCGGGCTCATGGAGCACGACGGCGAGCTGCTGTGGAACGGTGTCGAGGTCGAGGACCCGCAGGTGTTCCTCCGCCCCGGCAGGGTCGCGCACGTGGCACAGGTGCCGCGCGTGCTGTCGGGGACGTTCGCCGACAACGTCCGGCTCGACCATCCGCGCGAGGTCGCCGGCCCGCTCGACGCGGCCCGCCTGACCATGGACGTCGCCGACGCCGGAGGCCCGGACGCGCTCGTGGGGCACCGGGGCGTCCGGCTCTCGGGCGGCCAGGTGCAGCGCCTGTCCCTGGCCCGCGCCCTGGCGACCGAGGCCGAGCTCCTGCTCGCGGACGACGTCTCGAGCGCGCTCGACGCCGCGACCGAGATCGAGCTCTGGTCCGCGCTGCGCGAGCGCGGCACGACGGTCGTCGGCGCGACGTCCAAGCGCGCGGCCCTCGCGCGGGCGGACCGGGTCGTCGTGCTCGACGACGGCGAGGTGGCGGAGGTCGGGCCGTGGCACGAGCTCGCGAGGCGGTGGGGGCACCTCGCCGCCTGAGCCAGGGTCTTGCTGCATTTTTCTGCAACGGTTACAGTCGCCTGCGTCACACCGACGAAGGAGTCCTCATGACGCGCACCCCGCGCCGCACCGTCGCGGCGCTCGCAGCCTCCTCGCTCCTCGCCCTCACCGGACTGACCGCCGTCGCCGGCGGGGCCGCGGCCGAGGACCGGACGGCCGCCCTCGTGGGAGACCTGCAGAGCGAGCTCGGCTGCGCCTCCGACTGGGACCCGGCCTGCGACGCGACCGAGCTGCAGCCGTCCGGCGACGGCACGTACACCGCCGAGTTCGACGTCCCCGCCGGGACCTACGAGTACAAGGTCGCGCTGGACGACGCGTGGGACGAGTCCTACGGGCGCGAGGGCACGGACACCAACGCCCCGCTGGTCCTGGGCGGCGACGCCCGCGTCCGCGTCACCTACGACGACACGACCCACCGCATCGCGCTGACGCCCCTGGGGCTGGCGGGCGGGTACGACGACGCGGCCGACGCGGGGCTCGTCGTCCCGCCGGTGCGCCAGCCCGGTTCCGACGAGCGCTTCTACTTCGTCATGACGGACCGCTTCGCCAACGGCGACGCCGCGAACGACACGGGCGGCATCGCGGGGGACCGGCTCGACCACGGGTTCGACCCGACGGACAAGGGCTTCTACCAGGGTGGGGACATCGCGGGCCTGCGCCAGAACCTCGACTACGTCGAGGGCCTCGGCACGACGGCCATCTGGCTGACGCCGTCCTTCCTCAACCGTCCGGTGCAGGGCACCGGCGCGGACGCGAGCGCCGGCTACCACGGGTACTGGATCACCGACTTCACCCAGATCGACCCCCACCTCGGGACCAACGAGGAGCTGCGCGCGCTCATCGACGAGGCGCACGAGCGCGGCATCAAGGTCTACTTCGACATCATCACCAACCACACGGCGGACGTCATCGACTACGCCGAGGAGACATACACCTACGTCGACCAGGCGACCCGGCCGTACACCGACGCCGCGGGCGAGGCCTTCGTCCCGGGCGAGTACGCCGGCACGGGCGAGTTCCCGGAGCTCGACCCGGCGACGTCGTTCCCGTACACGCCCGTCGTCGCGCCCGAGGACGCGGACCTCAAGGTCCCCGCGTGGCTCAACGACGTCACGCTCTACCACAACCGCGGCGACTCGACGTGGACGGGGGAGTCGGTCACCTTCGGCGACTTCGTCGGCCTCGACGACCTCATGACCGAGCACCCGACGGTGGTCCAGGGCTTCGTCGACGTGTACAAGGCCTGGATCGACCTCGGCATCGACGGCTTCCGCATCGACACGGTCAAGCACGTCAACCCGGAGTTCTGGGAGACCTGGTCCGCCGAGGTCATGGAGTACGCACGCGCCTCCGGCAAGGAGGACTTCTTCATGTTCGGCGAGGTCTTCGACGCCGACGCGGCGAAGACCGCGCCGTACGTGCGCGAGACCGAGATGAGCTCGGTGCTCGACTTCGCGTTCCAGGCGTCCGCCACGAGCTACGCCGGCGGCAACAGCGCCCGCGGGCTCGCGACCCTGTTCGCGAGCGACGACCGGTACGTCACGCCGGACTCGTCGCCGTCGGCCCTGCCGACGTTCCTGGGCAACCACGACATGGGCCGTGTGGGCTTCATGCTGCAGAGCACCGACGACCCGCTCGCGCGCGACGAGCTCGCGCACGAGCTCATGTACCTCACGCGCGGCCAGCCCGTCGTCTACTACGGCGACGAGCAGGGCTTCGCGGGCACGGGCGGCGACAAGGACGCGCGCCAGACCCTCTTCGCCACGCAGGTCGAGGAGTACGCGGACCAGCCGCTCGTCACCGGCGAGACGGCGGGCAGCGTGGACCGGTACGACACGTCCGCGCCGCTGTACCGGCACATCGCCGACCTGGCGGCGCTGCGCGACGCGCACCCCGCGCTCGCCACGGGCGCCCAGCTCGAGCGGTACGCCGAGAACGGCGCCGGCGTGTACGCCTTCAGCCGCGTCGACCGCGAGGAGAAGGTCGAGCACCTGGTGGCGCTCAACAACGCGAGCGAGACCCGCAGCGCCACCTTCACGACCCTCACGCCGGGCGCCTCGTACGAGATCCTGCACGGCGCGCTCGCGGGCGGCGGCTCCGTCACGGCCGACGCCGCGGGCGCGGTGACGCTCGCCGTCCCGGCGACCTCCGCCGTCGTGCTGGTCGCCGACCGCACGGTCGGCGCCGACACCACGGGCGAGATCGAGATCAGCGTGCCGGCGGCGGGTGCCGCCGTCACCGGGACGGCGCCGGTCGCCGCGACGGTCGACGACGCGTGGGCCGAGACCTCGTTCGCGTGGCGCCAGGTCGGCACGGCCGAGTGGCACCACCTCGGCACCGCGGAGGACTCGACGCCCCGCGTCTTCCACGACGTCGACCTGCCCGAGGGCACGCTCGTCGAGTACCGCGCCGTGACGGTCGACGCCGACGGCGACCGCGCCGCCGCCTCGACGTTCGCCTCCGTGGGGGTCGACGTGTCCGGGGTCGTGGGCGACGCCGAGCCCGAGCCCGAGATCGACATGGTCACCGTCCCGGGCAGCCACAGCTCCGAGATGGGCTGTGCGGGCGACTGGACGCCCGACTGCGAGAGCGCCCGCCTGACCCAGCGCCCGGACGGCGTCTGGGAGGGCACTTTCGACCTGCCCGCCGGCGACTACGAGTACAAGGTCGCGATCAACGGGTCCTGGGAGGTCAACTACGGCGTGGGTGGCGCCCGCGACGGCGTCAACGCGTCCTACAGCCACGACGGCGGCCCGGTCACGTTCTACTGGGACCCGGTGAGCCACGACTTCTCGTCGACGGCACAGGGCCCGATCGTCACGCTGCCCGGCTCCTACCAGGACCAGGTGGGCTGCCCGGGGACGTGGCAGCCGGACTGCCTCGCGACCTGGGCCAAGGACCCGGACGGTGACGGCGTGCACACGTGGTCGACGTCGGACCTGGCCGGCGGCGCGTACGAGGTCAAGGTCGCGCACGGCATGAGCTGGGCGGAGAACTACGGCGTCGGCGGCGCGCCCGGCGGCGCGAACTACTCCTTCAGCGTCGGCGACGGCGAGACGGTGACGTTCACCTACGACGTCGACACGCACGTGCTCGAGATCGGCGTCGAGAACCCGCCGCTGCCGGGCGCCGGCCAGCAGGCCGCGCACTGGGTGCGCGAGCGCCTGCTCCTGTGGCCGGGCTCGCTCGGGTCGGGCGACGCCTGGACGCTGTGGACCGCGCCCGAGGGCGGCCTCGCGGTCGCCGACGGCGCGGTGCGCGGGCCCGACGGCGGCGAGCTGCCGGAGGGTGCGGCGTCGTACACGCTCGAGCCGGCGTCCGGCGGGGTGCCCGACGACGTCGCCGCGGACTTCCCGGCGCTCGCGGGGCACGTGCCGCTCGCTCTCGTGGGCGACGACGGCGAGCCGCTCGCGCGGGCCGAGGTCGAGGCGCTGCTCACCGGGCAGCTGCTGGTGACGCGGTCGGACGGTGACACGCTCACCGCCGCGACCGGCGTGCAGGTGCCCGGCGTGCTCGACGACCTGTACGCCGACGCGGCGGCCGACCGGACGCTCGGCGTGCAGCGGCACCCGAGCGGCAAGTGGGCGTCGTTCGCCCTGTGGGCGCCGACCGCCAAGGACGTCGACGTGCTGGTGTGGCCCGCGGGTGCGGACCTCGGGTCCGAGCCGCGCCGGTTCGACGCCGAGCGGCAGGCGGACGGCGCGTGGACGCTCGACGGCAAGACGGCCGACAAGAAGTACGCGTGGGACGGTGCCCGGTACCGCTACGCGGTGCAGGTCTACGTGCCGAGCACCGGGGAGGTCGAGACCAACGTCGTGACCGACCCGTACTCGGTCGGCCTCACGCTCGACTCGACGCACTCGGTGGTGGTCGGGCTCGACGACAAGCGGTGGCAGCCGAAGGTCTGGCGCACCACGCCGCAGCCCGTCGTCGAGCGGCCCGTGGACCAGACGATCTACGAGCTGCACGTGCGCGACTTCTCGATCTCCGACGACACCGTGCCCGAGAGGGTGCGGGGCACCTACCTCGCGTTCGCCGAGGCCGGCTCGGACGGCATGACGCACCTGCGCGAGCTCGCCGAGGCGGGCATGACGACGGTGCACCTGCTGCCGACGTTCGACATCGCGTCGATCGTCGAGGACCCGGCGAAGCGGTCCGAGCCGGGCGACCTGTCCGGCTTCGCGCCCGACTCGACCGAGCAGCAGGCGGCCGTCACGGCCGTCAAGGAGAAGGACGGCTTCAACTGGGGCTACGACCCGTACCACTTCTCGGTGCCCGAGGGCTCGTACGCCGTCCGGGCCGACGGCGGGGAGCGCGTCGCGGAGTTCCGCACGATGGTCGGCTCGTTGCACGCCGCCGGGCTCCAGGTCGTGCTCGACCAGGTGTTCAACCACACGGCCGCGAGCGGCCAGGCGGACAAGTCGGTGCTCGACAAGGTCGTGCCGGGGTACTACCACCGGCTCAACACCACGACCGGCGCCGTCGAGACGAGCACGTGCTGCCAGAACGTCGCCACCGAGCACTCCATGGCCGAGAAGCTCATGGTCGACTCGGTCGTCACGTGGGCGCGCGACTACAAGGTCGACGGCTTCCGGTTCGACCTCATGGGGCACCACTCGCGCGACAACATGCTGGCCGTGCGCGCGGCGCTGGACGAGCTGACGGTCGAGGAGGACGGCGTCGACGGCTCGGCGGTCTACCTCTACGGCGAGGGATGGAACTTCGGCGAGGTCGCGAACAACGCGCTGTTCACCCAGGCCACGCAGGGCCAGCTCGGTGGCACGGGCATCGGGACGTTCAGCGACCGGCTGCGCGACGCCGTGCACGGCGGCTCGCCGGTGGACGCCGCCTCGACGTTCACGCAGGGCTTCGGCACCGGGCTCTTCACCGCGCCGAACGGCAAGGAGGCGCGCACGGGCGAGCCGGGCACGGTCAACGACGGGTCCGACGACGAGCTCGCCGACCTGCGCCACCAGACCGACCTCGTCCGGCTCGGGCTGGCGGGCAACCTCCGCGACTTCGAGCTCGTGGCCTCCGACGGTCAGGTGAAGCGTGGCGAGGAGCTCGACTACCGCGGCTCGCCGGCCGGGTACGCGGAGTCGCCGGAGGAGGTCGTGACCTACGTGGACGCGCACGACAACGAGACGCTGTTCGACCTGCTAACGCTCAAGCTGCCCGAGGACACGCCGATGGACGACCGGGTGCGCATGAACACCGTGTCGCTCGCGACGACGGCCCTGTCCCAGACGCCCTCGTTCTGGCACGCGGGGACGGACCTGCTGCGGTCGAAGTCGCTCGACCGCAACTCGTACGACTCGGGCGACTGGTTCAACGCGATCGACTGGTCGGGCCAGGACAACGGGTTCGGCCGGGGGCTCCCGCTCGCGGCGGACAACGAGGACAAGTGGCCGGTCATGGCGCCGCTGCTCGCGAACCCGGACCTCAAGCCGGCGCCGGCGCACATCGCGACGGCGTCCGAGCGGGCGCGCGAGCTGCTCGAGCTGCGGTTCTCGACCGGTCTGTTCCGCCTCGGCTCCGCCGAGCTCATCGGGGAGAAGGTCTCGTTCCCCGACGCGGGGCCGCAGTCCGTACCGGGCGTCGTCGCGATGTCGATCGACGACACGGCGGGGTCCGCCGACGTCGACCCGGAGCTCGACGGCGTGCTGGCCGTGTTCAACGCGTCCCCCGAGGCGGCGACCGTCGAGCTGCCGGGCCTGGCCGGGCGCGACTACGTGCTCTCGCCCGTGCAGCAGGAGGGCCGGGACGAGGTCGTGCGCGGCACGATGTGGGACGCCGGCGCGGGCACCGTCACCGTGCCGGCCCGCACGGTCGCCGTGCTCGTGGACCCGCAGGGCTGACCGCCCGCGAGGCCCCGGAGGACCTGGCCCGCCCCGTCCGGACCCCCGGACGGGGCGGGCCGCACGCGTCTCTGCCCGACGCCCCTGACGCCGGCCGTCGACTGCGGGCGGTTGACTTCGGAAACCGAACCAAGAGGGTGGTCGGTCCCACGGATCCGGCTGATGTGTTCGGCTGGAAGTGAGCGCTGCCGGAGGTTGCTCGTGACCAGATCGTTATGGCGAGGCCTCCGTCCCGCTTTGACTTCGGATGTCGAACGCATCACTCTGTTACTCGGGCCGGTTCGAAGCATGAGCCGGCGAGGTCAGCCCGGACGGGCAACCGGTGGCGAAGGTCGCGGCCGGGACCCTCGACGACGAGAAGGAGCGCGACGATGCGACTCGGCAAGAAGATGGGCGTGGTGTCCGCCGGCGCGGCACTGGCGCTCACCCTGGCCGCCTGCGGCGGTGAGGGTGCTGGTGCCGGCGGCGAAGGTGCGCCCGCCGGAGACGGTGACGAGAACGTCAAGATCGGCGTCGCCATGCCGACCGAGACCTCCGAGCGGTGGATCCAGGACGGCAACGCCGTCAAGGAGGGTCTCGAGGAGGCGGGCTACGAGGTCGACCTGCAGTACGCCGGCGACGACATCCCGACGCAGACCCAGCAGATCGACTCGATGATCACGGGCGGGGCCGACCTGCTCATCATCGCGGCGATCGACGGCACCGCCCTCTCGAGCCAGCTCGAGGCGGCGGCCGCGGAGAACATCCCGGTGATCTCCTACGACCGCCTCATCCGCGACAGCGAGAACGTCGACTTCTACGTGACGTTCGACAACGAGCAGGTCGGCGTCGCCCAGGCGACGGCCCTGCTGTACGGGCTCGGGCTGACCGACCAGAACGGCGAGCCCACCGGCGAGACCGGCCCCTTCAACATCGAGCTCTTCGCCGGCTCGCTCGACGACAACAACGCGCACTTCTTCTGGAAGGGCGCGATGGACACGCTCCAGCCGTTCCTCGACGACGGCTCGCTCGTCGTCCCGTCGGGCCAGACGGACATCGAGCAGGCGGCGACCCTGCGCTGGCAGCAGGAGACCGCGCAGAAGCGCATGGAGGACCTGCTCACCTCGACGTACTCGGGCGGCACCGAGCTGCACGGCGTGCTCTCGCCGTACGACGGCCTGTCCCGCGGCATCATCACCGCGCTCCAGGGCGTGGGCATGGGCCCGACGGTCGAGGAGGGCCTGCCGGTCGTGACCGGTCAGGACGCCGAGATCGCGTCGGTCAAGCTGATCCAGGACGGCGTGCAGCAGTCCACGATCTTCAAGGACACGCGCCTGCTCGCCGACCAGGCGGTCGTCGCGGCCCAGGCCTACCTCGAGGGCAACGAGCCCGAGGCGAACGACACCGAGACGTACGACAACGGCGTGAAGGTCGTGCCGTCGTACCTGCTCGACGTCGTCACGATCTACGCCGACAACATCGGGTCCGAGCTCGTCGAGAGCGGCTACTGGACCCAGGAGGAGATCGACGCCGGTCAGGCCGGCTGATCCCAGCCGCACACCCGGGCGGGTCCGCCGCCGAGCGCCGCGAGGCGCCGGCGCGGGCCCGCCCGGGGCCCGTCACGGCACCGGGTTGCCGCGACGACCGCAATCCCCGCGAAGGAGGGACGAGGGCGCATGAGCACAATCCTGGAGATGCGCTCCATCACCAAGGAGTTCCCCGGCGTCAAGGCGCTGTCGGACGTCACGCTCACCGTCGAGAGGGGCGAGATCCACGCCATCTGCGGCGAGAACGGCGCCGGCAAGTCGACGCTCATGAAGGTGCTGTCGGGCGTCTACCCGCACGGCACCTACGACGGCGAGATCGTCTTCGACGGCAAGCCCGCCCGGTTCGGGTCGATCAACGACTCCGAGCGCGAAGGCATCGTGATCATCCACCAGGAGCTCGCGCTGGTGCCGTACCTGTCGGTCGCCGAGAACATCTTCCTCGGTAACGAGGTGCGCAGCCGCGGCGGGCTCATCGACTGGCACAAGGCCAACGCCGAGGCCTCGAAGCTCCTCGCCCGCGTCGGCCTCGACGAGGTGCCCGTGACCCCGGTCGGGGCGCTCGGCGTCGGCAAGCAGCAGCTCATCGAGATCGCCAAGGCGCTGTCGAAGGAGGTGCGGCTGCTCATCCTCGACGAGCCCACGGCGGCGCTCAACGACAACGACTCGGAGCACCTGCTCGACCTGCTGCGGCACCTCAAGGGCCAGGGCATCACCTGCATCATCATCTCGCACAAGCTCAACGAGATCGCCGAGATCGCCGACCGGACCACGATCATCCGCGACGGCAGGACGATCGAGACGATCGACATGTCGGACCCCGCCTCGACGCAGGACCGGATCATCCGCGGCATGGTCGGTCGGGACCTGGAGCACCGCTTCCCGGAGCGCACCACCGTCGTCGGCGACGAGGTGCTGCGGGTCGAGGACTGGACGGTCTTCCACCCGACCCAGCCGGGCCGCAAGGTGATCGACAGCGCGTCCTTCGACGTGCGCGCGGGCGAGGTGGTCGGGCTCGCCGGCCTCATGGGGGCCGGGCGCACCGAGCTGGCGATGAGCCTCTTCGGCCGCGCGTACGGCCGCAACATCTCGGGCCGCATCATCAAGGACGGCAAGGAGATCACGCTCCACTCCGTGGCCGACGCGATCAAGCACGGCCTCGCCTACGCCACCGAGGACCGCAAGGCCTACGGCCTGAACCTCATCGACGACATCCGCCGCAACGTCTCGCTCGCCGGCCTCGACAAGCTCGCCCCAGGCGGGTGGATCAACGGCAACGAGGAGCTGCGGGTCGCCGAGGAGTACCGGGCCAG
>JAPSLD010000264.1 GCA_031181105.1 Isoptericola sp. | reverse complement strand
GCGAGGAGGCGCTCCTGCGCGACGCCGAGAAGCCCGAGCCGAAGGCGTCCAAGCCGCAGCGCACCCACTGGGACATGCTGCTCGAGCGGCGCACCGTCTCCGAGCTCGAGGAGCTGCTCGACGAGCGACTCGAGCTCCTGCGAGCCGGCAAGCTGCGCCGCTCCGCGTGACCCGCGGCGCGAACCGGCTGGGATGACGCGGCTGGGATGACGAGGGCGGGCTCCCCGGGAGCCCGCCCTCGTCGCATGCTCAGCGACGGGCCGGTCGCCGCCGCACGGCCCGCAGCTGGTCCCACCGACGGCGGGCGCCCCACAGGGTCACCTTGCGCAGCGCCTCCAGGACGATCGCCCGGCTCATCTTCGACTCCCCCGCCGCCCGCTCGACGAACGTGATCGGCACCTCGGCGACCGTCCCGCCGCCGCGCACCACACGCCAGGTCATGTCGACCTGGAAGCAGTAGCCGTGCGACTCGACCGACGCGAGGTCGATCCGGCGCAGGGTGTTCGCCGGGAAGGCGCGGAAGCCGGCGGTCGCGTCGTGCACCGGCATCCCGAGCGCGAGGCGCGTGTAGGTGTTGCCTCCGCGCGAGAGCGCCGCGCGGTACCACGGCCAGTTCTCGACGCGACCGCCGGGCACCCAGCGCGAACCGATGACGAGGTCGGGCTGCGGGCGGTCCGCGAGCCGGTCGAGCAGCCGGGGCAGCTGCTCGGGCAGGTGGGAGCCGTCGGCGTCCATCTCGACGAGCACCTCGTACCCGCGCTCGAGGCCCCAGCCGAACCCGGCGACGTAGGCCGCACCGAGCCCGCCCTTGCCCGCACGGTGCAGCACGTGCACGGCGCGGTCCTGCGCGGCGATCGAGTCGGCGATCCGGCCCGTGCCGTCCGGGGACGCGTCGTCGACGACGAGGACGTCCGCCTGCGGCACGGCGGCACGCAGCCGGCTCAGCGTCCCGGGCAGCGACTCGCGCTCGTCGTAGGTCGGGACGACGACGAGGGCCCTCACGCGTCGGCCTCGCCGGCCGTCCTGCCGAGGGCGGCGTCGCTCGCGCGGCCCCGGCGGCGGTCGCGGAGGCCCGCCGCGAGGCCCGCCACGACGAGAGCGGCGGCGCCCGCGCCGACGACCCAGCCGGGCCAGTAGCCGGCCCGGACGGCCGGGGTCAGCGACGTCCGCAGCGGCAGGTCGGCCACCAGGTGGTCGGCCGTGAACAGCCCGGTGCGCGCGACGAGGGTGCCGTCCGGCGCCACCACGCCGCTGACGCCCACCGTCGAGACCTGCACGGCGGCCCGTCCGGTGGTGATGGCCTGGAGCCGGGTCATCGCGAGCTGCTGGGTCGACTCGGCCGTGTACCCGAAGGAGGCGTTGTTGGTCGGCACGACGAGCACCTCCGCGCCGCGCGCGACGGCGTCGCGCACGATCTCGTCGTAGGCGACCTCGAAGCAGATGACCGTGGCGAGCGGCACGTCCCGCCCGTCGGCGGGCAGGTGGATCACCGCGGGCTCGTCGCCGGCGATCATGTCGGTGCTGACGCGGTCGACCTGGTCGCTGAGGAGGCGCACGAAGCCGCGCATCGGGATGTACTCGGCGAACGGCGCAGGGTGCTGCTTCGCGTACCGCTCGGTCACGCCCTCCCCCGGCTCCCACAGCAGCGCGACGTTGTAGCGGCCGCCGTCCTCGGGGAACTCCTGGGCGCCCACGAGCACGGGCGCGCCCACGGCGTTCGCGGCGTCGTCGATCTGGCCGCCGACCTCGGGCGTCACCTGCGGGTCGAGGTCCGAGCCGTTCTCGGGCCACAGGACGACGTCGACGGCGTCGTCGGGGCCGCTGCCGTACGCCCCC
>JAPSLD010000064.1 GCA_031181105.1 Isoptericola sp. | reverse complement strand
CGCGTCCACCTCCCTCTCCTGCCCGACGCCGGTCGCCCGGTCCGCGTCGGGGCGTGCGTCGCGCTCGCGCGGCCACTCGAGCGTGACACGCAGGCCGCGAGCGCCGTCGGCGCCGGCCGGGTCGCCGGCGGAGGCGGCCACGTCGCCGCCGTGCCCCTGCGCGATGGCCCGCACGATCGCCAGCCCGAGCCCGGAGCCGGGCGTCCCGACGGCGCCGTCGGTGCGCGCGAACCGGTCGAAGATGCGTGCCCGCTGCTCGGGCGGGACGCCGGGACCGTCGTCGCGCACCCACAGGCGCGCGACGCCGTCGGACACCTCGGTCCCGACGGCGACGACGCTCCCGGGCGCGGTGAACTTGACCGCGTTGTCCGCGAGCTGCAGCCCGGCCTGCGTGAGCCGCTGCGCGTCCCCGGTCACGACGGCGTCGGCGCGCGCGTCGACCACCCACCGCCGGTCGCCGAGCGCCCGGGCCTTGTCCAGCAGGTCGTCGGTCAGCCGCCCGAGGTCGACCGGTGCGAGGGCGAGGAAGTCGGGCCGCTCCGACTTGGCGAGCAGCACGAGGTCCTCGACGATCCGGCTCATGCGGGCCGTCTCGTCGAGCAGCAGCGCCCGCGTCTCGACGACGTCGCCGGGGTCGTGCGGGTCGATGAGCTCGAGGTGGCCGCGCAGCACGGTGAGCGGGGTGCGCAGCTCGTGGCCGGCGTCGTCGAGGAACTGCCGCTGGGCCTCGATCGCGCCGACGAGGCGGTCGAGCATCGTGTTGAACGTCCGGGCGAGCGCCGTGACGTCGTCGTCGCCGCGCACGGGCGCCCGCCGGTGCAGGTCGTCCGCGCCCACCTGGCGCGCCGTCGCCGCCAGCAGCTCGAGCGGGCGCAGCACCTGGCCCATGACGAGCCACGCGACGATCCCGACGAGCACGAGCACCACGGCGGCGACGAGCGCGAACGTCCGCATGGTCTCGCGCTGCGCCTCGAGCGCCTCCGCGAGGTCGGCCGCGACGACGTAGGCGCCGGCCTCGCCGCCGTCGCCCTCCACGCGGACGGGCACGACCACGACGTGGACACGTCCCGACGCGGTGTCGAGCCAGTCGTCGACCGCGGCCTCGGCGTCGTCCGGTACCGCCGCGACGAGGTCGCGCAGCGCCGCGTCCCGGGCGAGGCCCCGCGCCGACTCCGGCGAGTAGAGCTGGGCCCGGCCGCCGAGGTACGTCACGAGCATCTCGTGGTCGCTCGGCACGTTGCGCTCGATCGCGACGCGCAGCAGCTGCTCCACGCCGGTGAAGGGGTCGCCCGTGTCCGGGTCGACGCCCAGCTCGGCAAGCCGCCGGAACTCCTCCACCTCCTGGGCCAGGTCGCGGTCCACCTGCTCGACGACGATCCGCCGCTGGATCGCGTCGGTGAGCAGCCCGGTCGCGAGCAGCCCGAGCGTGGACATCGCCAGGACGGCCACGACCACCTTGGTGCGCACCGACCACCGGGCGAGCGGGCTCCGTCCGGGACCGGTCACCGCAGCGGGTCCTGGGTCAGCCACCGCTCGACGGCGTCGAGGCGCCGGCTCGTGGCGGCCTCCCAGCCGTCCTCCTGCACGCGGTGGGGCCCGGTGGCGAGCGACAGCAGCACGCCGGCGGTCCGGGCGCGCAGCTCGTCGGGGTCGACGGCGGTCGCGAACGTCCGGGCGTACTCGAGCGCGAGGAGGTGGAGCCGCGCGGCGTCCCAGCCGCGCAGCAGCGCGAGCGTCTCGAGGTGCGCGACGAGGCACGCGAGGTCGTCGGCACGACGCCCCGGTCCCGCGGTGTCGACGTCGAGCAGCCCCGTGACGCGCCCGTCGCGGAGCAGGACCTGCGACTCGTAGAGGTCCCCGTGCGTCGGCTCGTCGCCCGACGTGCCGGCGATCCGGCGCGCGACTCCGTCGGCGAGCCACGCCGCGCGCTCGGCCTCGGCGGGGAGCGCCGCGCCGACGACCGAGGCGTAGTGCGGCGCGTGCTCGCTCCACGCCGTGCGCCGCGGCAGCTCGGTCACGGCCGCGGGCAGCCGGTCGAGCAGGCCGAGGATCTCCTGCGCCGACGGCACCGCCTCGCCGCGCTGGAGCGCGACCCGCATCGAGTCGCCCGTCAGGGGCGCGAGCACGAGCAGCCCCTGGTCGGACCAGCCGAGCGGGCGCGGCACGGGCAGCCCCGCCTCGCACAGCAGCGTGTGCCGGGCGTGCAGGTCCGCAACCTTCGAGGGCCGCACCACCTTCAGGAAGACGCGCGCGCCCGGCGTCGACGCCTCGATGACGGCACGCCGCGTGGGGCGGTACGCGCGCACGTCGAGCTGCACCGGGCCGCGGGCCGGCGCGGGCACGCCGAGGTCGGCGAGCAGGGCGGCGACCCGCTCCGGGTCGTACGCGTCCGACAGTGCCGGCAGCTCGGGGTCGGAGGGGAACACCCAGACGGCGGCGGTCCGCTCACCGTCGGCCAGCTCCAGCACACCGGGCGCCCGGGCGTCGCCGGGCCGGCCCACGCTCGCGCCGAGCGTGAGCCGGCGCACGCCGTCCGCCCAGCGGACGTCGGCCCGGTACGCGACCGTGGTGGAACGGCCGGGCCGGTGGTCCACCTGCTTGACCGACCAGTCGACGAGCTCGCCGCCCGCGGTCGTGACGGCCGCCGCGAGCAGGTCGCCGGCGTCGTCGCCCGTGAGGAGGTGGAGGTCGGAGGTCACGGGTCCATCCTGGCCGCCTACGGCGGCGCGCGCCCCTCGCGGTTCGCGCGCCGCCGGGCGTGGCTCCGCGGCGAGCGTCGTCACGGGGTGTCGGCCGACGCCGGCGACGCCGCCGACGCTGCGGAGTCGTCGGCGGTGTCGGGCGTGTCGGCGGTGTCGTCGGAGGCGTCGTCCGGGCTGTCCGCCGTGTCGTCGACCTCGAGGACCCGCTGCGGGGCGGGCGCCGGCGAGGCGTTCGCCGAGTCGGCGGAGTCCACGGCGGACTCGTTCGGCGAGTCGGCCGACTCGGGGCTCGGGTCGGCGGCGTCGGCCGGAGCGGTCGCGGCGTCGGCCGGAGCGGTCGCGGCGCCGGCCGGCGGGGTCAGGGTGACCGCCGCAGCCGTCTGCGCCGGGAGGCCGCGGTCGTCGAGGATGGCCGCGGAGGCGCCGACGGCGCCGACTCCGAGGGCGGCGGCGGTCCCGACGACGATCCAACGCTTGCTCACGGACGGCTTCATGACATCTCCCTGGTGGTTCCTCCCGGTGGAGCACCACCGGCTGATGACCACCAGCCTCCTGGGCTGACATGAGACGCCGAGGTGAACCGGATGAGAGCTCTCTCATCCGGGCCGTGGCCGGGCGCCGGCTGGCAGGATCGCCCCGTGCCCTCCTACCGCGTGAGCCTCGCCGTCGGGACGCTGCGCCCCGGCGTCGATCCCGTTGCCGTCCTGCCCGCCGCGGCCGACGCCGCACGCGCGCTCGCCACCGTCGAAGCCTCCGACGTCGGGATCGTGCGCGGGCGGCCCCGCATCACCGTGCGCTTCACAGCGGACACCGACGACGTCGCGCACGCCGTCGCCGACGCGGTCCTGGCGCGCGCCGAGCAGCTCGCCGCGACGTCTGACGGACGTCTCACGCGGCGGTGGGGTGCGCGGTGGCACCCGGCGTGACCCTCGCTCGTCAGCGGAGCCGCCGGGCGAGCACCAGGCCGACCGCCACGCCCACGAGCAGCAGGCCGACGGCTCCGACGGCGAGCGCCGTCGCCAGGAGCGGCCACGTGCCGGGCATGAACCTGGTGTCCGACAGCGGGGCGTAGGCGTACCACCCGAACGAGACCTGCGCCCGGGACCAGAGCAGGACCGCGAGACCGAGCGCCACCACGCCCGCGCCGAGCGACCACGCGGCCACGACCGTGGCGCGGCGTGGACCGTCGGCGGCAGGTGCCGCCGGGCCGTGGTCGGGAGGTGAGGTCGTCACGCAGCGACCTCATCAGCCCCGCGGCCGGCAGTCAACGCCTCGGCGAGAAGACGCTCGCGCAGGCGCGGGCTGAGGTCACTACCGTAGGGACCGCCGTCGGACGCCCGGCGGCGCACCCGTCCGCACGAAGGAAGAGCAGGCATGACCACCTCCCCCGTCGACGCCACCACGACCCCGGCCTGGGGCGAGCTCCAGGCGCACCACCAGGAGTTCCGCGGGGACCTGCGCGGCTGGTTCGCCGCCGACCCTGGCCGGGCCGAGCGGCTGAGCCACACGGCGGGCGACCTGTTCGTGGACCTGTCCAAGAACCTCGTGACCGACGAGACGCTGGCCCTCCTCGTCCGGCTCGCGCACGACGTGAACCTGCCCGAGCGCATCGAGGCGATGTTCACCGGCGAGCACATCAACGTGACCGAGGACCGCGCCGTGCTGCACACCGCGCTGCGCCGCGCGCCCGGCACACAGCCGCCGCTCGTCGTCGACGGCCAGGACGTGGACGCCGACGTGGCCGCCGAGCTCGAGAAGATGAGCGCGTTCGCGGAGCAGGTCCGCTCGGGCGAGTGGACCGGCGTCACCGGCAGGCCCGTGCGCACCGTGGTCAACATCGGCATCGGCGGCTCGGACCTCGGCCCGGTCATGGTGTACGAGGCGCTCAAGCCGTACCTCGAGGACGGTCTCGAGGTCCGGTTCGTCTCGAACATCGACCCGACCGACGTCGCGCAGAAGACGGCCGACCTCGACCCGGAGACGACGCTGTTCATCGTCGCGTCCAAGACGTTCGGCACGCTCGAGACGCTGACCAACGCCCGCCTCGCGCGCGCGTGGCTGTGGCAGCGGCTGCAGGCCGCGGGCGCGATCGAGGACGACGAGGACGCGAAGCAGGCCGCGGTGCGCGCGCACTTCGTCGCGGTGTCGACGGCGCTCGACAAGGTCGAGGCGTTCGGCATCGACCCGGCCAACGCGTTCGGGTTCTGGGACTGGGTCGGTGGGCGGTACTCGGTCGACTCGACGATCGGCACGTCGCTCGCGATCGCGTTCGGCCCCGAGGCGTTCCGCGAGCTGCTCGCCGGCTTCCGCGCGATGGACGAGCACTTCCGCAGCGCGCCGTTCGAGTCCAACCTGCCCGTCCTCATGGGGCTGCTCAACGTCTGGTACACGAACTTCCTCGGCGCGCACACCCACGCCGTCCTGCCCTACGCCCAGCAGCTGCACCGCTTCCCCGCCTACCTGCAGCAGCTCACGATGGAGTCGAACGGCAAGTCGGTGCGCTGGGACGGCTCGGCCGTCACCACCGACACGGGCGAGATCTTCTGGGGCGAGCCCGGCACCAACGGCCAGCACGCGTTCTACCAGCTCATCCACCAGGGCACGCGGCTCATCCCTGCCGACTTCATCGCGGTCGCGACGCCGGCCTACCCGCTCACGGATCCGCAGAGCACAGTGGGCGACGCCAGCGCCTCCGGGCCCGGCGCCGACGTGCACGAGCTGTTCCTCGCGAACTTCTTCGCCCAGACCAAGGCGCTCGCCTTCGGCAAGACGGCCGACGAGGTCCGTGCCGAGGGCACGGCCGAGGACATCGTCCCGGCCCGCGTCTTCTCGGGGAACCGCCCGACGACGTCGATCATGGCGCCCGCGCTCACGCCGTCGGTCGTCGGCCAGCTCGTCGCCCTGTACGAGCACATCACGTTCGTCCAGGGCGTCGTGTGGGGCATCGACTCGTTCGACCAGTGGGGCGTCGAGCTCGGCAAGAAGCTCGCGCTCGAGGTCGCGCCCGCCGTGTCGGGGGACGACGCCGCGCTCGAGTCGCAGGACTCGTCGACCGCCGCGCTCATCCGGTACTACCGCCAGCACCGCTCCTGACGGCTCCTGACGGTCCTGGTCGGCTACCCGGCCGACGACCGCGCCTGCGGTGCGTACACCAGGCGCACGACGCCGGTCGGGTAGCTCTCCGAGCGCAGCAGCCGCAGGGGGTACACGCCGTCGCCCTCGTCGAACAGCCGCATCCCGGAGCGGGCCGCGACGGGGTGCACGAGCAGGCGCAGCTCGTCGAGCAGCCCGGCGGCGAGCAGCTGCCGGACCACCGAGACGGACCCGGGGATGAGCACGCCCTTGGTCCCGGGGTCTGCGCGGAGCGCCGCGACCGCGTCGAGCAGGTCGCCGGAGACGATCTCGGTGTTGCGCCAGTCCAGCTCGAGCGCCTGGCGCGTCACGACGATCTTGCGCATGTCGCCGATGAGCCGCGCGAACTCCGCGTCCTCGCCGCCCGCGGTCTCGCGGTCCGGCCAGGCGCCCGCGAAGCTGTCGTAGGTGACGCGGCCCAGCAGCAGCGTGTCCGCGGCGTCGTAGTCCTCCGACACGGCGGCGCCCATGTTGTCGTCGAAGTAGGGGAAGTGCCAGGTCTCGTCGGGCTCGACGACGCCGTCGAGCGCGATGAACAGGGTCGAGATGGTCCGTGCCACGGTGGTGCTCCTTCCTCGGGACGTCGCACGGGTAGACCGCCGTCGTGCCCCGAACTCGTCGGCCGCGGGAGCACCCGGCGGGCCGGCGGGTCGCCCGGTCCCTAGGATCGGCGCATGGCGTCACTCGACCCGAAGGCGATCCTGGCCGGACGCACCCCTGGCCGCCCGTCGGTGCGCACGATCGTGGCGATCGCGGTCTCGTCGCTCGCGCTCCTGGTGGTGCTCGGGTACCTGGCGCTCGACGGGCCCTCGTTCGCGGTGGGTCTCGTCCTGGCGATGCTGCCGCTGCCGCTCCTGCTCGCCGGCGTGCTCGCCCTCGACCGGCTCGAGCCCGAGCCGCCCGACGCGCTCCTGCTCGCCTTCCTCTGGGGTGCCGGCATCTCGGTGCTGCTGGCGATGCTGCTCAACACGGCGGGCCTCATGCTCGTCTGGGCGCCGCTGCTCGGGGACGACCAGGGTTTCTTCGTCACCGCGACCGTCGTCGCGCCGGTCGTCGAGGAGACGCTCAAGGGGCTCGTGCTCCTCGGCTTCCTCTGGTTCCGCAGGCACGAGCTCAACGGGCCGACGGACGGCATCATCTACGGCTCGATGGTCGGCCTGGGCTTCGCGACGATCGAGAACATCAGCTACTACATGGCCGCCGGACCCGAGGCGGTCGCCGGGACGTTCGTGCTGCGCGGGGTCCTGACGCCGCTCGTGCACCCGCTGTGCACGTCGCTCACCGGCGTCGGGGTCGCGACGGCGGCGCTCCGCGAGCCGGGGCGCGGGCGCGTCGGCCCGGTCGTGGCCGGTCTGCTCGGCGCGATGGCGCTGCACGCCGTGTGGAACGGGATGACGATCTTCGGCTTCGGCGGGCTCGTGATCGCGTACGGGGTCGGGTTCCTCGTGCTGCTGGGCCTGCTCGGGGTCGTGCTCGCCGACCGTCGGCGCATCGTCGCCCTGATCGGCCGCCACCTCCCCCAGTACGCCGGCACCGGTGTCGTCACCGACGCCGACCTGCGGATGCTCTCGACGCTCCCGGGCCGCAGGCAGGCCCGGAGATGGGCGCACGACAACCTCGGCCGCGGGCCGGAGCGCGCGATGCGCGACTACCAGCAGGCCGCGACGGAGCTCGCCATGCTGCACCGCCGCTACGAGCGGGGGCTGGTCGAGCAGACCGACTTCGAGCGTCGGCGCCAAGACCTGCTGCTCCTCATGCACGTGGCGCGGCAGGTGTTCCTCCCGCGCGGCTTCGTCCGCTGAGACGCACGCGCAACTGATGGTTGCGCAACGCTGCGCGCCGGGCTAACCTCATGTGCAACCAAACGTTGCAGGAGGTAGTCATGGAGCTCGGGACCATCGAGCGAGAGATCTACGTCGACGCCCCGCCCGAGGTGGTCTTCGAGGTCGTGAGCAGCCCCGACCACGTCAGCCGGTGGTGGCCCGACGAGGCCCGCTACGAACCGGTGCCCGGCGCCTCCGGGGAGATCGTCTTCGGGGACCCGGCCGCCGGCGGGAAGGTGCAGCAGCTCACCGTCGTCGAGGCGCGGCCGCCGCGGACGTTCTCGTTCCGCTGGACGCACGAGCCCGGCGAGACGGCGGCAGAGGGCAACTCCCTGCTCGTCACCTTCGAGCTGACACCGTCGGGCGACGGGACCCTGCTGCGCATGACGGAGACCGGCTTCCGCGAGATGGGCTGGGAGGTCGCCGTGCTGGAGCGGCAGTACGCCGAGCACGTCACCGGCTGGGACCACTTCCTGCCACGCCTGACCCGGTATGTCGCGACCCTCGAGGTCCGGCCGTGAGCACCGCGATGGCCGAGCAGGTGGACGACGACCTCTGGTCCGCGATCGGAGACCCTACCCGGCGGCGGATGCTCGACCTGCTGCTCATCGAGGGCGCGGGCACCGCCACCACGCTCGGCCGGCGGCTGCCGGTGACCCGGCAGGCCGTGGCCAAGCACCTGGCCGTGCTCGACCGGGCGGGCCTCGTCCACGCGCTCCCGGCCGGACGGGAGAAGCGGTACCGCGTGGACGAGGCGCAGCTCGCACGCGCCGCCGAGCAGCTCGCCTCGGTCGGGTCGGCGTGGGACGCGCGGCTGCAGCGGATCAAGCGGATCGCCGAGACGATCCATCGCACCCAGCAGGACCGGCAGGACTGACGAGGACGGAGAACCGAGATGGTGGACATCCTGCACCGGGTCGGGGTCAAGACCCCGACGCCGGAGAAGGCGTACGACGCGCTCACGACGATCGACGGGCTCGCGGGCTGGTGGACGAAGGACACGACGGGCAGCCCCGAGGTGGGCGGCGTGCTCGAGTTCCGGTTCCCCGCCGGCGGCTTCGACATGGAGGTGATCGAGCAGCGGCCGTCCGAACGGGTCGTGTGGCGCGTGGTCGCGGGGCCTCCGGAGTGGGTCGGCACCACGGTCGAGTGGGACCTGCGCCAGGACGGTGACCACACGATCGCGCTGTTCGCGCACCGGGGCTGGGCGGAACCCGTGGAGTTCATGCACCACTGCAGCACGAAGTGGGCGACGTTCCTCATGAGCCTGAAGTCGCTGGTCGAGACCGGCGCGGGAGCACCGGCGCCGCGGGACGTGCCGATCGACAACTGGAACTGAGCGGCTCACTCCCGGCGCCCGGCCAGTCCCAGCATCACCACGAGGCCCACCGACAGGTGCTCTGCCACCAGCACGGCCATGCCGCCCGGCGAGGTCGCGCCCAGGGGACCGGCCATCGACAGCGCGAGCACGAGGCCGGCCAGCGCCACCCACGCGCGGCGCCCGTCGCCGGTGACGCGGCGAAGGACCGCCCGCGCCGCCCAGCCGAGCAGCCCCACCACCAGGGCCGCGACGAGCACCTCGGCGATCCCGACCGCCCTCGTCGCGGCCCCGGTGCGCACCACCACGTCGGCGCCCAGCGACGCGCCCACGAGCCACACGACACCACCCACGAGCGCCGCCCCGATCGGCACGGCCCACGCCGGTGCGGCGCGACGGGTCCGCCTGCCTGCCACGTTCGTCGTCGTCGTCATGATCGTCCTCCTTCCCCGGCACCCTGCCGGTCCGGGACGAGCGTCCGCCGCCGGCACCGCCGCGCGCCTCGGCCGTCCGTCGACGGCCTCCCCTTCCGCCGTCGACGGCGACCCCGACCTTGGTCGGTGTCGCGGCTCCGCTGGGCCGCCCTACCGTCCCGTCCATGGCAATCCTCGAACCCGACGGACCTCCCCGGCTCCCGACCGCGTCGGCGCGGCGGACCGGCGCCCGCGTCATACCGACCGAGGTGCTCGCTCCGGCATGGTTGGCGGTCGCGGTCGTCACCGCGCTCGCCACCTGGGCGACCATCGCCGACGCGGAACGCGTGCCGGCGACGCTCGACGTCGTGGTCGCCGTCGCAGCGCTCGCGCTGCTGCCGTGGCTGTGGTCCTCGCGCGCCGTCCCGGTCGCGCTCGCGCTCGCGGTGCTCGCCGTGGTGTCCGGTGCCGCGACGCCGGCTGCCACGGCCGGCACGCTGCACGTCGCCCGCTGGTTCCCGGTCCGGACGGCGGTGCCGGTGGCCGTCGTCGGAGCCGCCGCCCACGCGGTCCAGGCGCTCTGGCGACCGGTCGGCCTCCCGCTCGGCTGGTGGGTGCTGTGCGACGTCGCCGTGCACGCCGCGCTGCTCGGCTGGGGCGCGTACTGGCAGGAGCGCGCCGTGGTGCTCACCAGCCTGCGCGAGCGTGCCCTGCGCGCCGAGGCCGAGCAGGAGCGGCGCGTGGCCGAGGCGCGCCTCGCCGAGCGGACACGGATCGCCCGCGAGATGCACGACACGCTGGCGCACCGGCTCTCACTGCTCGCCGCCACCGCGGGTGCGCTCGAGTACCGCCCCGACGCCCCCGCTCAGCAGCTCGCGGAGGCCGCGGCGCGGGTCCGGGGCGGCGTGAGCGACGCGCTCGAGGACCTCCGCCAGGTCGTGCGGCTCCTCCGCGCCGGTACCGGCGAGGGCTCGGACGGCCTGCTGCCCGTCCCGGGGCTGTCCGACGTCGAGCGCCTCGTCGCCGAGGCGCGCGCGGCAGGAGGCGACGTGACGTACGAGCGCACCGGCGACGCGGCGCCGCCGCCGCGGGTCGCCGCCGCCGGGTACCGCGTGGTCCAGGAGGGACTCACCAACGCCCGCCGCCATGCGCCCGGCGCGCGCGTGCGCGTCGTGGTCGACTCCCGGCCGGGCGAGGTGCGCGTCCGCGTGCGCGACGACGGAGGTCACCGCGCAGCCACGGCGCGGGCGGCCGGCAGCGGCACCGGGCTCGTCGGGCTGCGCGAGCGCGTGACGCTGCTCGGCGGGCGCCTCGAGGCCGGCCCGAGGCCCGACGCTCCAGGCTTCGCCGTGGAGGCGTGGCTACCGTGGGACTGATGCAGACGCCCACCGACCCGGTCCGTATCGTCATCGTCGACGACGACGCGCTGGTGCGCGCCGGGCTCCGGCTCATGCTCGACGGCGCCGACGGCGTCCGGGTGGTCGCCGAGGCCGCCGACGGGGCCGAGGTCCCCGGCGTCCTCGACGCGCACCCGGCCGACGTCGTCCTCATGGACCTGCGGATGCCCGGCGTGGACGGGATCGCCGCGACGCGGCGGGTGCGCTCCCGCCCGAGCCCGCCGGCCGTCGTCGTCCTCACGACGTTCGACACGGCCGAGGAGGTCACGGGCGCGCTGCACGCGGGCGCGGCCGGGTACCTGCTCAAGGACATGGCGCCCGACCGCATCGCCGCCGCGGTGCGGGCCGCGGCCGCCGGCGAGCCCGTGCTCGCGCCCGGCGTCGCGCGCCGGCTCATGGACACGGTCGCGGGCTCGGGCGGCGCCCGGGACCGCGCCCGCGCCGCCCTCGCGAGGCTGACGGAGCGGGAGCGCGACGTCGCGCTCGAGCTGGGGCGTGGCGCGTCGAACGCCGAGATCGCGGCCCGGCTCTACCTCAGCGTGCCGACCGTCAAGGCGCACGTGTCGAGCGTGCTCGACAAGCTCGGGCTGGAGAACCGCACCCAGGTGGCCCTCCTGGTCCAGACGGCGACCTGATCGCAGCGCTACGAGGTCGGCCTCCCCGCGGCGACCACGTGCTCCGCCGGCGCCTCGGTCAGGACCGTCGTGCGCCGGCGCACGCCCATCACGGCCGCCGCGGCCAGCGTCGCCGCGAGCGGCACCCACAGCGCGGTGTGGAACGCCCGCAGCCCCGCCGCGGGCCCCTCCGCCTCGCCCAGCGCGAGGACGCTCACCGCGGTGACGCCGGAGATGCCCAGCGCGGCGCCGAACTGGAACGACGTGTTCAGCAGCCCGCTCGCCACGCCCTGCTCGTGCTCCGCGACGCCCGTCGTGGCCGCGATCGCGATGGGCCCGTACACGAGCGCGAACGCGACGCCGACGAGCGCCATCGACGGGACCATCGCCGCGTACACCCAGTCCAGCTGTGCGCCGAGGAACAGCCCGACCGCGAGCGCCCCCGCGCCGAGCCCTCCGACGATCACGCGCGGCACCCCGAACCGCGCCACGAGCCGCGGCGTCAGGACCGGCGCGAGGACGACGTCGAGCGCCATGAGCAGCATCGCCAGGCCCGTCTGGAGCGGGCTCCACCCCCGCAGCTCCTGCAGGTACAGCGTGAGCAGGACCTGGAAACCGTAGAACGACCCGGCGAAGAGCAGCGCCGTGGCGTTGGCACGGACCAGCTCGCGCGACCGGAACAGCCGCAGCGGCAGCAGCGGCTGGGGTGCACGCCGCTGCCACGCGACGAACGCGGCGAGCAGGGCCGCACCACCCGCGAGCGCGGCGACGGTCCACGTGACGTCCTCTCCGGGGTGCTCGAGCCGCACGATCCCGACGGCGAGGAGCACCATCGCGCCCGTCGCCGTGACGGCGCCGGGGAGGTCGAGCCGCCCGCCGTCGGCCCTCGGCGCGTCCCGGCGCACTGTCGCCAGGGCGAGCACCAGCAGCACGACGGCGAGGAGCACCGGCGCGAAGAACACCCACCGCCAGTGGACCGCGGCCAGCAGCCCGCCGAGCACGAGACCGAGCGAGAACCCGGCGGCCCCCGCCGCGCCGTAGACGACGAGGGCGCGGTTGCGTCGCGGGCCCTCCGCGAAGGCGGTCGTGATGAGCGAGAGCCCCGCCGGGGTGAGGAAGCCGGCGGCGACCCCGGTGACGAAGCGCGCGACGAGGAGCATCCACCCCTCGGTGGCGACGCCCCCGAGCCCCGAGAACACCAGGAAGACCACGAGCCACAGCACGAACATCCGTCGGCGCCCGTAGAGGTCGGCGGCTCGGCCGCCGAGCAGCATGAACCCGCCGTAGCCCACGACATAGGCGGTCACGACGGCGCCCAGCTCACCGGTCGCGAGGCCGAGGTCGGCGCGGATCGCCGGCAGGGCCACCGTGAGCATCGCGACGTCGCTGCCCTCGAGGAAGATCGCCCCGCACAGCACGAGCAGCAAGGTCCAGTCGCGCGGCGTGAAGCGGGCCGTCGTGGCGGGCTCTGGCGCGTAGGGCACGGGTGGCTCCTTCCCCCGGTGACGCATCGTCACGCGGTTACGTCTTGATACCGACCTCATCGTGGGCCAGCATCAGGAGGTATGGAAGAGGGCACATCGTCCGTACCAGGTAACCCGGCAGATACCGAGGCGCGGCGGCTCGCGGAGTGCGCCGACGTCTGGCAGTGGGACACGCGCGAGGGCTGCGAGGTCCGGCAGATCCTCGACCGGATCGCCGACAAGTGGTCGCTGCTCGCGATCGCCCTGCTCGAGGGCCGCGTCATGCGGTTCACGGAGCTCAAGCGCGAGATCGACGGCATCAGCCAGCGCATGCTCTCGCGCACCCTGCGCCAGCTCGAGCGCGACGGGATCGTCGAGCGCACCGTCCACCCCACCGTGCCCCCGCGCGTGGACTACGAGCTCACCGAGATGGGACGCTCGCTCCACGCGACGATCAAGTCGCTCGTCGTGTGGACCGAGGCGCACCAGGAGCGCATCGCGGCGGCCCGCGCCGCGTACGACGCCCGCGAGTCCGCGCTCCGCGCGGTGTAGCGCGGCACGCACCGACGGGCGGCTACCGCCCGGTCGGCTCGTCGACGAGCTCGTCGGCGGCGTCGGGCGCCAGCCCGAGGAACTCGGCGACCCGCGCCGTCGCGGGCGCGCGCAGCAGCACCTCGGGCGCGTCGACCTGCAGGATCCTCCCGCGGTCCATGACCGCCACGCGATCGGCCACGGTGAACGCCTCGTCGTGGTCGTGCGTGACGAAGACCGACGTGGTGCCGGTCGCCCGCAGCGTCGCGCGCACGTCCACGGCGAGCCGCTCGCGCAGACGACGGTCGAGCGCCGACAGCGGCTCGTCGAGCAGCAGGAGCCGCGGCCGCGGCGCGAGGGCGCGCGCGAGCGCCACCCGCTGCTGCTCGCCCCCCGAGAGCGTCGTGACGGACCGCCGCTCGTACCCGGCCAGCCCGACGGCGTCGAGCAGCTCGCGCACGCGCGCCTCGCGGTCGGCGCGCGCGACACCCTGGGTCTCGAGCCCGTAGCCCACGTTGCGCCCGACGTCGCGGTGCGGGAAGAGCTGCCCGTCCTGGAACAGCAGCCCGAACCGCCGCCGGTGCACGGGCACGCCCGCGAGGTCCTCGCCGTCGAACGCCACGCTGCCGGAGGCGAGGTGCTCGAGCCCGGCCACGGCGCGCAGGAGCGACGACTTGCCGCAGCCGCTCGGCCCGAGCAGCGCCACGATCTCGCCCGAGGCGACGTCGAGCGAGACGTGGTCGACCGCGGTGGTCCCCGGCCGGCGCCGGGTCGACCCGTAGCGCACGACGACGTCGCGCACCTCGAGCCCGCGCCCACGCCCATGCCCATGCCCATGCCCATGCCCGTGCCCGGTGGAACTCGTGCCCATCAGAACTCCCCTCCGG
>JAPSLD010000263.1 GCA_031181105.1 Isoptericola sp. | reverse complement strand
GGACCCGGGGGACCGGCACGGTCAGGAACTGCCGGAACCCGCGCCGGTCGATCGCGCCGGACGGACGGGTCGCCGTGGCCGGGGCGAGGAGGATGCGGCCCATGACGCGCACCCGGCGCGCGGTCCCGTAGCCGGTGAACGGTTCGACGCGCGGCGCCCACCCGGCGAACCGCCGCAGCGCCCACGCGACCGCCCCGTTGACCCGGTCCTCGAGCAGTGCCGCCACGTGCGGGCGCTGGCTGGGGTGGGGCGTGGTGGTGACCGTCATGGCGTCGATCCTGCCGCGAGCCGGTCGCGTCCACACCCCGAGCGGCGGCCCCGCGCCGCACGGGTGAGCGGCGCCGGCCCGTGCCAGCATGCTGGGATGACGGACGACACCGAGCTTCCCGACGGCGCGCACGAGACCCCCGACGGCGTCTCGGACGCCACCGTGGCCGCGCTGGGCGCGCTGAGCGAGGCCCTGGAGAGCGTCGAGCGCGCCCGCGGCCACCTGTACGCCTTCCACCAGCTCACCGGCAAGGCCGACTTCGGTCTCGGCGACGCGGTCGACAAGCTGCGCGCGGCCGGGCACGAGGAGATCGCGCAGCGCCTCGAGGACGACCTCGTCGGGCGCAACGTGCTCGCCGGGCGGTGGACCTTCCAGCTCGTCGAGGAGTACGACGACGGGTACTGGCAGGTGTTCCGCGAGCACGAGCGCCGGGTGCGCGAGGAGCTCGCGGGCGGCGTGCGGCACCTGGCGGAGGCGCGCCTGAAGCAGGAGCGCAGGACGCGCGGGCGCGCGGGGCACGAGGTGTCGCCGGGCGACGTCGACTGACACCCGGCGTCGACCGAGGCTTGCGTCGACCGAGGCTTGCGTCGACCGAGGCCTGCGTCGATCGAGATTCGCGTCGACCGAGGTCCCCGTCGACGGTGCCGCCGCGCTCAGCCCTTGACCGACCCCGACATCAGGCCGCCGACGAAGTACTTGCCCAGGATGATGTAGACGACGAGCGTGGGCAGCGACGCGAAGAGCGCACCGGCCATGGACACGCCGTAGTTCTGCAGCAGCGCGCCGTTGGCCAGGTTGTTCAGCGCGAGCGTGACCGGCCCGTTCTGGCTCGAGGAGAAGAACACCGCGAACAGGAAGTCGTTCCACGCCGACGTGAACTGCCAGATGAGCACCACCACGAAGCTCGGCACCGAGATCGGCAGCACGACGGACCAGTAGGTCCGCATCATGCCCGCGCCGTCGACCCGGGCGGCCTCGATCAGCTCGTGGGGCACGGTCATGTAGTAGTTGCGGAAGATGAGCGTCGTGATGGGGATGCCGTACACGACGTGCAGGAGGATCAGGCTCGGGATGCCGCTCGGGATCTCCAGGCCGAGGACGAGCTGCGTCAGCGGGATCATCACCGCCTGGTACGGGATGAACATCCCGAACAGGATGAGCGTGAAGACGAGGTCGGCGCCGCGGAACCGCCAGCGGGCCAGGACGAAGCCGTTGAGCGAGCCGAGGAACGCCGAGATGACGGCGGCCGGGACGACCATCTGCAGGCTGCGCGCGATCGCGGGTGAGAGCGCGGTCCACGCCGCCTGCCAGTTGTCGAGCGTCCACAGCTGGGGCAGGCTCCAGGCGCGGGCCGGGGTGGCGTCGCCCGCGCCCTTGAAGCTGGTCACGAGCAGCACGTAGACGGGGATGAGCACGACGACGACGAAGGCCAGGAGCACCACGTAGCGCAGCGTCCGCGCCGTCGAGAACCGGCCTGGCCGGACGGCGCCCCGCAGGTCCACCGGCCGGCCCGGGGTGCCGGCGGCGCCGGTCGGGACGGCGTCGGCCCGCGGGTCGGGGACCGCGCCGGT
>JAPSLD010000262.1 GCA_031181105.1 Isoptericola sp. | reverse complement strand
GCGAAGGCGAGCGGGCGCCCGAGCCACGGCGCGAGCCGCCGCGCGAGCGGCCCCGCGGCGAGCACCAGGCCGGCCGTCGCGGCGCACGACAGCGCGAAGCCGAACGACCGCGCCAGCCAGGGGTCGACGACGAGCAGGACCGTCGACGCCGTCGCGAGCGCGGCCGGCCCCGACGACGGCCTGCCGAGCGCGAGGCCGAGCAGCGCGACCGCGCACGTCCACGCCGCGCGCAGGACGCTCGGCTCGGGCCGCACGAGCAGGACGAACCCGACGGCGGCACCGGCGAGGAGCGCCACCCGCACCGCACGGGGCGCTCGCAGGGCGGCGCACGCCGCGGTCAGCGTGGCGACGACGACGGCGAAGTGGCCGCCCGAGACGGCGGTGACGTGCGTGAGCCCGGTGACGCGCATGGCCTCGGTGAGCTCCGGTGGTACGCGCGTCGTGTCTCCCACGGCGGCGCCCGGCACGAGGCCGCGCGCCTGCGGCGAGAGGTCGGCGGTCACCTCGAGCAGCGCCGCACGCAGCGTGCGGGTGCCGGCGAGCACCGCGCCGGGCGGCGCGGTGACGACGGCGCACTCCTCGGCACGGGCGCGCGCGGCCGTGTCGCGGCCCGGCTCCTCGGGCCGCAGCCGCGCGGCCAGCGTCACCGAGGCCCCGTAGGCCGGCGCGGGCGGTGGGGCCGTGACCTCGACCGACCCTGCCGCGCGCGTCGTCGTCCCGCGCGCGGTGACCTCCCGGACCGACAGCACCCATCGCAGCTCCCCGCCGAACGCGGCGGGCCGCGGCTCGCTCGCGACGCTGCCCACGAGCCGGGCGGTCGCGCCCGCCTCGGCCAGCGCCTCGAGGGACGCCCGCGCGGACGCCTGCACGTGCACGCCCAGCGCGACCGCGACGACGCAGGCCCCGGCGAGCAGGGCGTGCGCGAGCGCGGGCTCGCCCCGCCGCCCCGCGGCGAGGACCACCGCGGCGACGCCCAGCACGGCCAGCACCGCGGCACCCACGACCGCGAACCTCCCGGCGGCCGCCGGCACGCCGGAGAGCCACCAGGCGGCTGCCCAAGCCGCGAGCGCCGCGGGCGCGAGCCGCAGGTCCGCGGTCACACGCGGGCCGCGTCGCGGAGCCCGTCGAGGACCGCGGGCCCGATGCCGGAGACCTCGCCGAGCTCCTCGACGCTCGCGAAGGGCCCGTGCTCCTCGCGCCACGCGACGATGCGCTCGGCCAGGACCGGCCCGATGCCGGGCAGCGTCTGGAGCGTCGTGGCGTCGGCGGCGTTGAGGTCCACCGGGCCCGCCGGCGCCCCGCCACCGGCTCCCGCGGCGTCCCCGCCCGACGCCCCGCCCGACGCCCCCGGCGCGACCGCCGCGGGCGGCACGTCCTCGCCCGGTGCGGGGACGTACACCTGCTCGCCGTCGACGACCGGTCGTGCGAGGTTGACCGCGGCGAGGTCGGCGTCACCGGTCGCGCCGCCCGCGGCCTCGAGCGCGTCGCCGACGCGCGACCCGGCGGGCAGCGTCACGACCCCGGGCGACGCGACCTGCCCCACGACGTGCACCACGACCCGCGCGTCGCCCGGCGCGGTCGGCTCCCCGGCCCCCGACACGCCGGCGGCACCGGCCGGCGGCTCCGCGGCGGCTCCCGCCCCGGCCGGTCCCGCCGGCTCGCCTGCGGCGGACCCGCCGAGCGGCGCCAGCGGCTCGACGGCGGCGCCGCCCGACCGCAGCGCCACGAGCCCGGCCCCGAGCGCCAGGACCAGGACGGCTGTCGCGGCGACCACCGCGGCGCGGCTCCCGATCGTCCACCGGCGTCCCCCGGCACCGTCGTCCGCGTCCGCGGCGCCGTCCGG
>JAPSLD010000063.1 GCA_031181105.1 Isoptericola sp. | reverse complement strand
GTCGGGTATCCGCATCGCCGACCTGGCGACAACTCACCGACGAGGCGAGCGATACTGGCGAGCGGACCGAGCTACGGAGGGGCAGGGTGCGGAGACGACGGACCGGGCTTGCCGCCGCGACGCTCGTCGGGGTCGTCGGCGTCGTGGGGGCAGGGTGCTCGGAGCCTACGGTCTGCCCGGCGATCGGCTACGGGACCGTGCTCGAGGTGCGGCTCTTCGACGGCTGGCCGGGTCGAGACGACCACGTGGTCGAGGTGCGCTGCCCGGGCGACGACCCGGGGTGCGGGCTCGGCGAGGACGAGGATCCTGCCGGCCCGGTGTGGCGTGCCACGGTCGGCGCCCCTGCACGGGTCGACGTGCGCGTCGTCGACACCGCCACGGGCGACGTGGTCTCCGAACGGGCGGCCGAGCCGCGCTACCACGTCGTGGAGCACCCCCACGGGCGTGCGTGCGGCGGACCGCGCGAGGCGGTCGTGAGCCTCGTCGACCGGTGACCCGGTGAACGATCCGGCGGGCCTCAGCCCGCGAGCCGCTCCAGCACACGGTCGAGCGCGGCGACGCCGCGGTCGAGCGTCTCGACGTCGACCGTGAGGGCCGGCCGGAACCGCACCGAGCGCTGCCCGCAGCCGAGCATCAGCACGCCCTCGTCGTCGCGCAGCGAGGCGACGACGGCGTCGCGCACCTCGCGCGACGGCAGCGAGACCGCGCACATCAGGCCACGTCCGCGCGGGTCCGTCACGACGCCGGGACGGGCCGCGGCGAGCGCCTCGAGCCGGCCCAGCAGGTGCCGCCCGGTCTCGGCCGCGCGCGCGACCAGCCCGTCCGCCTCGTAGACCTCGAGGATGCGCCGCGAGCGCACCATGTCGGTGAGGTTGCCGCCCCAGGTGGAGTTGATGCGCGACGAGACCCGGAACACGTTGTCCGGCACCTCGTCGACCCGGCCGCCGGCCATGATGCCGCACACCTGCATCTTCTTGCCGAACGCGACGACGTCGGGCTGCACGCCGAGCTGCTGGTACGCCCACGCCGTGCCGGTCATGCCCGCACCCGTCTGGACCTCGTCGAGGACGAACAGCGCGTCGTGCTCGCGGCACAGGGCCTGCACGGCCTGCAGGAACCCGGGACGGAAGTGGTGGTCGCCGCCCTCGCCCTGGATCGGCTCCATGACGAAGCACGCGACGTCGTGCGGGTGGGCCTCGAACGCGGCGCGCGCCTCGGCGAGCGCCTGGGCCTCGATCGCGGCGACGTCGCGCTCGGCGCCGTCGGCGTCGTGGCCCAGGTACGGCGAGGTGATGCGCGGCCAGTCGAACTTGGGGAACCGCGCGACCTTGCCCGGCTCGGTGTTCGTCAGCGACATCGTGTAGCCGGAGCGCCCGTGGAAGGCGTGCTGCAGGTGCAGCACCTTCGTCCCGAGGTCCGGGGACCGACCGTGCGCCTCGTTCCAGCGGGACTTCCAGTCGAACGCCACCTTGAGCGCGTTCTCGACGGCGAGCGCCCCGCCGTCGACGAAGAACAGGTGCGGCAGCGCCGGATCGCCCAGCACCCGCGTGAACGTCTCGACGAAGCGCGCCATCTCGGCCGAGTAGACGTCCGAGTTGGACGGCTTGTTGAGCGCCGCGCGCACGAGCTCGTCGCGGAACGCGGGGTCGCCCGCGAGCGCGGGATGGTTCATGCCCAGCGGGTTGGAGGCGAAGAAGGTGAACAGGTCGGTCCACTCGCGGCCGTCGCGGGCGTCCACGAGCGTCGAGCCGTGCGAGCGCTCGAGGTCGAGCACGAGGTCGAACCCGTCGACGAGCAGGTGCCGGCGCAGCACGTCGAGGACGTCGGCGGCCTCGACCGGGCCGTCGGCATTGACGGCGGTGGCTGGAGAAAGAGTCTCGGTCATAGTCGGACGGTAGAGGAGATTCCCCGGCCGCACCAGACCCGTACCGCAAAAACTACCGCGCGCACACCTCCTAAGGGCTGACCGGCCGCCCGTCGAAGTACGTGCGCAGCACGATGGTCGAGCGCGTCGAGACGCGCGCGTCGCGGCGGATCTGCCCGAGGAGGTCCTCGAGCGCGCTCGGCGACGGCACGCGGACCAGCAGCATGTAGTTCGCGTTGCCGGCCACCGAGTAGCAGGCCTCGATGCCGGGCACGTCGCGCAGCCGCTCGGGCGCGTCGTCGGCCTGCGACTGGTCGAGCGGCGTGATCTCCACGAACGCCGTGATGGGCAGGCCCACGGCCTCGGGGTCGACGACGGCGCGGTAGCCGGCGATCACGCCCCGCGCCTCGAGCTTGCGCACGCGCGCCTGCACCGCCGACTGGGACAGCTTCGTGACGCCGGCGAGCGCCGCGAGCGTCGCGCGCCCGTCCTCGCGCAGCGCCTGCACCAGGGCGCGGTCCACGTCGTCGAGGGTCCCGCGCCGGTCCGCCCCGTCGTGCTCCACGCCCATGCTCGTCCTCCCACGCCGTCCGCCGAAGACCCCATCATCCTCGGCCGCCCGAACCCCGGACAGGGGCGTCCCGCCTCCCGGGACGGTGACGGCCGGGTCGCGACCCGCTCAGCCGGCGGCCTCGGCCGCCTCCAGCCACTCCAGCTCGAGCTGCTCCTTCTCCGCGGCGAGCTCCTGCAGGCGGGCGTCGAGCTGCGCGACGGCCTCGTACGCCGTCGGGTCGGCCGCGATCTGCTCGTGCAGCGCCGTCTCCTCCTGCGCGATGCGGTCGAGCCGCCGCTCGATGCGCGCGATCGCCTTCCTGGCGGTGCGCGCGTCCGCGGCCGACGGTCCGGCCGCCGGCGCGGGAGCCGCCGTACCCGCCCCCGCACCCGCCGCACCCGCACGCGGGGGCTCCGCCCGACCCGCCGCACGCCGCAGCTCGAGGTACTGCTCGACGCCGCCGGGCAGGTCGCGCAGCGTCCCGTCGCCGAGCAGCGCCCACTGGCGGTCGCACACCCGCTCGAGCAGGTACCGGTCGTGGGACACGACGACGAGCGTGCCCGGCCACCCGTCGAGCAGGTCCTCGACCGCGGTGAGGGTGTCGGTGTCGAGGTCGTTGGTGGGCTCGTCGAGCAGCAGCACGTTCGGCTCGGACACGAGCAGCCGCAGCAGCTGCAGGCGGCGGCGCTCCCCGCCGGACAGGTCCCGCACCGGGGTGTGCGCGCGCTCGCGCGTGAACCCGAGCCGCTCGGTCAGCTGCCCCGCGGTGAGCTCCTTGCCGTCCACGAGGACGGTCCGCTTCTCCTGGTCGACCACCTGCACGGCCGTGAGGTGCCCGACGTCGTCGAGCTCGCCGACGTCCTGGCTCAGCTCCGCGACGTGGACGGTCTTCCCGCGGCGCACGCGGCCGCCGTCGGGCCCGCGGCGCCCGGCGAGCAGCGCCAGCAGCGTCGTCTTGCCCGCGCCGTTGACCCCCACGACGCCGAACCGGTCGCCCGGGCCGAGGCGCCACGTCACGCGGTCGAGCAGCGTGCGGCCGGGCACCGCCACCGTGACGTCCTCGAGGTCGAGCACGTCCTTGCCGAGGCGGCGCGCGGCCATCTGGGTGAGCTGGACCGAGTCGCGCGGCGCGGGCTCGTCGGCGATGAGGGCGGCGGCGGCGTCGAGCCGGAACTTCGGCTTCGAGGTGCGCGCCGGGGCCCCGCGGCGCAGCCAGGCGAGCTCCTTGCGCAGCAGGTTGTCGCGCTTCTCCGCGGCGGCGGCGGCCTGCCGCCCGCGCTCGGCGCGCGCGAGGACGTACGCGGCGTACCCGCCCTCGTACCCGTCGACGGCGCCCGAGCCGTCGCCGCGCACCTCCCACATCCGCGTGCACACGGCGTCGAGGAACCAGCGGTCGTGCGTCACGACGACGAGCGCCCCCGTCGCGCCCGGGCGCCCGTAGCGCTGCTGCAGGTGCTCGGCGAGCCAGGCCACGCCCTCGACGTCGAGGTGGTTGGTGGGCTCGTCGAGCAGCAGGACGTCGGGGTCCGTGACGAGCAGCGCGGCGAGCGCGACGCGCCGGCGCTGGCCGCCGGACAGCGTCGTCGCCGGCTGGTCGAGGTCGAGGTCGGCGAGCAGGCCGGCGTGGACCTCGCGGATGCGCGAGTCCGACGCCCAGGTGTGGGTCGCGTCGTCGCCGTGCACGAGGTCACGGATCGTCGCGCCGGGCCGCGACTCGTCGCGCTGGTCGAGCATGCCGAGGCGCGAGCCGCCCACGCGGGTGACCCGGCCGGCGTCGGGCACGGCCGTCCCGGCGAGCAGCCGCAGGAGCGTCGACTTGCCCGCGCCGTTGGGACCGACGACGCCCACGCGGTCGCCGTCGTCGAGGCCGAGCGAGACGTCGTCGAGGAGCGTGCGGGTGCCGATGGTCAGCGCGATGCCGTCCGCGCCGAGAAGATGTGCCACCCCACGAGCGTAGACGGGCCGACGAGGCCATCCGCGACGACGCTACCCTTCGGGCAGACACCGCAGTCACGACCCGGAGGACCCGATGGCCCAGTTCGACCTGCCCCTCGAGCAGCTCGAGAGCTTCGCGCCCGAGCTCGACGAGCCGGCCGACTTCGACGAGTTCTGGACGACCACGCTGGCCGAGGCGCGCGGGTTCGACGCCGCGCCCGTGCTCGAGCGGGTCGACGCCGGGCTCACCGAGGTCGTGGTCGACGACGTCACGTTCCCCGGGTTCGGGGGGCACCCGGTCAAGGGCTGGTTCGTGCGCCCCGCGCGGGCCGAGGGCCCGCTGCCCACCGTGGTCGAGTTCCTCGGCTACGGCGGTGGCCGCGGGCTGCCGCACGAGCGGCTCGGGCTCGCGGCCGCCGGCTTCGCGCACCTCGTCATGGACACGCGCGGCCAGGGCTCCGGCTGGGGCTCGGGCGGCGACACTCCCGACCCGGTCGGCTCCGGCCCGGCCTCCCCCGGCTTCATGACGCGCGGCATCCTGGACCCGCACGAGCACTACTACCGCCGCGTCTTCACCGACGGGGTCCGCGCGGTCGACGCCGCACGCCGGCTCCCGGGCGTGGACCCGGCGCGCGTCGCCGTGGGCGGCACGAGCCAGGGCGGCGGCATCTCGATCGCCGTCGCCGGCCTCGTGCCCGACCTCGCCGCCGTGGTCGCGAACGTGCCCTTCCTGTGCCACTTCCGGCGCGCGGTGCAGATCACCGACAGCCTCCCGTACGGCGAGATCACGAGGTACCTCTCGGTCCACCGCGAGCACGCCGACGCCGTCTGGCGCACGCTGTCGTACCTCGACGGCGCGTCGTTCGCGCGCCGCGCCCGGGCCGCGGGCCTGTTCTCCGTGGCGCTCATGGACGACGTGTGCCCGCCGTCGACGGTCTACGCCGCCTACAACGGCTGGGCCGGCGAGAAGGAGATCGACGTCTACCCGTACAACCGGCACGAGGGCGGCCAGGAGTACCGCTTCGCCCCGACGCTCGCCTGGCTGCGCAAGCACCTCTGAGCCGCTGTCAGGAGAGCAGGCGGGCCCCCTGGGCCGGGCCCGTGGTGCACCACACGGTGTCGGCGGCGCCCTCGGCGGTCCACGTCGCGGCGATCGCGAGCGCGTGCTGCCGGGACCGCGCGAGCGCGGCGACCGTCGGCCCCGACCCGGACACGACGACGCCCAGCGCGCCGCCCTCGCGCGCCAGGGCGAGCGTGCGCTCGAGCTCGGGCCGCAGGGTCAGCGCCGCGGCCTCGAGGTCGTTGTGCAGGGCGGCCCCCAGCGCGTGCGGGTCGCCCGCGCGCAGCGCGTGCATGAGCGGCGCCTCGTCGGCGAGCTCGACGTCGTGCTCCTGGCCGTCCGTCAGCTCGTCGAAGCGACGGTAGACCTCCGGCGTCGACAGGCCGTCGTCGCGCACGGCGAAGACCCAGTGGAACTCGCCGCGCGTCATCGCGGGCGTGAGCAGGTGCCCGCGCCCGGTCCCGACGGCGGTGTGGCCCAGCAGGGGGAAGGGCACGTCGGACCCCAGCTCGGCCGCCACCGCCGCCAGCTCGGACCTCGGCAGCCCCGTGGCCCACAGCGCGTCGCAGGCGACGAGCGTCGCGGCCGCGTCCGCCGACCCGCCCGCCATCCCGCCCGCGACCGGCACGCCCTTGGTGACGTGGAGGGCGACGTCGGGCTCGACGCCCGTGCGGGTCGCGAGCGCCTCGGCCGCGCGCCACGCGAGGTTCGTCCCGTCGAGCGGGACGCGGTCCGCCTGCGGCCCGTCGACCGTGATGGACACGCCCGAGCCGGCGGGGACCTGGGTCGCGCTGACCTCCTCGTAGAGCGCGACCGCCTGGAAGATGGTGACGAGCGGGTGGTAGCCGTCCTCCTGGACGGACCCGACGCGCAGGGAGAGGTTCACCTTGCCGGGGGCGCGCACCCGCACCGACGGCTGCGGCGCGGCGGCGAGGTAGGAGGTCACGCCTCCACCGTGCCAGCGCGCCCGCGGGGCTGCACGGCGGAGGCGGGCAGCCGCTCGGCGACCCGCGCGAACTCGACGACGCCGAGGCGCTCGCCGCGCAGCGAGGGGTCGACCCCCGCGGCCCGCAGCGCGGCCTCGGCGTCCGCGCCCGAGCCGAACAGGGAGGACAGCGCGGCGCGGAGCGTCTTGCGCCGCTGCGCGAACGCGGCGTCGACGACGGCGAACACCTGCTCGCGCGTCGCGGTGGTCGACGGCGGCTCGCGGCGTTCCATGGCCACGAGCGCCGAGTCGACGTTCGGCACGGGCCAGAACACCGCCCGGCTGATGTTGAGCGACCGGCGCACGTCGGCGTACCAGGCGGCCTTGACCGACGGCACGCCGTACACCTTCGAGCCCGGCTCGGCGGCGAGCCTGTCGGCCACCTCGGCCTGCACCATGACGAGCACGCGCTCGAGCGACGCGAACCGCTCGAGGAACGTCAGGAGCACCGGCACCGCGACGTTGTACGGGAGGTTGGCCACGAGCGCGGCCGGCGGCTCGCCCGGCAGCGACGTCACGTCGAGCGCGTCGGCGCGGACGACCTCGAGGTCGGCACCGGGCAGGTGCGCCTCGACCGTCTCGGCGAGCTGCCCGGCGAGCAGCGGGTCGATCTCGACCGCGACCACGGACGCGCCCGCCTCGAGCAGCCCGAGCGTGAGCGAGCCGAGTCCCGGCCCCACCTCGACGACGCGGTCGCCGGGGCGCACCCCGGCGGCCCGGACGATCTTGCGGACCGTGCCGCCGTCGTGCACGAAGTTCTGGCCGAGGGTCTTCGTCGGCCGGACGCCCAGACGCCCTGCCAGCTCGCGGATCTCCGCGGGGCCGAGCAGGGCGCCTGGGGTGTCGGTCATGACAGGTCAGCCTAGTGGCCCGGGAGCGGGCCGGCGGCCCGCTGCCGGGTGGTCACCGGCTCAGTACCAGTTGTTGGCCTGCGAGTGGCTCCACGCGCCGCACGGCGTGCCGTAGCGGCCGGCGATGTACCCGAGGCCCCACTCGATCTGGGTCGCGGGGTTGGTCGCCCAGTCGGAGCCCGCCGAGCCCATCTTCGAGCCCGGGAGGGCCTGCGGGATGCCGTAGGCACCCGACGACGGGTTCTCGGCCCGGTGGTTCCAGCCGGACTCCTTGGTCCACAGGGACTCGAGGCAGGTCCACTGCGAGCCGGTCCAGCCGCGCGCGGCCGCCATCTGCCGGCCGATGTCGCGGTTGGAGCCGGAGTAGGTGCGGCCCGAGGACGAGCCGGAGCTCGAGGAGGCGCTCGAGGACGACGAGGAGCTCGAGGACGAGCTCGGCGCCGGCTTCGGGGCCGGGCGCTCCTTGGTGCCCTTGACGACGATCTCCGTCACGGGCTCGGTGGTCACCTCGTCGGAGACCTTCTCGCGGGACTCCTCGACGCCGTCGACCGTCGTGACGCGCTCGACGATCGTGCGCACGCCGTCCTTGCCCTCCTGGGCCACCTCGGGCTCGAGGTCGGAGTAGCGGTCGTCGTCGGTGCGGGTCTCGTGCTCGTGCTCGACCGGCTTCTCGGTCGCGACCTCCTCGGTCACGACGCGCTGGACGACGAGCGCGACGGCCGCGTCCGCGGCCTCGTCACCGGCACCGGCGGTCGCGACGTCGGTGACGTGCACGCGGTCGTCCTCGTCGATCGTGATCTCGGCGGCGTCGAGCACCGTGCCGATGCCGGCGCCCGCGTCCTCGACCACCTCGGTCTCGCCGTCGGCGACCACCGCGACGGGGTCGTCGCCGTCGACGGGCAGCGGGAGGGCGGCGCGGTCGGCCGAGCGCGAGGCGACGATGCGCACCTCGCTGCCACGGCCGTCGAGGAGCGTGAGCGCCTCGTGCGTGTCGGCCGCGGCGACCCAGGTCTCGGCCTGCTCGCCGTCGATATCGAGCGTCAGCTCCTTGGCGGTGCGGACGACGATCTCGGCACCGCTCTCGAGCGGCGACGAGGCCGACGGGGCGACGACGTCGCGCCGGTCGACGTCGATCCCCTCGTCCTCCAGGACGCCGCCGACGGAGCCGGCGAACGTCGTCAGGGTCGTGGCCCGGCCGTCGACGTCGAGCGTGATCGTCTTGCGGGCGTCGGCGTAGCCGACCGCGCCGCCGGCGACGAGCGCGGTGGCCGCGACACCGGCCACGAGGGGCCAGCGGCGACGGCGACGGGCGGTCGTGCGGGCGGTCTCGAGCTGCTCGGTGGCGTGCTCGGCCTCGGTCTGCGGTGTCTGTGGCGTGTGGTTCATAGGAGTAGTCACTCGGGTCCAGACGTGGTGGTGTCCGGGCACGGGCGGCGAGAGGTCTCGACCGGCCGATCCGGCGGGTCTGCCCGAGCCGCCTCGGAGGGCGTCGGGCCGGGCGCGCGCTACACCATGACGGTTGCCTTCTGCACGCGCGACACTCGACCGTAACCGATTCGTTACCCGGCACCAAGCGCACGACGGCCCGACGTGGGCAATGCCACATCGGGCCGTCGGGGCGTCATCACCGCCTGCCGGCGGTGTCAGGAGGCGTCAGAGCAGGCCGAGCTTGGCCGCGCAGTGCGGCCACTGACCCCAGCCCGCGCGGGCCTGGAGGATCTGGGCCCGCTTCGTCTGCTCGGCGGCAGAGGCGTCGGACGGCAGCCCCGTCCCGCCCACCGACTGCCACGTCGAGAGCGAGAACTGGTACATGCCGTAGTAGCCGTTGCCCGTGTTCGTCGAGGGGTTGCCGCCCGACTCGCACTGGGCCAGCGCCGCCCACACGTCACCGGTCGGCACCGAGCCGCCCGACGACCCGCCGGACGAGCCCGACGAGCTGGACGAGCTCGAGGACGAGCGCGCCGGGGCCGGCTCCGGCTCGGGCTCCGGGCGCTCCTTGGTGCCCGTGACGCGGACCTCGGTCACCGGCTCGGTGGTGATCTCGTCCGAGACCTGCTCGCGCGACTCCTCCTCGCCGTCGACCGTCGTCACCCGGTGGACGATGGTCCGCACGCCGTCCTTGCCCTCCTGCTCGACGGCGGTGCCCTGGTCCGCGTACCGGTCGGGGTCCGTGCGGGTCTCGGTCTCGAACGGCACGGCCTCGGTCTCCGTGACCTCCTCGACGTCGACGCGCTGGACGACGATGGCGACCGTCGGGGCGCCGGGCTCGGCGGCCGTGCGGCGCTCGACGTGGATCCGGTCGTCGCCGTCGAGCGTCACCTCGGCCTCGGCGAGGATCGACCGCAGGCCGATCCCGCCGTCGGGCACGACGGTCTCCTCGCCGCCGACGACGAGGGCGACGGGCTCGTGCGCGTCGAGACGCAGCGGCAGCGTGGCGCGCTCGCCCGACCGGGTCGGCACCAGCGTGGCCTCGGTGCCACGCTCGGCGAGCGTCCGGAGCGCCTCGTCGGCGTCCAGCGCCGTGACCCAGACGTCGCGCTGCTCGCCGTCGGCCTGGATGGTGAGCTGGCGGCCGTAGCGGACGACGACCTCGGCACCGTCGCGCAGGACGCCGTCCTGCGCGGGCACGACGAGGTCGCGCTCGGAGAGGCGCAGCCCCTCCTCCTCGAGGAGCCCCTGGACGGAGCCGGCGAAGGTGGTGACCGAGGTGGTGGTGCCGTCGACGTCGAGCGTGACGGTCTTGCGTGCCTGGTCCACGACGGCGACGGCGCCGCCGGTGACGGCCAGGGCGAGCACCGCGACCATCGCGACGAGCGGCCACCGGCGACGGCGACGTCGGGCGTCGGCCTCGGACGGGCCTGCGGGGGGCGCGGCGTCCAGGGCTGCGGCGGCGGGCTCTTCGGGGGTCGGGTACGGAGCGTTCACGCGGGTCCAGTCGTCGTGCTGTCCGGGCACGGCGCACGGGCTCCCGGCTGGCTGTCGGGGCCGGGGCCGATCCGGCGATCTCGAAGACCGTAACCGCATCGTTACCATTCGCCAAGCGAGGGCGTGGTAGAGATGCCCGGTTCTGTCCCGTCCTGCCCCGGAAAGTCACCGCGCTCGGGCGGTCAGTACCAGCCCACCGAGACCGAGTGGCTCCACGCGGAGCACGGCGTGCCGTAGCGGCCCGCGATGTACCCGAGCCCCCAGCGGATCTGGGTGGCCGGGTTGGTCCGCCAGTCCGAGCCCGCCGACGCCATCTTGCTGCCGGGCAGCGACTGCGGGATGCCGTAGGCCCCGCTCGACGGGTTCTCCGCGTTCCAGCGCCAGTTGGACTCCTTGGTCCACAGCTTGTCCAGGCAGGCGTACTGGGCGTCGCCCCAGCCGCGCTCGGCCGCCAGCGCCCGGCCGAGCGCACGAGCCGAGCCCGCGTCCACGCCAGGGGCGGTCACGTCCATCGTCCCGACGACGACGACCTCGTCGACCGGCTCGCGCGTCACCTGCCGGTTCACCAGCGTGCGCTCGACCTCGGTCCCGGCGAGGGTGCGCACCTCGTAGGTGCTCACCGCCTCGCCCGGGCGTCCCCGCGTGCGCACGACCTCGTAGCCCGCGGGCAGGTCGGGCGACTCGACGCGCTCGGTCTCGAACGGGAGGACCTCGCGCACCTGGTCCGACGCGGTGTCGCCCCGGCTCACGAGCACCACCATCCCGTCGACCGCGGCCGCGCCGAGCGGCACGGACGTGCGGTCGTCGGGCCCGAGCGTGATCCCGACGTCGGCGAGCACGTCGCGGACGGTCGCCTGCGTGGTGCGCAGCGGCAGCACCGACCCGTCGACCGCCACCTGGACGGTCTTGAGCGTCGAGACGCGCACCGGCTCACGCCCCAGGACCGCGGACCGGGACGCCGTCGCCAGCGCCCGGTCGCCGCGCGGGCCCATGGCCGCGAGGAGCTCGCCCACCGTGCGGGCGGTCGTCGCGAAGGTCAGCGTCTCCCCGTCGACCTCGACCGTGACCTCCCGGCTCGAGCGCACGACGACCTCGCCGCCGTCGGTCGCCGCCTCGGACGCCGCGGGCTGCACCAGGTCGCCGTCACGCACCGGGACGCGGTGGTACCGCAGGACGTCGCCGACCGTCGCACCGTACGCGTCGACGGTGCGCACCTGGCCGTCGTAGTCGATCGTCACCGTCTTGTGCGCGTCGGCCACGGCCAGGGTGCCGCCGGCGAGCGAGAGCACGACGACGCCCTGCACCGCGCGGCGGACCGCGCGCGGCAGAGATCCTCGGCGTCCGGCCACGAGCACCAGACCGTAGCGGCCCCGCGGCCTGCGCGGAAGCCTCACCACGAGCCGTACACCCGCTCCGACGTCGACGACAGCGCCGTGCACACCTCCTCGAGCGGGCGCTCGAGGACCTCGGCCATCGCCCGCACGGTGTGCGCGACGGCGTAGGGGGCGTTCGGCCGGCCGCGGAACGGGTGCGGGGTCAGGTACGGGGCGTCCGTCTCGACGAGCACCAGCTCGAGCGGCACCGCGCGCAGCGCCGCGCGCAGGTGGTCGTTCGCCTTGTACGTCACCGGCCCGGCGAAGGACAGGAACCAGCCCTGCTCGGCGCACAGGCGCGCCATCTCGACGTCGCCGCTGAAGCAGTGGAACACCGTCCGGTCGGGCGCGCCGTCGGAGAGCAGGACCTCGAGGACCTCGGCGTGCGCGTCGCGGTCGTGGATCTGCAGCGCGAGCCCGAGCTCCTTGGCGAGCGCGACGTGCGCGCGGAAGGACGCGCGCTGCACCTGGGCGCCCTGCTCGCCGGTGCGGAACAGGTCCATGCCGGTCTCGCCGATCGCGCGGACCCGGTCGTTGGCCCGCGCCAGGTCGGCGACCAGCGCGATCGCGTCGTCGAGGCCCGCCTCGTGCCGCGCCTCGGGCGACGGCGCGAGCCCGTCGGGGCCCACCTCGTCGACACCCGCGTGCAGCGTCGCCTCGTTGGGGTGGATCGCGAGCGCGCCGACGATCGCGGGGTGCTCGCGCACGACGGCGTCGGTCCAGCGCGCGGACTCGACGTCGCACCCGACCTGGACGAGACGGTCGACGCCCGCGGCAGCGGCGCGCTCGAGGTGCTCGGCCACGCTCGGCGCCGGGACGTCGTCGGGCAGCACGCCGGCCACCGACTCCAGGTGCGTGTGGTTGTCGACGACGGCGACGGGCAGGGGCTCGGGGTCGCGCGGGAACCCCCGCTCGCGCGTCCGCGGCATGCGTGTCCTCCGGCTCGGGTCGGGTGGTGCGTCGGGTGGTGCGTCGGGGTGCGGGCTCGGGGTGCTCAGTCGACGAGGCGCGGGAAGAGCGCCTCACCCTTGGTCACGGTCGTCCCGGCAGGCAGGACGCCGAACGCGCCGGCGCTCTGCACGGGCTGCGCGGCCAGGGGGCCGAGCGCCGGCTCCGCACCGAGCGACGCCCACAGGGCGGACGCGGCCCGGGGCGTCACCGGGTGCAGCAGCACCGCGAGCGCCCGCAGCGCCTCGGCCGCGGTGACGAGCGACGTCGCGAGGCGCCCGCCGTCGACCCCGCGCCCGTCGGCGTCGGTCTCCCCCGGCTCCTTGGCCAGCTTCCACGGCTGTGTCTCGGTGATGTACACGTTCGTGGCGTCGACCAGCGACCAGGCCGCCGCGACGGCGTCGTGGATGGCCAGCCGGTCGATCGCGGCCTCGGCGTCCGCGACGGCCCGGGCGGCGACGTCGGCCAGGGCCGTCTCCTGGTCGGTGAGCGGGCCCGGCGCGGGCAGCACGCCGCCGAAGTACTTGCCGATCATCGCGGCCGTCCGCGACGCGAGGTTGCCGAACCCATTCGCCAGCTCGCCGTTGTAGCGCGCGGTCATGTCCTCCCACGAGAACGAGCCGTCGCCGCCGAAGCCGATGGTGCGCATGAAGTAGTACCGGAAGGCGTCGGAGCCGAACGTGTCGATGATGTCCGACGGCGCGATGCCCGTGAGCTTGGACTTGCTCATCTTCTCGCCGCCCACGAGGAGCCAGCCGTGGGCGAACACGTGCTTGGGCAGCGGCAGGCCCGCGGCCATGAGCATGGCCGGCCAGATCACGGCGTGGAACCGCAGGATGTCCTTGCCGACCAGGTGGACGTCGGCCGGCCACGTGCGGGCGAACCGCTCCCGCTCGGCGGGGTCGTCGCTGCCGAGCCCGACGGCGGTGGCGTAGTTGAGCAGCGCGTCGAACCACACGTACAGCACGTGCGTCCGGTCCCACGGGATCGGGATGCCCCAGTCGAACGTCGAGCGCGAGATCGACAGGTCCTGCAGGCCCTGCTTGACGAAGCCGATCACCTCGTTGCGCGCGCTCGCGGGCTGCACGAAGTCCGGCTGGTCCTCGTAGAGGGCCAGGAGCCGCTCCGCGTAGGCGCTCATCCGGAAGAAGTAGTTCTGCTCCGAGAGCATCTCGACCGGCCGGCCGTGGATCGGGCACAGCTTCTGGCCCTCGAGCTCACCCGTGCCGTCGACGAGGTCGCCCGGGAGCTTGTACTCCTCGCAGCCCACGCAGTAGGGGCCCTCGTACGACCCGGCGTAGATCTCGCCCTTGTCGTAGAGGTCCTGCAGGAACGCCTGGACTCGCGCGGTGTGCCGTTCCTGCGTGGTGCGGATGAAGTCGTCGTTGCGCACGTCGAGCGTCTCGAGGACGGGCTGCCACGCGGACTCCACGAGGCGGTCGGCCCACTCCTGCGGGGTGACGCCGTTGGCCTCGGCCGTGCGCAGCACCTTCTGCCCGTGCTCGTCGGTGCCGGTGAGGAACCAGACGTCCTCCTGGCGCTGCCGGTGCCACCGCGTGACGACGTCCGCCGCCACCGTCGTGTACGCGTGCCCGATGTGGGGCGCGTCGTTGACGTAGTAGATCGGGGTCGTCAGGTAGAAGGACTTCGCGGGCTCGGGCATGCGGCCCATCGTAGTTGGGCTCGCCTCGCCGTCTCACCCGGATCCGGGGCCGGCGGCGCCCAGGCGCACGAGCAGCAGGCGGTCGTCGCCGTCGCGCGGCGAGCCCCGCCCGTCGGTGTTGTTGGTGAGCACCCACAGGGTCGCGTCGTCGCGCGCGGCGACGGCC
>JAPSLD010000062.1 GCA_031181105.1 Isoptericola sp. | reverse complement strand
CGTAGTGGTTGTTCCAGAGCGGCTCGAACATCTGGTTGGCGAACCGCAGCGCCAGCATGTTCTGGACCGTCTCCTTGCCCAGGTAGTGGTCGATCCGGAACACCGAGTCGGGCGGGAAGACCTCGGAGACGACGGCGTCGAGCTCGCGCGCCGACTCCAGGTCGTGGCCGAACGGCTTCTCGATGACCACGCGGCGCCACGCGTCGTCGCTCGAGCGGGACAGCCCCGACTCCGAGAGCCGCTTGCACACCACGGGGAACGCGCTGGGCGGCACCGAGAGGTAGAAGGCGTGGTTGCCGCCCGTGCCGCGCTCCGCGTCGAGGCTCTCGACGGTCTTGCGCAGCCGCTCGAACGCCTCCTCGTCGTCGAAGGACCCCTGGACGAACCGGATGCCCTCCGACAGCTGGCGCCAGGTCGCCTCGCGGAAGGGCGTGCGGGCGTTCTCCTTGACGGCGTCGTGCACGATCTGCGCGAAGTCCTGGTCCGCCCAGTCCCGGCGCGCGAAGCCGGTCAGCGCGAAGCCCGGGGGCAGCAGCCCCCGGTTCGCGAGGTCGTACACGGCAGGCATGAGCTTCTTGCGCGACAGGTCGCCGGTGACCCCGAAGATCACCAGACCGCAGGGCCCCGCGATGCGGGGCAGGCGCAGGTCGAGCGGGTCGCGCAGGGGGTTGTGCTCAGCGGTGATCCTTGCCGGTCTCACGGTGTCCCGTTCTCTCGTGGTCGCTGGCTGGTGCGTGCGGGCGGCACGGCGCCGGGTCAGGCGCCGGCCGCGTCGAGGCCGGACTTGGTCGTGGCGAGCAGCTCGTCCCAGCTGACCTCGAACTTGTGCACGCCCTCGTCCTCGAGCCGGCGCGTGACCTCGTCGATCAAGACGCCCTGCGCCTCGATCGCGGCGATCGTCGCGGCGGCCTCCTCGGCCGTGCCGGTGACCGTGTCGCCCAGCACGATGCCGTGGTCGGCGAACGCCTCGAGGGTCGGCTGCGGCATCGTGTTGACGACGCCCGCCACGACGAGCTCGTCGACGTACATCGTGTCGCGGTACTCGGGGTTCTTGACGCCGGTCGACGCCCACAGCGGTCGCTGCGGGCGGGCGCCCGCGGACTCGAGCGCGCGCCAGCGGTCGGAGGAGAACACCTCCTGGTACGCCGCGTAGGCGAGGCGCGCGTTGGCGACGGCCGCCTTGCCGCGCAGCCCGAGCGCGTCGTCGGTGCCGGCGGACTCGAGCGCCGCGTCGACCGCCGCGTCCACGCGCGAGACGAAGAACGAGGCGACGGAGCCGATCGGGCCCAGGTCGTGGCCGTTGGCGCGGGCCTGCTCGAGGCCCGCGAGGAACGCGTCCATGACCGCGCGGTAGCGCTCGATCGAGAAGATGAGGGTCACGTTGACGCTGATGCCCTCGGCGAGGACCGCGGTGATCGCGGGCAGACCCTCGACCGTGGCGGGGATCTTGATCATGACGTTGGGCCGGTCGACCGTGGCCCACAGGCGCTTGGCCGTCGCGACCGTCGCGTCGGTGTCGCGCGCGAGGCGGGGGTCCACCTCGATCGAGACGCGGCCGTCCACGGTCCCGGTGCGGTCGTAGAGGTCGCGCAGCAGGTCCGCCGCGGTGCGCACGTCGTCGGTGGTGATCTTCTCGACGGCCTGCTCGACGTCGGTGCCCTGCAGGGCGGCCAGGTCGTCGTCGTAGGCGTGGCCCTTGGCCATCGCGGACGCGAAGATCGTCGGGTTGGTCGTGACGCCGACGACGTCGCGGTTCTCGACCAGGTCGGCGAGCCCGCCCGTGAGCAGCTCGCGCGACAGGTCGTCCAGCCAGATCGAGACGCCGGCCTCGCTGAGGCGGCGGGTGGGGCGGGTCTGGTCGGTCGTGGTCTCGGCCATGGGTCGTGCCTCCCTTGCTTCGTGATGACGACGGCGGCGGCCGGCGCGGGCGCGCGCCGGCCGCCGTCGGGGTCAGGCCTCGCCGCGGACGGCGGCCAGGGATTCGCGTGCGGCGTCCGCCACGGCCTGCGCGGTGATGCCGAACTCGCGGTAGAGCGTCTGGTAGTCCGCCGAGGCGCCGTAGTGCTCGAGCGAGACGGTGCGCCCGGCGTCGCCGACGACGTCGTGCCAGCCCTGCGCGACGCCCGCCTCGACCGAGACGCGCGCGCGGACCGCGGGCGGCAGCACGGACTCGCGGTACCCGGCGTCCTGACGGTCGAACCACTCGCGGCTCGGCATGGACACGACGCGCGCCGCGACGCCGTCGGCCGCGAGCAGCTCGCGCGCCTCGACGGCGAGCTGCACCTCGGAGCCGGTGCCCACCAGGATGACGTCCGGCGCGCCCGTCTCCGGGTTCACCGCGTCCAGCAGCGTGTAGGCGCCCTTGAGCGTGCCCTCGGCAGCCGCGTAGCCGTCGCTCCCGCGGGGGAACGTCGGCACGTTCTGGCGCGTGAGGATGAGCCCCGCCGGGTTCTTGGTGTTCTCGAGCACGCCGCGCCAGGCCCAGACGGTCTCGTTCGCGTCGGCCGGGCGCACGACGTCGAGACCCGGGATCGCGCGCAGCGCGGCCAGGTGCTCCACGGGCTGGTGCGTCGGGCCGTCCTCGCCGAGGCCGATCGAGTCGTGCGTCCACACGAACGTCGTCGGGATCTCCATGAGCGCCGCGAGCCGCACGGCGGCGCGCATGTAGTCCGAGAACTGCAGGAAGGTGCCGCCGTACGGACGCGTCAGGCCGTGCAGCACGATGCCGTTGAGGATCGCGCCCATGCCGTGCTCGCGGACGCCGAAGTGCAGCGTGCGGCCGTACTCGTGGCCCGGGAACTTCTTCGTCGCGTGCTCGACCGGGACGAACGAGGGCTCGCCGTCCATGGTCGTGTTGTTCGAGCCGGCCAGGTCGGCGGAGCCGCCCCACAGCTCGGGGAGCACGTCCCTGAGCGCGGTGAGCACCTTGCCCGACGCGGCGCGGGTCGCCACGCCCTTGACGGACGCCTCGAACTCGGGCAGGGCATCGGTCCAGCCCTCGGGGAGCTCGTGGCCGCGCAGGCGCTCGAGCAGGCGGGCGCCCGACGGGTTGGCGGTCCGCCACTCCTCGAACGCGGCCTCCCAGGCCTGGCGCTGCTCGCCCTGGCGCTCGGCGACGGCGCGCGTGTGCGCGAGGACCTCGTCCGCGACGGCGAACGTCGCGTCGGGGTCGAGCCCGAGCTCGGTCTTGAGCCCCGCGACCTCGTCGGTACCCATGGCGGAGCCGTGGATGCCGCCGGTGTTCTGCTTGGTCGGCGAGGGCCAGCCGATGATCGTGCGCAGGCCGATGAGCGAGGGCCGGCCGGTCTCGGCCTTGGCCGCGGCGACCGCCGCGGCGAGGGCGTCCACGTCCTCGGCGTAGCCGGTGCCGCCCTGCGTCCAGTCGACGCGCTGCGTGTGCCACCCGTACGCCTCGTAGCGCGCGAGCACGTCCTCGGTGAACGCGATGTCGGTGTCGTCCTCGATCGAGATCTTGTTGTCGTCCCAGATCACGACGAGGTTGCCGAGCTGCTGGTGCCCGGCCAGCGACGACGCCTCGGACGTCACGCCCTCCTGCAGGTCGCCGTCGGAGGCGATGACGTAGACGTGGTGGTCGAACGGCGAGGTGCCGGGGGCGGCGTTCGGGTCGAGCAGGCCCCGCTCGCGGCGGGCCGCGAACGCCATGCCGACCGCGGAGGCGAGACCCTGGCCGAGGGGGCCCGTGGTGATCTCGACGCCGGCGGTGTGGCGGTACTCCGGGTGGCCGGGCGTCTTCGAGCCCCAGGTGCGCAGGGCCGCGATGTCGTCGAGCTCGAGCCCGTAGCCCGCCAGGAAGAGCTGCAGGTAGATCGTCAGCGACGAGTGGCCCGCGGACAGGACGAACCGGTCGCGCCCGACCCACTCGGGGTCGGCGGGGTCGTGGCGCATGGCCTTCTGGAAGAGCAGGTACGCGGCCGGCGCCAGGGAGATCGCCGTGCCCGGGTGGCCGTTGCCCACCTTCTCCACGGCGTCGGCGGCCAGCGCCTTGATGGTCTTCACCGCGCGGTCGTCGAGGTCGGTCCACTCGAGCGGCGTCAGTGCGGGGTCGAACGCGTTCACCAGATTGCCTCTTTCCTGCCCGCGGCGCGGGGCGGCGGGGTGCGTGCGGAACTGCCTCGTCCACCCTAGCGCCGCACCGTCGGCCCTGCCGGGGCGTCCAGGATGCGTCGCACCAGGTCGGACGGGGCGGCATTTCTCACACCGGCACCCGCGCGCGGCCGTGCCGCCGCCCAGGTGAGGCGGCGTACGATGAGGCGGACCCCGAGCGTTGCCGAGCCCAGAACGGAACCCCCACGCGCGTGAGCACGACGAGCCAGACGACGACCGGCCCGGCGACGCCCCCGGCTCCAGCGGCGACCCGGCGTGCGTCGCGGGCCGGGGCTCGCGGCGACGCCCCGGGGAACGGCGGCTGGCGGGACCGGGTCGCGGCGTACGTCGCGCTCACCAAGCCGCGCGTCATCGAGCTCCTGCTGGTGACGACCGTCCCGACCATGATCCTGGCCGAGGGCGGTCTGCCCGACCTCTGGCTGGTCCTCGCCACCCTCGTCGGCGGGGCGCTCGCGGCCGGCTCGGCCAACGCGTTCAACTGCTACCTCGACCGCGACATCGACGAGCTCATGAACCGGACCAAGCGCCGGCCGCTCGTCACCGGCGAGGTCACGCCGCGCGCGGCGCTGGTCTTCGCCACGGTGCTCGGGGTCGTGTCGCTCGTGTGGTTCGCCCTCGTGGTCAACGTGCCCGCCGCGTGGCTGACGTTCGCGGCGATCGTCATCTACGTCGTCGGCTACACGATGATCCTCAAGCGGCGCACGCCCCAGAACATCGTGTGGGGCGGCATCGCCGGCTGCATGCCGGTGTTCATCGGGTGGGCCGCGGTCACGGAGTCGCTCAGCTGGGCGGCGCTCGCGCTCTTCGGCGTGATCTTCTTCTGGACGCCCCCGCACTACTGGCCGCTGTCGGTGAAGTTCAAGCGCGACTACGCGACCGCCGGCGTCCCGATGCTGCCCGTCGTCGCGTCCGACCGGCGCGTGGCCGTCGAGATGGTCGCGTACACGGCCGCGATGATCGTGTGCTCCCTCGCGCTCGTGCCGCTCGCCGGAATGTCGTGGGTGTACGCCGTCGTGGCCGCCGGGCTGGGCGGCTGGTTCCTCGCCTCGACCGTCGGGATGCTGCGCCGGGCGCGCGGCGACGGGCGCGGCAAGCTCGGCGCCATGAAGGTGTTCCACGCCTCGATCACGTACCTGACCTTGCTGTTCGTCGCCGTCGCCGTCGACGTGTTCCTCCCGTTCTGAGCCGCCGGCGGGGCATGATGGGCCGGTGCCCGACACCGCCCACGACCCCGGCCTCGCCCCGGGCCTGCAGGCACCGCTGCGGGACTACCTCGCGCACCTGGGGGTCGAGCGCGGCCTGTCCGGCAACACCGTCGCCGCCTACCGCCGCGACCTGACGCGGTACGCACGGCACCTGGCCGCCGCCGGCCGCGCCCGCCTCGAGGACGTCGCCGAGGCCGACGTCACCGCCTACGTCACGGTCCTGCGCCAGGGGTCCGACGGCGGCACGCCGCTGTCGGCGTCGTCGACCGCCCGCGCCCTGGCCGCCGTGCGCGGCTGGCACCGGTTCGCCCAGGCCGAAGGTCTCGCGGCCGCCGACCCGTCCGCGGACGTGCACGCGCCCCAGCAGCTGCGCCGCCTCCCGCACGCGCTCGCGGTGGACGACGTCGCGCGGCTGCTCACGGCCGCCGGGGCGGGGGACGGGCCCGTGCCCCTGCGCGACCGCGCGCTGCTCGAGCTGCTGTACTCCACGGGCGGGCGGATCAGCGAGGTCGTGGGCCTCGACGTCGACGCCGTGGGCTGGCTCGGGCAGGAGGACCACGACGCCGGGCCCGGGCCGTCGCCCCACGCCGTCGTGCGCCTGCTCGGCAAGGGGCGCAAGGAGCGCGTCGTGCCCGTCGGCTCGTACGCGCGCGCCGCCCTCGACGCGTACCTCGTGCGGGGCAGGCCGGGCCTCGCCGCGGCAGGCCGCGGCACGCCGGCGCTGTTCCTCAACACCCGGGGCGCCCGGCTGTCGCGCCAGAGCGCGTGGGCCGTGCTGCGGCGGGCCGCCGAGCGGGCGGGCATCGCCGAGCCGGTCTCCCCGCACACGCTGCGGCACTCCTTCGCGACCCACCTGCTGGCCGGCGGTGCCGACGTGCGCGTCGTGCAGGAGCTGCTGGGCCACGCCTCCGTGACGACGACGCAGATCTACACGATGGTCACGCCCGAGGCGCTGCGCGAGGTGTACGCGGCGACGCACCCCCGGGCCCTCGGCTGAGGCGGAGCCGCAGGCTCGGCCGACACCGGCCAGGCTGAGGCGGAGGTGCAGCGGAGGGTGGGGGCCGAGGGACGAGGTACCCGCCCGGAGCGGAGCCGCAGGCTCGGCCGACACAGGCCAGGCTGAGATGGGCGGCACGCCGGAAGGGGGGCGAGGGGCGGCCCCGGTGCTGAGGTAGCGTGACGGACGTGAGCGAGGCACTCGGGAGCGACATCATGACGCAGACGGCCCTCGGCGCCGACGGCGGACGCACCGACGTCGTCGGGCGTCCCATGCCCGACTTCCCCGTCCCGCCCCCGCTGACCTCCCACGGGCCCGCGCGCATCGTCGCGATGTGCAACCAGAAGGGCGGCGTCGGCAAGACGACCAGCACGATCAACCTGGGCGCGGCGCTCGCCGAGTACGGGCGCCGGGTGCTGCTCGTCGACTTCGACCCGCAGGGCGCGGCGTCGGTCGGCGTGGGCGTGAACCCGCACGAGCTCGAGCTCAGCGTCTACAACCTGCTCATGGAGCGCGACGTCGAGCTGGCGGACGTCGTGCAGTCCACGGCGATCGAGGGCCTCGACGTGGTGCCCGCCAACATCGACCTGTCCGCGGCGGAGGTCCAGCTCGTCGGGGAGGTGGCGCGCGAGTCCGTGCTCGCCCGGGCGCTGCGGCCCGCGCTCGACGAGTACGACGTCGTCCTCGTCGACTGCCAGCCGTCGCTCGGCCTGCTGACCGTCAACGCGCTCACGGCCGCGCACGGCGTGCTCATCCCGCTCGAGTGCGAGTTCTTCGCCCTGCGCGGCGTGGCGCTGCTCATCGAGACGATCGAGAAGGTGCGCGACCGGCTGAACCCGGCGCTCGAGATCGACGGCATCCTGCCCACGATGTACGACTCGCGCACGCTGCACTCGCGCGAGGTCGTGGCCCGCGTCCACGAGGCGTTCGGCGACACGCTCCTGCACACGCTCATCGGGCGCACCGTGAAGTTCCCGGACGCGTCGGTGGCGGCCGAGCCGATCACCGCCTACGCGCCGAACCACCCGGGCGCCGAGGCGTACCGGCAGCTGGCCCGTGAGCTCGTGGCCCGCGGGGACACCGCGTAGGTGCCCACCGTGGAGGACGCCGCGGCGCCGTCCGGGTTCCAGGTGCACCTGGACAACTTCTCGGGCCCGTTCGACCTGCTGCTGTCCCTCATCGCCAAGCACGAGCTCGACGTCACCGAGGTGGCGCTCGCGGTCGTGACCGACGAGTTCGTCGCTCACATCCGCGCCGCCGAGGAGGCGTCCCGCGCGGCGCGGGAGCGCGGCGAGGAGCACCCGTCGTGGGACCTCGGCACGGCGAGCGAGTTCCTCGTCGTGGCGGCCACGCTGCTCGACCTCAAGGCCGCGCGGCTGCTGCCCGGCGTGGTCGAGGAGGACGCCGAGGACCTCGAGCTGCTCGAGGCGCGGGACCTGCTGTTCGCGCGCCTGCTGCAGTACCGGGCCTACAAGGAGGTCTCGGCCGTCCTCGCCGAGCGCATGGCGACCGAGGGGCGCCGCGTGCCGCGGTCGGTCCCGCTCGAGCCGGAGCTCACGGCGCTGCTTCCCGACCTCGTGTGGACGCTCGACGGGAGCCGGCTCGCCGAGCTGGCCGCGCGGGCGCTCACACCCAAGCCGCCCCCCGTCGTCGGCCTGTCGCACCTGCACGCGCCGCTGGTCAGCGTGCGGGAGCAGGCGCAGGTGGTCGCCGACCGGCTGCGCCGCGAGCACGCCCTGACGTTCCGGGCGCTCGTGGCCGGCGAGGAGCGGATCGTCGCGGTCGCGCGCTTCCTGGCGCTCCTCGAGCTGTTCCGCGGCGGCGACGTCGCGTTCGAGCAGGTCGCGCCGCTGGGGGAGCTCACGGTGCGCTGGACCGGGCACGACGGTGCCGACGGTGACGACGGCGGGTCGGGCGCGGGCGCGAGGTTCGAGCAGTTCGAGGAGTTCGACGGCGACGGTGTCGACGGTCTTGGCGCCGACGGTGTCGACGGTGCCGACGGTCCGGGCACGGACGGCGCGGGCGCCGACGTCGGCACGGTCACGGAGGGAGCGGTATGACGGAGACGACGCACAGCGCCGACGAGGTGGAGGTCGACATCGCCGGCCTGCCCGGCGGGGCCGCCGCGGCCCTCGAGGCCGTGCTCATGGTCGCGGAGTCGTCCGTGCCGACGGAACGGCTGGCCGCCGCGGTCGACCTGCCGGTGCCGCAGGTGCGCGAGACGCTCGAGGAGCTCGCCGCCGAGTACCGCGGGGAGCGCGGCGGGCGTCCGCGGGGCTTCGAGCTGCGCGAGGGTGCGCAGGGCTGGCGGTTCTGGTCCTCGCGCGCCCACGCCGACGTGGTCGGGCGGTTCGTGCTCGAGGGGCAGTCCTCGCGGCTGAGCCAGGCCGCGCTCGAGACGCTGGCCGTCATCGCGTACCGCCAGCCGGTCACGCGGGGGCAGGTCTCGGCGGTGCGCGGCGTGAACGTCGACGGCGTCGTGCGCACGCTCCTGGCCCGCGGCCTCATCGCGGAGACCGGGCAGGACCCCATGACGGGGGCGGCCCTGTTCGGCACCACGGGGGAGTTCCTCGACCGCATGGGCTGGTCCTCGCTCGACGAGCTGCCGCCGCTCGCGCCGCACCTGCCGGGCGTCGAGGAGGTCGCGGCGCTCGGGATCGACGACTGAGCACCCGCCGCCACCTGAGAGAATCGGGCCCATGAGCACGTCACGCCGCGGCGGGAGCCGCCGCCCCGACCGTCCCGCCCGCCGTCGTCCCGCCCCCGAGCCCGCCGAGGACCGCGACGTCCACGTCGCCGACGGCGTGCGCCTGCAGAAGGTCCTGGCCCAGGCCGGGCTCGGCTCGCGCCGCCGGTGCGAGGAGCTGATCAGCGGCGGCCACGTGGTGGTGGACGGCGTGCTCGTGACCGAGCTGGGCGTGCGGATCGACCCGACCACCGCCGTCGTGGACGTGGACGGCATGCGGGTGCAGCTCGACCCGTCCAAGGTGACGCTCGCGCTCAACAAGCCCCACGGCGTCGTGACGACGATGAGCGACCCCGAGGGCCGGCCCACGATCGCCGACCTGGTCAAGGACCGCACCGAGCGGCTCTTCCACGTCGGGCGGCTCGACGCGGACAGCGAGGGCCTGCTGCTGCTGACCAACGACGGCGAGCTCGCCAACCGGCTCTCGCACCCGCGCTACGAGATCCCCAAGACGTACCTCGTGACCGTCACGGGCGGCGAGGTCTACCCGCGGGTCCGCAAGCAGCTGCTCGAGGGCGTCGAGCTCGAGGACGGCCCGGCACGCCTCGACAAGGTCCGCGTCGTCGACGCGCTCGAGGGCCAGACCATGCTCGAGGTCGTGCTGCACGAGGGCCGCAACCGCATCGTGCGGCGCATGTTCGACGCCGTCGAGCGGCCGGTGACGCGCCTCGTGCGCACCCGCATCGGGCCCGTCGCGCTCGGCGACCTGCGTCCGGGGCGCACGCGCGTGCTGGGCCGCACCGAGCTCGGCTCGCTCATGCGCGCCGTCGACATGTGACCGGCCGCCCGTCCGCCCCCGACCCCACCAGCACGAGGAGAGACCACGTGGTCGTCATCGCCGTCGACGGACCGTCCGGCTCCGGCAAGTCCAGCGTCTCGAGGGCCGTCGCACGGCGTCTCGGCCTGGCCTACCTCGACACCGGCGCCATGTACCGGGCGGCGACGCTGTGGTGCCAGCGGCGCGGCGAGGACCTGACCGACACCCGCGCCGTGGCGCACGCCGTGCGGGTCATGCCGCTCGAGATGGGCCTCGACCCCGCGGCCCCGACCGTGGTGCTCGACGGCGAGGACGTGAGCGCCGCGATCCGCACCACCGCGGTCTCCACGGCCGTCTCCGCGGTCGCGACGAACCTGGACGTGCGCGCGGAGCTGCGCCGCCGCCAGCGGCGGGTCATCGAGGCGGAGTCGGGCCCGGACGGGTTCGCCGGGGGCGCTGGCATCGTGGCCGAGGGCCGCGACATCACGACGGTCGTGGCGCCCGACGCCGACGCCCGCGTCCTGCTCACCGCGAGCGAGGAGGCGCGGCTGCGCCGGCGCTCGCTCGAGGTCCACGGCGCCGCCGACGCCGACGCGGTCGAGGCGACCAAGGACCAGGTGCTGCGCCGCGACCGTGACGACGCCACCGTCAGCCAGTTCCACGTCGCGGCCGACGGGGTCGTGACGGTGGACTCGTCCGAGCTGGACCTCGACCAGACCGTCGACGCGGTGCTGGCCGTCGTCGCGCAGGTCACGGCCTCCTGATCCGGTTCCTGTCGGGCGGCACGGCGCGGGGCTGGGAGAATGTCCCCATGACCGCACCCGCCGACGGCGCCTCGACGCCTGCCGAGAACTCCGCCGAGCCGATCGACGACCTGCAGCCCGACCTCCTCGCCGGCACCGGGGACGGCCCCGCCGGCCTCGACACCGAGAGCACCGAGGGCACCGACGAGACCGGTGAGCCGGAGGTCGTCACGTTCGCCGACGAGGAGGCGCGCGAGCGCGCGCTGCGCGCCGGGCTCGAGGAGTTCGAGCTCGACGAGGACGACCGAGCGCTGCTCGACGGCGGGTTCGGCGACGACGAGGGCGCCACGGGGGAGGCGCCGCTGCCGGTGCTCGCGGTCGTGGGGCGCCCCAACGTGGGCAAGTCGACGCTCGTCAACCGCATCCTCGGCCGCCGTGAGGCCGTCGTCGAGGACACCCCGGGCGTCACGCGCGACCGCGTGAGCTACCCCGCCGAGTGGGCCGGGCGCCGCTTCACGCTCGTCGACACCGGCGGCTGGGAGGTCGACGTCGCCGGCATCGAGTCCAAGGTCGCCGAACAGGCGGAGGTGGCGATCGCCCTCGCCGACGCCGTGGTGTTCGTCGTCGACGCGACGGTGGGCGCGACGTCGACCGACGAGCGCGTCGTCGAGCTGCTGCGGCGCTCCGGCAAGCCCGTCGTGCTGTGCGCCAACAAGGTCGACGGCCCCTCGGGCGAGGCCGACGCCGCCTACCTGTGGGCGCTGGGGCTGGGCGAGCCGCACCCCGTCTCCGCCCTGCACGGGCGCGGGACGGGCGACCTGCTCGACGCCGCGATGGCCGTCCTGCCCACCGAGTCCGAGCACGGCGAGCTGCGGCCCGCCGGTCCGCGGCGCGTCGCGCTCGTCGGGCGGCCCAACGTCGGCAAGTCGTCGCTGCTCAACAAGATCGCCGGCGCCGAGCGCGTCGTCGTCGACGAGCTGGCCGGGACCACGCGCGACCCCGTCGACGAGCTGGTCGAGATCAAGGGCGTGCCGTACTGGTTCGTGGACACCGCCGGCATCCGCCGGCGCGTGCACCAGACGCGCGGCGCCGACTTCTACGCCTCGCTGCGCACGCAGGCAGCGATCGAGAAGGCCGAGGTCGCCGTCGTGCTCGTGGACGCGTCCCAGCCGCTGACCGAGCAGGACACGCGCGTCATCTCCCAGGTCGTCGACGCCGGCCGCGCGCTGGTCATCGCGTACAACAAGTGGGACCTCATGGACGAGGACCGTCGCCCGTACCTGGAGCGCGAGATCGAGAAGGACCTGGTCCAGGTCCAGTGGGCACCGCGCGTCAACGTCTCGGCCCGCACCGGCTGGCACACCGACCGGCTCGTGCCCGCGCTCGAGACCTCGCTCGCGTCGTGGGACACGCGCATCCCCACCGGCCGCCTCAACGCATTCCTCGGCGAGCTCGTCGCGGCGCACCCGCACCCGCTGCGCGGCGGCAAGCAGCCCCGCATCCTGTTCGCCACGCAGGCCTCGACGCGCCCCCCGCGGTTCGTCGTCTTCGCGACCGGCTTCCTCGAGGCGGGCTACCGCCGGTTCATCGAGCGCCGCCTGCGCGAGACGTTCGGGTTCACGGGCTCGCCCATCGAGATCAGCGTCCGGGTGCGGGAGAAGCGCCGCCGGTAGGGTGCGGGCCGTGACCTCCGACACCGTGCACGACGACGACCGGCTCGCCGGTCGTGGCCGCCTGCTGCGCCTGGGCGTGGCGCGCGACACCGCCGCGGTGCGGCACCTGACCACGTTCCTCGTCGTGGGCGTGGCGACGGTGCTCGTGACCCGCGCCTACCTCGCCGCCGCCGGGTACCCGCAGGTCGGCGGCGGCGGGCTGCACGTCGCGCACGTGCTGTGGGGCGGGCTGCTCATGGCGGTCGCCTTCGTGCTGCTGCTGTCCTACGTCGGCCCCGCGGTGCGCTGGGTCGGTGCCGTCGTCGGCGGCGTGGGGTTCGGGCTGTTCGTCGACGAGGTCGGCAAGTTCGTCACCGACGACAACGACTACTTCTACGCCCCGACGGCGGCGCTCATCTACGCGACGGTCGTCGCGCTGGTGCTGCTGGTCGAGGCGCTGCACGGGCGGCGCGAGCACCACCCCGCGGAGTACCTGGCGGTCGCGGCCGACCGAGCGGCGTCGGGCGTGTCGGGCGGGTTCACGGACGCCGCGCGCGCCGAGGCGCGCACGCTCGTCGCACGCGGCCGGGGCGAGCCGGGTGCCGCCGAGCTCGACGCGCTCGTGGCGGCCGTGCCCCACGACGACGTCGCGGTGCCCGACCCGGTCCGCGCGCTGGCCGTGCGGGCGGACCGGTGGCTGCGCGGGACGCTGCGGCTGCGCTGGGCCGCCTGGGTCGTGGGCGTCGCCGTGGTGGGCGTCGCGCTCTTCGCGTCCTCCGCCGGCGTCCGGGTCCTCGTGGGCGACGCCGCGTCGCCGTCGTGGGTCGGGGTGGGCATCCTGGCCGGGGCCGGCGTGACGGTCGCGTGCGTGGCGACGTCGGTGCTGGTCGGCCGGCGCGACGCCCGTCGGGCGGCGGCGTGGGTGCGCCGGGGCGTCCTCGTGAGCCTGCTCGTGACCCAGGTGCTCGTCTTCCGGGCGGTCCAGTGGGTCGGCGTGGCCGGCCTCGTCGTCGACCTGCTCGTGTTCGCGCTGCTCGAGGTCGCGCTCCGCGAGGGTGCCGAGGACGTCGAGGCCGAGGCGGTCGAGGGGTCGCGCGGCGCCCCCGGCGCCTGACCACAGCCTGCAGGTTTGCCACGGACCGGTCCGGCGTGGCAGCGTCAGCCGTCGACGAGCGAGAAGCTCGCGTGCTCTGGGGTCGGTGAAACTCCGAACCGGCGGTGATAGTCCGCGACCCGGTCACATCCAGTGACCGGTTGACCAGGTGGAACTCCTGGACCGACGGTCAAAGTCCGGATGGGAAGCGCACGCGACGGCTCTGCTCCTGGTCGCGTGCCCCGGCGTACCCGCCGCGCGCGTCCCGGTGCACGAGCACGTCCACGTCCCGCCCCGGGGTCCGCGACCGGACGACAGGGGCGAGACATGACGGCGGCCACCACCACGGGGCCCATCCCGAGCGACGCCGAGCGGGTCGCGATGCGGCGCGCCCTCGAGCTCGCGGCGAGCCCGGGCACGGCGCCCGGGCCCAACCCCCGCGTCGGCTGCGTGCTGCTGTCGCCCGACGGCGGCGTCCTCGCCGAGGGTTTCCACCGCGGGGCCGGCACACCGCACGCCGAGGCGGACGCCCTGCTGCGCGCGCACGCCGCCGCCGGGCCCTCCGCCGCGCGCGGCGCGACCGCCGTCGTGACGCTCGAGCCGTGCGCGCACCGCGGCCGCACCGGCCCGTGCGCGGACGCGCTGGCCGAGGCCGGCGTCGCCCGCGTGGTGTTCGCCCAGCACGACCCCAACCCCGTGGCCGCGGGCGGCGCCGCGTCCCTGCGCGCGGCGGGCGTCGAGGTCGTCGGCGGCGTGCTCGCCGAACAGGCCCGGGCGCTGAACCGGGAATGGTCGCGGGCGATGGAGCTCGGGCGGCCGGTCGTGACGTGGAAGGTCGCGACGACGCTCGACGGCCGCACCGCCGCGGCGGACGGGACGTCGCGCTGGATCTCGAGCGCCGCCGCCCGCCGCGACGCGCACCGGCTGCGCGCCGAGGCCGACACCGTGCTCGTCGGGACGGGCACGCTCCGCGCCGACGACCCGGAGCTCACGGTGCGCGACGCCGACCCCGCCGCCGCGCTGGCCGCAGCGCCGCCGCTGCGTGCGGTGATGGGCCTGTCGGACGTGCCGCCGTCGGCCCGCGTGCGCGGCGACGACGACGCCGGCTGGGTGCACCTGCGCACGCGCGACCCCCGCGCCGCGCTCGACGAGCTGTGGGCG
>JAPSLD010000261.1 GCA_031181105.1 Isoptericola sp. | reverse complement strand
GCCGTTCTCCAGCAGCGCTCGCGCGCCCCGCTCCCCGACGGTCGCGGCGATGCGCCGCCCCGCGGCCGACGAGCCCACGTGCGCGACGAGCGCGACGTCGTCGTGCGCCACGAGCGCCTGCCCGGTGGCCGCGTCGCCGCTGAGCACCTCAAGCACTCCTGCGGGCAGCGCCCCGGCGACGAGCTCGGCGAGCCGCACGCCCGGCGCGTCGCTGCGCTCCGACGGCTTGTGCACGACGGTGTTGCCGGTGACGAGCGCCGCGGCGAGCAGGCCGGCGGCCGCGGGGTATGGGTCGTTCCACGGCGTGATGACGGCGACGACGCCGCGCGGCTCGCGACGCACGACGTCGACCACCAGAGGATCGCCGGCCAGCGCCCGCCCGGCGCGGCCCAGCCCTGTCACCGCCGCCTCGTCGAGCAGGTCCGCGGCGACAACGGCCGACTCCCGCGCCTCTCGCAGCAGCCGCCCGGTGGTCGCGCACAGCAGCTCGCCGAGCTCGTCCGCCGCGCCGCGCACGGCGGCCGCGGCCTCGCGCAGCATCCCGGCACGCTGGGCGGGGGGCGTCGCTCGCCAGCCGGCGAACGCGTCGCGGGCGCGGCGCACGGCGGCGTCGACCTGGTCGGCGTCCGCGCAGACGACCCGGCGTCCGGGGCGGCCGGTCGCCGGGTCGACCCGCTCGAGCGTGCGGTCGGCGGGGCGGGCGGCGGTCGTGGTCATGGGCAACCTCCTCGACGACGCAGCACGGCGAGCGCCGTGCCGAGACCGCCACGAGCCTCCCGCGGGGGCGCCTCGCTCGCCATCGATAGAAGGTCGCGGGCGCGACCGGGCGCCTCAGCGGGCGCGGCGCGCCAGCAGGAGCAGCACGAGAACCGCGGCGTCCACGGCGAGGAACACCGCGCCCTCCGGCTCGTCGTAGACCGGGATCTTGACGAGCGTGAGCACGACACCCACCGCGACGGCGGCGAGCCCGACGGTGATCCGGCGTGCCGGCTCGATGCGCGGCGCCAGGGCGAGGGTCAGCTTCAGCGCGATGCCGGTGAGGGTGAGGACGATGACGGGTACGTCGACCAGCGGGCCGATCCAGACCGTCTGGTCGCGGGCGAGGACGAGGAAGAAGAACGCCCCGGCGAGCTGCACCGTACCGATGATCCCGGCGAGGACGCGGGCCGTGAGGAGGGTGCGGGGCTGGCGGGCCGTCCCCGGGACGGCCGCGGTGGAGGTGGTCATGGTCGGTCCTTTCGTCGGTGGTGACGTCCGGAACGCTAGGTGACCGGCGGTGCCCGGCACATGGCGTCATGGGCTGAGATCCGGCTCATCCCAAGGGTTGAGGACGGGCGGGGCGGCGGAGGCCTACCCTCGGCTGTGTGGTGATGCAGGACGGCCGGCCCGGCGGCGTGCGGCGCTCCGACCTGCTGCTCACCGCCGGCTTCCTGGCGGCGAGCCTCGTCCAGGTGCTGGTGCGGCCGGTCGAGACGCTGTGGGTCGCCGACAGCGACTGGTTCGGTCCGCTGCTGGCCGTCGTCTCCGTGCTGCCCCTCGCGTGGCGGCGGGTCCGGCCGGTGCCGGCGGCGCTGGTGGGCGCGAGCCTGTGGTGGGTGCCGACCGACGGCTTCCTCTACCTGGGCTACGTGACCGCGATCCTGCTGTTCTTCGCCCTCGGCCGGTGGAGCGACGGTGGGCGGTCTGCGGTACTGACCACGGCGTGGGGCCTGCTCAGCGGCACGGTCGGGATCCTGGCGATCGAGCAGGCGAACGACCGACTGGCCGGGCTGGTGTTCGACGCCGACCTGCGCGAGCAGGTGGCCGCGCTGCGGCTGCCGGGGGCCGAGGCGCTCCTGAGCATCGCGGGCTTCTGGCTCGTCGTGCTGGTGCCGTAC
>JAPSLD010000260.1 GCA_031181105.1 Isoptericola sp. | reverse complement strand
GCGAGATGCCGGGCACGAGCAGCAGCGCGGGCAGCTGGACGAGGCCGCCCCCGCCGACGACGGCGTCCACCCATCCCGCGGCGAGGCCGGCGAGGACGAGCAGCACGATGGTGAGGGCGTCGAGCTCTGGCACGCGCCGATCCTGCCATGCGGCGGGGTCCGCGCCCCCGCCGCCTCACCTAGCGCGCGAGCACGGCCTCGTCCTCGAGCCTGCCCAGCTTGTGCGGGTTGCTGATCCCGTAGACCCGGGTGATGCGGCCGTCCTCGACGGTCAGGCCGACCGCGATGGCGAGGACGCCGTCGACGTCGACCCGCACGCCCGGCGCACCGTTGAGCCACACCTGCCGGAGCTCGAGCCGCGCGATCTTCCTGCCGACACCGCGCACGAGGGCCGCCGCGAGCCGGGCCGCGCCGACGATGGGCTTCCTGGACGCGCCCCGGACCAGGCCGCCGCCGTCGGCGATCGCGACCACGTCGGGCGCCAGCACGTCCATGAGGCCCTGGACGTCGCCGGTGGTCAGGGAGGCGACGAAGCGCTCGACGACCCGCTCCTGCTCGGCCCTGCGCACGCGCGTGCGGGGCCGCCGCGCGGCCACGTGCTCGCGCGCGCGGCGCGCCACCTGGCGCACCGCGGCAGGGGTCTTGCCCACCGCCGCCGCGATCTCGTCGTAGGGGGCGTCGAAGACCTCGCGCAGCACGAAGACCGCCCGCTCGGTGGGGCCGAGCGTCTCGAGCACCGTGAGCATCGCGATGGAGACGCTCTCCGCGAGCTCGACGTCCTCGGCCACGTCCGGGCTGGTCAGCAGCGGCTCGGGGAGCCACTCGCCGACGTAGTCCTCTCGCCGGCGCGCGAGCGTGCGCAGCCGGTTGAGCGCCTGCCGCGTGACGATCCGCACCAGGTAGGACCGCGGGTCGCGCACCTCGTCGTGGTCGACGTCGGCCCACCGCAGCCAGGTCTCCTGCACCACGTCCTCGGCGTCCGCCGCGGAGCCGAGCATCTCGTACGCGACGGTGAAGAGCAGGCCGCGGTGGTCGACGAACGGGTCGCCGGTCATGCGCGCGAGCGTACGTCGCCCGGCGCCGCGAGCGGGGCAAGGCCGCACGCGTCGGCGAACTCCTCCGAGCGGATCCCGAGCGCGATGTTGGTTCGCGCGGTCAGGTTCATCAGCGCCACGCGCGAGGTGAGCTCCACGAGCCCCGGCGCGCCCAGGTCGTCGAGCAGCGCGGCGGACAGCTCGTCCGTGACGGCGGGCGGCGTCTGGCTCATCGCCTCGGCGTACTCCATCACGCGGCGCTCGACCGGCGTGTACGCGCCGGACTCTCGCCACCGTGGGACCTGCCGGATCTTCGCCTCGTCGAGCCCGCGGCGGTGCGACAGGAAGTAGTTGAGGTCGAGGCAGAAGCTGCACCCGACGGTCGCGGCGGCGGACATGACGGCGAGCACCGCCAGGTTCTCGTCGAGCCGGTCCCACTTCTCGGACCTCCGGCCCAGCGTCATGGTGTCCTTGAGCACCGCCCGGTGGTGCCACATCACCCCGAGCGACTCCGGCACCTTGCCGAGCATCCGGCGGCTGATCGTCTTCACCAGCGCCCCGTAGACGCCGGTGATCTCGGTCTCGGGGACGCGTGCGCCCGTGGCCATGTCTCCTCCTGGGTAGTGTCTCTCGTGCGGTCGGCATGGAGACACCGGCGGGCGCCCGCGTGTGACACCGCGTCGTGCGGCACCGCCTCGACGAGAGGCCGGAGGCGGGCCGTCAGGCGTGCAGGGCGTCGTACTCCGCCTCGGCCGCGACGTCGTCGTCGACGTCGAGCCGCAGGTGGCCGAGGACGGCCTGGAGCACGCGCAACGCCGACGCCGCGCGCTCGCCCCAGATCGAC
>JAPSLD010000061.1 GCA_031181105.1 Isoptericola sp. | reverse complement strand
ACGGGACGCTCCGTGGCCGCGACGACGTCACGCGCGAGGACGACCTTCTCGAGCTCGCCGGCGCGGATGCGCGCGACGGCCTCGGCCACGAGCGCCGGCCAGTCCTGCGCGGCCACCGCGCCGTCGGTGAACGCCACGGCACCCGGTGCGGTCACCGGCTCGCGGGGTGCGCCCCTGAGCGCCTCGTCCCCGGGGAAGACGTCGGGGGCGTCGGCGGGGGAGATCGTCGTCATCCACGCGACGTCGCCCCGCCGCCCGACGACGACCCGCGGCACGACCAGCGTCCCCGCGCGCCGGTCGAGCCGCGCGTCGGCGCTGAAGTGGTCGTCGTACCCGCCGTCGTCGTCGAAGGCGAACGCGCCGAACGCGATCAGCCCCGTGCCGGGGAGCCGGACGTCGTCGTGCACGACGGCGCGCGACAGCGTCGCCCGCCACGCCGACTCCGCGTCGGCGAACCGGCCGGGCCCGTCGGTCTCGATCCGCAGCGCCTCGCCCCATCCGACGACGCCGTCGCCGCGGCACACCCAGGCGTGCGGGTGCGTGTCGGGCAGCAGGTCCAGGAGAGCGGTGGCGCCGGCAGGCAGGGCTGCGATCGGGGCGGTCCGGACGACGAGCGGGAGCGGCGCGGCGGTGCCGAGCGGTTCCCGAGGTCGAGGAGCCGACGACGCCGGCACGGGCGTAGCGGACATAGTGGTCAGCCTACGCGTATCGCACCTGACCGCGACCCGGCCGGCGGCCGTCGCGGCGTGGGACGATGACGCCATGTCCCGCGCAAGCCTGGAGAAGAAGCCCGCCGAGGTCGCGTCGATGTTCGACGGGATCGCGCGGCGCTACGACCTGGTCAACGACCTGGTCTCGCTCGGACAGGACCGCCGCTGGCGCCGGGCCACGGTCGACGCGGTCGCCGCCATGCCGGGCGAGAGGGTGCTCGACCTCGCCGCGGGCACGGGCACGTCGAGCGAGCCGTTCGCGGCGGACGGCGCCGTCGTCGTGCCGTGCGACTTCTCGCTCGGCATGCTGCGCGTCGGCAAGGCGCGCCGCCCCGACCTGCCGTTCGTCGCGGGCGACGCCACCCGGCTGCCGTTCGCCGACGGCGCGTTCGACGCCGTGACGATCTCGTTCGGGCTGCGCAACGTCGTCGACACGTCGGCCGCGCTGCGCGAGATGCTCCGGGTCGTCCGGCCGGGCGGGCGCGTGGTGATCTGCGAGTTCTCGCACCCGACGTGGGCCCCGTTCCGCACGGTGTACATGGAGTACCTGATGCGCGCGCTCCCGGTCGTGGCCGGCGCGGTCACGAAGGACAAGGGGTCCTACGAGTACCTCGCCGAGTCGATCCGCGCCTGGCCCACGCAGGCCGAGCTCGCGCACCTCATGCTCGACGCCGGCTGGGAGCACGCCGCCTACCGGAACCTCTCGGCGGGGATCGTGGCCCTGCACCGCGCGGTCCGCCCGGCCTGAGCCGCCCGGCCGATCCGCCGGGTCACAGACCCATCGGCGGCTTGTCGACGTCGGGACCGGTCGTCGAGGAGGAGCCCGACGACGTGCGCTCCTTGAGCGCGGACGCCTGCTGCTTGGCGAACTGGGTCGCCGACGAGGAGACCTCCGAGACGCGCTCCTGCACGCGCGGGTCGTGCCACTTCTCGTCGGCCCACCCCTTGGCCTTCTCGAGCCGCGCGCGACCCTTCTCCGTGCCGAACAGGTACCCGAGCGCCGCACCGATCACGAACGCGGACTTGGCCTTCATCGCTGCCTCCTGGGGTTGGTCCGGCCACTGCCGCGGCCTGTGCCTGGACGCGTCGAGGCTACGGCCGCGACCCACCTCACGCACCCGCAGGACGGCCGCTGACCTGCCGCGCCGCACCCCGGCGACCAAGGAAGGCTTACCTTCCTACCCATCGCGCGCGGATCGTGACTAGAGTGCACGCAGGTTGTTGTGATGGGGTTCACAAAGACACCGGGCCGACGACGTGGACGACGCCGTCCCGGCGCCCTCGAGAGCGAGGTGAGCAGCGTGCGAGCAGGCCGACGCGATGACGCGGACGTCATCGTGGTGGGCGCCGGCCCGGCCGGGTCCGCCACGGCCCACTGGTGCGCGTCCGCGGGCCTCGACGTGCTGCTCCTCGAGAAGTCCGCGTTCCCCCGCGACAAGGTGTGCGGCGACGGCCTGACGCCGCGCGCGGTCGCCGAGCTGGCGCGCATGGGCGTCGACACCGACCCGTCCGACGGCTGGATCCGCAACGAGGGGCTCCGCGTCGTCGCCGGCGGCCGCAGCTGGGAGCTCCCCTGGCCGGACCTCGCGAGCTACCCGTCCTACGGGATGGCGCGCGCACGGGCGTCGCTCGACCACCGCCTCGCCCAGCACGCCCAGGCCAGCGGCGCCAAGCTCCTCGAGCGCACCAAGGTCACCGGACCGCTGCTCGACGAGCGCGACGGCCGCGTCGTGGGCGTCACGGCCCAGCCGCTCGACGGCCGGGGCCGGGTCGACGGCGAGACGCGCACCTACCGCGCCCCCGTCGTCGTCGCGGCCGACGGCGTCTCGTCGCGCTTCGCGACGGCGCTCGGCATCGCCCGCCGCGACGACCGCCCGATCGGCACGGCCGTGCGCACGTACTTCCGCACCGAGGGCACGCCGCGGCACGAGGACGCCTTCATGGAGTCGCACCTCGAGCTGTGGGACGGCGCGCCGGGCGCCTCGAACCTGCTGCCGGGCTACGGCTGGATCTTCGCGCTCGGGGACGGCACGGCGAACGTCGGCCTCGGCGCCGTGAGCTCGACGCCGGCCCGCCAGTCCGCCGCCGGCAAGGACTACCGGGCGCTCATGGACGCCTGGACGGGCAGCGCTCCGCCCGAGTGGGGCTTCACGCCCGAGAACCAGGTCGGCCCGGTGCGCGGCGCGGCGCTGCCGATGGGCTTCAACCGCGCCCCCCTGTACCGCGACGGCGCGGTGCTCGTGGGCGACTCCGCGGGCATGGTGAGCCCGTTCAACGGCGAGGGCATCGCGTACGCGCTGCAGGCCGGCCGGGTCGCGGCCGACGCGATCGCGCAGGCGCGCACCCGGACGACCGACGCCGCGCGCGAGCGCACCCTGGCGACGTACGCCGACCGCATGCGCGCCGAGCTCGGGGGCTACTACACGCTGGGCCGCTGGTTCGTGCGCCTCATCGAGCACCCCGCGGTCATGCGTGCCTGCGTGCGGCACGGGCTGCCGCGGCCCGTGGTGATGCGGTTCGTGCTCAAGCTGCTGTCCGACTGCTACGAGCCGCGGGGCGGTGACTGGGTCGACCGGGTCATCGCGGGGCTCACCAAGGTGGTCCCGGCGGCATGAGTCCCGGTGTGGCACGAAGGAGTGACGCAGGCGTGAACGACTCGCTGATCGACGAGGAGACGCGATGACCAACCCGTACGTCCCGGTGCTGGTCCTCATGGGGGTGGCCGCCGTGCTGGCGCTCGGCGGCGTGGCCGCGAGCACCGTCATCGGCCCCAAGCGCTACAACCGCGCCAAGCTCGACGCGTACGAGTGCGGCATCGAGCCGACACCGCTCGCCACGGGCGGCGGCCGGCTGCCCATCAAGTACTACCTGGTGGCGATGACGTTCATCGTCTTCGACATCGAGGTGGTCTTCCTCTACCCGTGGGCCGTCGACTTCACGGTCCTTGCCGGGTTCGGGCTCGTGGCGACGCTCGCGTTCCTCGCGCTCATCACCGTGCCGTTCGTCTACGAGTGGCGACGCGGCGGCTTCGACTGGGTCTGACAGGCAGTTCGGCAAGGGTGCCGGTACCACCGGCACCGAGAGTCTCCCGAGAGGAGGGGTCATGGGGCTGGAGGAGGCGCCGTCGGGCTTCCTGCTGACGACGATCGAGGACCTGGCGGGCTACCTGCGCAAGGCCTCCGTGTGGCCGGTGACGTTCGGTCTCGCGTGCTGCGCGATCGAGATGATGGCCGCGGGCGCGTCGCGGTTCGACCTGTCGCGCTTCGGCATGGAGGTGTTCCGCGCGTCGCCGCGCCAGGCCGACCTCATGATCGTCGCCGGGCGCGTGAGCCAGAAGATGGCCCCCGTCGTGCGGCAGGTCTACGACCAGATGAGCGAGCCCAAGTGGGTGCTGTCGATGGGCGTGTGCGCGTCGAGCGGCGGCATGTTCAACAACTACGCGATCGTCCAGGGTGTCGACCACATCGTGCCGGTCGACGTCTACCTGCCCGGCTGCCCGCCGCGGCCCGAGATGCTCATCAACGCGATCCTCGCGCTGCACCAGCAGATCCAGGACTCGCCGCTGGGCGTCAACCGCAAGGAGGCCGCCGCGGCGGCCGAGGCGGCGGCCCTCGAGGCCACGCCGACGTTCCAGATGAAGGGGCTGCTGCGGTGAGCGACGGTACGAGCGCGGACAAGCCGGTCCCGCAGCCCGAGGAGGTCGTCGGCCCCCGCGCCGGCGAGCTGGTCTCCGGCAGCGGGTCGGCCGGGCGACCGCACCACGGGCCGGAGGTCGTCGCGGTGCGCCGCGGGATGTTCGGCGTGCACGACTCGGGCGACACGTCGGGCTACGGCGGGCTCGTCCAGCCGGTCGCGATGCCGGGCGCCGCGACGCGCCCGTACGGCGGCTGGTTCGACGAGGCGGTCGACATCCTCGCCGAGGTGCTGGGCGACGCCGGCGTCGCGTTCGACGACGCGGTCGAGCGCGTGGTCGTGGACCCGCCCGGCGAGCGCGCCGAGCTGACGCTGCACGTGGCACGCGAGCACCTCGTGGCCGTGTGCCGCGCCCTGCGCGACGACCAGGACCTGCGGTTCGAGCTGAGCCTCGGGGTCTCGGGCGTGCACTACCCGCACGACACGGGCCGCGAGCTGCACGCGGTCTACCACCTCACGTCGGTCACCCACGGCCGGCGCATCCGCCTCGAGGTCGCGTGCCCCGACGCCGACCCGCACGTCCCGTCGACGACGTCGGTCTACCCGGCCAACGACTGGCACGAGCGCGAGACCTGGGACTTCTTCGGGATCGTCTTCGACGGGCACCCGGGGCTCGCGCGCATCGAGATGCCCGACGACTGGCCGGGCCACCCGCAGCGCAAGGACTACCCGCTGGGCGGCATCCCCGTGGAGTACAAGGGCGCCACGGTGCCGCCGCCCGACACGAGGAGGAGCTACTCGTGAGCGCTCAGACACAGGCGCCGCGCGCGACGCGGCCGCCGGTCGACGACCTCGACCCGTCGGTCCCCGGCTTCGAGGCGTCCGGCGGCGACTGGGACGACATCGCCCGCGAGGCGATCGGCGAGGAGCGCATCGTCGTCAACATGGGTCCGCAGCACCCGTCGACGCACGGCGTGCTGCGGCTCATGCTCGAGATCGACGGCGAGACGGTGACCGAGGCGCGGTGCGGCGTCGGGTACCTGCACACCGGCATCGAGAAGAACATGGAGTTCCGCAACTGGACGCAGGGCACCACGTTCTGCACCCGCATGGACTACCTGGCGCCGTTCTTCCAGGAGACCGCGTACTGCCTCGCGACCGAGAAGCTGCTCGGCATCACCGACGACGTCCCCGAGCGCGCCTCGGTCATCCGGGTCCTGATGATGGAGCTCAACCGCGTCGCGTCGCACCTGGTGGCCCTCGGCACGGGCGGCAACGAGATGGGCGCGACGACGGTCATGACGGTCGCGTTCACCGCTCGCGAGGAGATCCTGCGGGTCTTCGAGGCCGTGACCGGCCTGCGGATGAACCATGCCTACGTCCGGCCGGGCGGCGTCGCCGTGGACGTGCCCGACGGCGTCGACGCGCAGGCGCGGCACGCGATCGCCGAGGTCCGCAAGTACCTCGGCCAGCTCGGCGACCTCATGCTCGCCAACCCGATCTTCAAGGCCCGGCTGACCGACGTCGGCACGCTCGACCTCACGGGCTGCATGGCGCTCGGCATCACCGGCCCGGTGCTGCGCTCGACCGGCCTGCCGTACGACGTGCGCAAGGCCTTCCCCTACTGCGGCTACGAGACGTACGACTTCGACGTCCCGACCGACACCGCGGCCGACAGCTACGCGCGCGTCGTGCTGCGGATCGAGGAGTGCTACCAGTCGCTGCGGATCGCCGAGCAGTGCCTCGCGCGGCTCGCCGACACGGCCGGCGCGCCCGTCATGGTCGGCGACCGCAAGATCGCCTGGCCGGCCCAGCTCTCGGTGGGCACGGACGGGCAGGGCAACTCGCTCGACCACATCCGCACCATCATGGGCAGCTCGATGGAGGCCCTGATCCACCACTTCAAGCTGGTCACCGAGGGCTTCCGCGTCCCGGTCGGCCAGGCGTGGCAGACGGTCGAGCACCCGCGCGGCGAGCTCGGCGTGCACGTGGTCTCCGAGGGCGGGACGAAGCCGTACCGGGCGCACTTCCGCGACCCGTCGTTCAACAACCTCCAGGCCGTCTCGGTCATGTGCGAGGGCGGCCAGGTGGCCGACGTCGTCGTGGCCGTCGCGTCCCTGGACCCGGTGCTGGGAGGGGTGGACCGATGACGGCCGAGCCCGCGGGCGTGCGGTCAGCCACCGGCTACGACGCCGAGACCCTCGCGTCGCTGACGGCGGACGCCGCCGCGATCACGGCGCGGTACCCGGACGCGCGCTCGGGCCTGCTGCCGATGCTGCACCTCGTGCAGTCCGTCGACGGCTACGTGAGCCGGGACGGGATCCTGTTCTGCGCCGAGCAGCTCGGGATCACCGCCGCGGAGGTGTCCGCCGTCGCGACGTTCTACACGCAGTACAAGCGCCACCCCAACGGCACCTACACCGTCGGCGTGTGCACCAACACGCTGTGCGCCGTCATGGGCGGGGACGCGATCTTCGACGAGCTCAGCGAGCACCTCGGCGTCGGCCACGACGAGACCACCGAGGACGGCGCGATCACGCTGGAGCGCGTCGAGTGCAACGCGGCCTGCGACTACGCGCCCGTGGTGATGGTGAACTGGGAGTTCTTCGACAACCAGACGCCGGAGTCGGCCACGCAGCTCGCCGACCGCCTGCGCGCCGGCGAGGCGGTCGCCCCCACGCGGGGCGCCGCGAGCGTGTGCTCGTTCAGGCAGATGAGCAGGGTCCTGGCCGGGTTCCCGGACGGGCGGGCCGACGAGGGCGTCGGCGCGGGCGAGCCCACGCTCGCCGGGCTGCGCATCGCCCGCGAGCGCGGCTGGACGGCCCCCGCCCCTGCGCAGGCCGAGCCCGAGGAGCCCACGGGCGCCGAGGAGACCGGCGAGCCGGAGGCGGGCGAGCCGGGCTCGAGCGCCGCCCGCGAGCCCGCCACCGAGTCCGACGTCGCGCCGGGCGGCAAGCCCGGCACGCCGCAGGCGGGGCCCGACGCCGACACCGGTGCGGCCACCCGGCCGAGCTCCGACTCGGGCACCGCCACGGAGAAGGGGAGCACGGATGAGTGAGCCGTCGACGCCGGTGCTGACGCCCGTCCTCACCGACACCTGGGACGCCGACCGGTCCTGGAAGCTCGCGACCTACGAGGACGCCGGCGGCTACCAGGGGCTGCGCAAGGCGCTGACCATGGAGCCCGGGGACGTGGTCCAGGCGGTCAAGGACTCGGGCCTGCGCGGCCGCGGCGGCGCGGGCTTCCCCACGGGCATGAAGTGGGGCTTCCTCCCGCCCCCCGACGGCGGCCCGCGCTACCTGGTGGTCAACGCCGACGAGTCCGAGCCGGGGACCTGCAAGGACATCCCCCTCATGCTCGCCAGCCCGCAGCACCTGGTCGAGGGCGTGATCATCACGAGCTACGCGATCGGGTGCCACCACGCGTTCATCTACGTGCGCGGCGAGGTGCTGCACGTGTACCGGCGGCTGCTGGCGGCCGTCCAGGAGGCGTACGACGCGGGCTACCTCGGCAAGGACGTCCTGGGGTCCGGGTACGACCTCGAGGTCACCGTCCACGCGGGCGCCGGCGCGTACATCTGCGGCGAGGAGACGGCGCTGCTCGACTCCCTCGAGGGCCTGCGCGGGCAGCCGCGGCTCAAGCCGCCGTTCCCCGCCGTCGCCGGCCTGTACGCGCGGCCGACGGTCGTCAACAACGTCGAGTCGATCGCCTCGGTGCCGGCCATCGTCGCGCGCGGCGCCGACTGGTTCGCCTCGATGGGTACCGGGAAGTCGCAGGGCCACGGCCTGTTCTCGCTCTCGGGCCACGTGGCGCGGCCCGGCCAGTACGAGGCGCCGCTCGGCATCACGCTGCGCGAGCTGCTCGACCTCGCGGGCGGCGTGCGCGCCGGCCACCGGCTGAAGTTCTGGACGCCCGGCGGCTCGTCGACGCCCATCTTCACCGACGAGCACCTCGACGTCCCGCTCGACTACGAGTCGGTCGGCGCGGCGGGCTCGATGCTCGGCACGCGCGCGCTGCAGATCTTCGACGACACGGTCTGCGTGGTGCGCGCCGTGAGCCGCTGGACCGACTTCTACGCGCACGAGTCGTGCGGCAAGTGCACGCCGTGCCGCGAGGGCACCTACTGGCTCAAGCAGGTGCTGCACCGCATCGAGGCGGGGCAGGGCACCGAGGGAGACCTCGACCTGCTGCTCGACCTGTGCGACAACATCCTGGGCCGCTCCTTCTGCGCCCTCGGTGACGGCGCGACGTCGCCCGTCACGTCGAGCATCACGCTCTTCCGCGAGGAGTACCAGGCGCACGTCGACGGCGGCGGGTGCCCCTTCGACCCCAGCCGGTCGGCGCTGTTCGACTACACGCCCCGGGACCGGCGCACGCCGGCGCTCGCGGGCACGGGAGGCCACCGATGACCGCCACCACCTCCACGACGCAGCCCGGCACGCCGCCGGTCGAGACGGTGACCTGCACGATCGACGAGGTCGAGGTCACGGTGCCCAAGGGCACGCTCATCATCCGGGCCGCCGAGCAGGTCGGCATCCAGATCCCGCGGTTCTGCGACCACCCGCTGCTGGCACCCGCCGGCGCGTGCCGGCAGTGCCTCGTCGAGGTCGCCATGCCGGACCGCGAGGGGAACGTGCGGCCCATGCCCAAGCCGCAGGCCTCCTGCACCATGGAGGTCACCCCCGGCATGGTCGTCAAGACCCAGCGCACGTCGCCCGTGGCCGAGAAGGCCCAGCACGGCGTCATCGAGCTGCTGCTCATGAACCACCCGCTGGACTGCCCGGTGTGCGACAAGGGCGGCGAGTGCCCCCTGCAGAACCAGGCCATGACGAACGGCCGCTCGACGTCACGGTTCGAGGACGTCAAGAGGACGTTCCCCAAGCCCATCGCGGTGTCCACCGAGATCCTGCTCGACCGCGAGCGCTGCGTCCTGTGCCAGCGCTGCACCCGCTTCAGCGAGGAGATCGCGGGCGACGCGTTCATCGCGCTGCAGGAGCGCGGTGCGATGCAGCAGATCGGCCGGTTCGACGAGGCGGTGCTCGACTACGCGCCGCCGCCCGGCGAGCACCGCGCCGAGGTCCCGGTCGACCGGCCGGCGGGGGTCGCCCTCCCCGACACCTCGGGTCTTCCCTTCTCCTCGTACTTCTCGGGGAACACGGTCCAGATCTGCCCCGTCGGGGCGCTCACCGGTGCGGCCTACCGGTTCCGCGCCCGGCCGTTCGACCTGGTGTCGACGCCGGGCATCGGCGAGCACGACTCGTGCGGCTCGGCGATCCGCGTCGACCACCGGCGCGGCGTCGTCCTGCGTCGCCTGTCCGGCGACGACCCCGCCGTCAACGAGGAGTGGATCACCGACAAGGACCGCTTCGCCTTCACGTGGCAGTCCGCGCCGGACCGGATCACGACGCCGCTGGTCCGCGACCGCACGCTCGACCGGTACGGCCGGGTCGTCGCCCGCGGCGAGCTGCGCCCCGCCTCGTGGGTCGAGGCGCTCGAGCTCGCGGCCGAGGGCCTGTCCGACGCGCGCGACGCCGGCGGCGTCGGGGTCCTGACGGGCGGCCGCCTCACGGTCGAGGACGCGTACGCCTGGTCGCGGTTCGCGCGCACGGCGCTGCGCACGGACGACGTCGACCAGCGGGCGCGCGTGCACTCGCAGGAGGAGGCGCGGTTCCTCGCGCACGCGGTCGCGGGCACCGGCGTGGGCGTGACGTTCGGCGACCTGGAGAAGGCGCCCCACGTGCTCCTGGCGGGCCTCGAGGCCGAGGAGGAGGCCGGGGTCACGTTCCTGCGGCTGCGCAAGGGAGTGGTGCGCAACGGCGTCAAGGTCTGGTCGGTCGCGCCGTTCGCCACGCGCGGGCTCGCGCGGCTCGAGGGGACGCTGCTGCCCGCGGCGCCGGGCACCGAGGCCGAGTGGCTCGGCTCGCTCGCGGCCCGGGCGGCGGGCGGTCCCCTGCCGGCCGACGCCGACGCCGCGGTGCTGGACGCGGTCGCCGGCGGCCTCGCCGAGCCGGGCGCGGTCGTCCTGGTCGGCGAGCGCCTCGCGGCCTCGCCCGGCGCGTACACCGCGGCCCTGCGTCTCGCCGAGGCCACGGGCGCGCGGCTCGCGTGGATCCCGCGCCGGGCGGGCGAGCGTGGCGGCGTCGAGGCGGGGCTGCTCCCCGGCCTGCTGCCCGGCGGCCGGCCGCTGCGCGACCCGGTGGCGCGCGCCGAGGTCGCCGCCGCGTGGGGCCTCGACGCCGACGTGCTCCCGGCCGAGCCGGGCCTCGACACGGGCGGCATCCTGGACGCGCTGTCGGTCGGCCAGCTCTCGGGGGTCGTCGTCGGCGGGCTCGAGCTCGCCGACCTGCCCGACCCGCAGCACGCGCGCCGGGCGCTCGAGGCGGCGTCGTGGGTGGTCTCGCTGGAGGTCCGCCGCTCCGAGGTGACGGAGCTGGCCGACGTCGTGCTCCCGGTCGCGCCGCCCGCCGAGCGGGCCGGCTCGTACTGGAACTGGGAGGGCCGCGTCCGGCCGTTCGGCCAGGCGCTCGAGTCCTCCGCCCTGCCCGACCACCGCGTCCTCCACCAGCTCGCGGGCTACCTGGGCGTCGACCTCGGCGCCGACGAGCCGCTCGGCGCGCACCGCGCGATCGGCGCGCTCCCCGCCTGGCGGGGCGAGCGGGCGACCGCGCCCGCGGCGAGCCAGGTCGAGCCGCCGCCGGTCGCGCCCGGCACCGCGGTGCTCGCGGCCTGGCACCTCCTGCTGGACGACGGGGCGCTCCAGGACGGCGAGCAGTTCCTCGCCGGCACGGCCAAGCGCCCGGTCGCGCGGATGTCCGCGGTCACGGCAGCGGCGGCGGACGTGTTCGACGGCGACCTCGTCACGGTCTCCACCGACCGCGGCGCGATCACCCTGCCCGTCGCCATCACCGAGATGGTCGACCACGTCGTCTGGCTGCCGCTCGCGTCGCGCGGCTGCCGGGTGCACGCGCAGCTCGGCGCGTCACCGGGCGACGTGGTGCGCATCGCGCCCGCGGCGGACGACGCCGCCCTCCCCGACGGCGCGCGCACGAGCCACACCGACGGAGGTGCCGCATGATCCCGGGCGTGGTCGCCGACTTCAGCCAGGACGGCTGGATCACCTACCTGGTCAAGGCCGTGCTCATCCTGGCGTTCCTGCTGACCAGCGTGCTGTTCGCGATCTGGTTCGAGCGCAAGGTCGTGGCGCGCATGCAGGTGCGCCCGGGCCCGAACTGGCACGGACCCGCCGGCCTGCTGCAGTCCCTCGCCGACGCGATGAAGCTGCTGCTCAAGGAGGACATGACGGTCACCCGCGCCGACAAGGTCATCTACCTCCTGGCGCCGATGATCTCGGTGTTCTGCGCGCTGCTCGTGTTCGCCGTGATCCCGTTCGGGCCCAACGTCACCATCCCGTTCACGGACTACTCGACGCCGGCGCAGCTCACGGACTTCCCGGTGGCCGTGCTGTACATCCTGGCGTGCGCGGCGCTCGGGGTGTACGGCATCGTCCTCGGCGGCTGGTCGTCGGGCTCGACCTACCCGCTGCTCGGCTCGGTCCGCTCGACGGCGCAGGTCATCAGCTACGAGCTCGCCATGGGGCTGTCGCTCGTGAGCGTGTTCGTCATGGCCGGCTCGATGTCGACGTCGTCGATCGTCGACTCCCAGACCCGGATCTGGTGGTTCCTGCCGCTCGCGCCCGCGTTCGTCGTCTACATCATCTCGATGATCGGCGAGACGAACCGCCTGCCGTTCGACCTGCCGGAGGCCGAGGGCGAGCTCGTGTCGGGCTACATGACCGAGTACTCGTCGATGAAGTTCGCGTGGTTCTTCCTCGCGGAGTACATCAACATGCTCAACGTCTCGGCCGTCGCGACGACGCTGTTCCTCGGCGGGTGGCGCGCCCCGTGGCCGCTGTCCGCCGTGGGCGACGGCGTGCTCAACACCGGCTGGTGGCCGATCCTGTGGTTCCTCGCCAAGCTCTGGCTGCTCATGTTCGTGTTCGTGTGGGTCCGCGGCACCCTGCTGCGGCTGCGCTACGACCAGTTCATGTCCTTCGGCTGGAAGGTGCTCATCCCGGTCGCGCTGGGGTGGGTGGTCGTGCTGGGGACCTTCCAGTGGCTCGGCCTCGCGGGCGTCACCCGCACCCAGCTCTTCGTGGCGATCGCCGTCGCGGCCGTGGTGGTCTTCGCCGTGATCTGGCTCTGGCCCGACCGCAAGGCACCGGCCGCACGGCGGGCGCGCGCCGAGTTCGACCCGTTCGCGGGCGGCTACCCCGTGCCCCCGCTGCCCGGCCAGGCCCTGCCGCGCTCGCGCCGTCGCGGCGCCGCCATCCCGCACCAGAAGGTCGCCCAGTCCGTCGACCACTCCGAGGAGACGCGATGACCGACAAGCCCTACGAGCCGCTGCGCCCGAAGAAGGGGCCGGTCGGCGAGCTGCTGGCGCCGGTCGCCGGCTTCGGCGTGACGTTCTCGGCCATGTTCAAGCCGACCGTCACCGAGGAGTACCCGCGCAAGAAGACGCCGCCCCAGGCCCGGTACCACGGCCGGCACCAGCTCAACCGGTACGCCGACGGCCTCGAGAAGTGCATCGGCTGCGAGCTCTGCGCGTGGGCGTGCCCCGCCGACGCCATCTACGTCGAGGGCGGGGACAACGCCGACCTGCCGGACGGTGCGCACGTCAGCCCGGGGGAGCGGTACGGGCGCGTCTACCAGATCAACTACCTGCGCTGCATCTTCTGCGGGCTGTGCATCGAGGCGTGCCCGACCCGGGCGCTCACGATGACCAACGACTACGAGCTCGCCGGGCCGACGCGCGCGGGGTTGATCTACGAGAAGCAGGACCTGCTCGCCCCGCTCGCCGAGGGCATGCTCGCCGCCCCGCACCCCATGGTCGAGGGGACCACGGACACCGAGTACTACCGCGGCGAGGTCACCGCGCCCACCGCCGCGCAGGTCGAGTGGGTGCGCGAGCACCGCCCGGACGACCCCACGCTCGACGCGGCCGCGGCCGCCGTCGCCGGCAGGGCGCCGGCACCCACCCCGCGCCGGCACGAGCTGCGGCCCTCCCAGGACCGCGCCGAGGCCACGCGAGCGGCCGCCACCCGGTCCAACGTGGACGCCCGCACCGCCACGCAGGGCGCCTCGGGCACCGCGCTCGCGCCGGGAGGCCGGGCATGACCGCGTCCGGGGGCGAGACCCTCCTGTTCTGGGTGCTCGCGCCGCTGATGGTGCTCGCGGCCTCGGGGCTGCTCGTCATCCGCAAGGCCGTGCACGCCGCGATCTGCGTCATGTTCGTCATGGTCGGGCTCGCGATCCTCTACGTCGCGCAGGAGGCCCCGTTCCTCGGCGTCGTCCAGGTCGTCGTCTACACCGGCGCCGTGATGATGCTGTTCCTGTTCGTGCTCATGCTCGTGGGCGTCGACGCCGCGGACTCGCTCACCGAGACCATCCGCGGCCAGCGGTGGGTCGGGCTCCTGCTGGGCGCGGGCCTGGCCGCCGTGCTGCTGTCGGTGATCGGCCGCGCGACCTTCCGGCCGGCCGTGGGGCTCGAGGCGGAGAACGCGGTGACCAACCCGGTCGCGCTCGCCCGGGTGCTGTTCGAGGACTACGTCGTGGCCATGCAGGTCGTCGGCGTCCTGCTCGTCACCGCGGCGCTCGCCGGGCTCGTGCTGACGCACCGGCGCCGGCTCGGCCCGCGCGTGACGCAGCGCACCGTCGCCCGGGCGCGCGTGGCGGCCCTCGCCGAGGGCCGGACGCTCACGCCGCTGCCCGCGCCCGGCGTCTACGCCCAGAACAACGCCATGGACACGCCCGCGCTCGGCCCGGACGGGCAGCCGCTCGAGCACTCCGTGCCGCGGGTGCTGCGCATCCGGGGCCAGGAGCGCTCGGCGACGGCCCTCCTGGCGGCCGAGGAGACGCTCGTCGAGCGCCGCACCGGCGGCCGGTCCGAGCTGGCCGAGCTGTCCCGGACCGCGGGCACGGCCGGCCCGCCGGCGCCCGAGACCCCGGGCGGGGAGGAGCACCGCTGATGGAGCTGACCAACTATCTCGGCCTCGCCGCGATCCTCTTCTCGCTCGGGGCAGCCACGGTGCTGCTGCGACGCAACGCGATCGTCGTGTTCATGGGCGTCGAGCTCATGCTCAACGCGACCAACCTCGCGCTCGTGACGTTCGCGCGCCTGCACGGTGACATCACGGGCCAGGTGCTGGCGTTCTTCGTCATGGTCGTGGCCGCCGCGGAGGTCGTCGTCGGCCTGGCGATCATCATCACGATCTTCCGCGCCCGCCGGTCCGCGTCCGTCGACGA
>JAPSLD010000060.1 GCA_031181105.1 Isoptericola sp. | reverse complement strand
TCGAGGGCGAGGCCACGGCCACGTACCTGTCGCGGCTCATCGGGCCCATGGGCGTGACCGTGTCGCGCCTGGCGTCCGGGCTGCCGGTGGGCGGAGACTTGGAGTACGCCGACGAGGTGACGCTCGGGCGGGCGTTCGAGGGCCGGCGGGTCGTCGGCAGCTGAGCCGGAGAGACGAGAGGCAGGTGGGGACCGTGGGCGAGATTCATGTCAACTCGGAGTTCCGGGACGTCGCGGAGCAGATGTCGGCGCAGGCCCGCGCCTTCCTCTCGACGACGACGCAGGTGGCCTCGGGCGCGGCGCCCGGGGCGGAGCTGTCGCTGCTGATCCTGGCGACGTCGGACCTGCTCGCCGCCGGCGCGCGGCTCGCGGCGATCGTCGACGTCGTGCCCAAGGAGCGCTTCGAGCCCGACGCCGGCCCGGAGACCGACGTCGACCCGCTGCGCGACGCCCTGGCCAAGATGTTCGACGGCTTCGACGACTACGCCGAGGTCGTCGACCCGGTGCTGAGCACCGAGATCGGTCCCGCGACGGTGTCCGGCGACCTCGCGTGCGTCGCCGAGGAGATCGCCAAGGGCCTGCAGCACTACGACGACGGCCACGAGCTCGAGGGCCTGTGGTGGTGGCAGTTCAGCTACCTGTCGATCTGGGGCGAGCGCGCGGCCTCCGCGCTGCGCGTGCTCCAGGCCGTGCTCGGCCACCTGCGGCTCGACGTCGACGACGACGTCGCCGCCGAGGCGGAGTACGACGCCCTGCACGCCTGACCGCGGCGCGGCGGCGCGCCGACGGGTGCCCCGCCGGGCGCATGGCAGGATCGGCGCGTGCTCGAGCTCGACGCCGTGACCATCGTGCTTCTCCTCCTCGCCGGCCTCGCCGCGGGATGGGTCGACGCCGTCGTGGGCGGGGGAGGACTGATCCAGCTCCCCGCGCTGCTGCTCGTGCCGGGCATCTCGCCCGTGCAGGCGCTCGCGACGAACAAGGTCGGCTCGATCATGGGCACGTCGGTCAGCGCCATCACGTACTACCGGCGCGTGGGCCCGGACCTGACGACCGCCGGCCCGATGGCGCTCGCCGCGCTCGCGGGCGCCGTCGGCGGGGCCGCGCTCGCCGCGCAGATCCCGGCCGCGCTGTTCCGGCCGATCATCCTGGTGATCCTGGTCGGCGTCGCGGCGTACACCGTGCTCCGCCCGAGCCTCGGCCGCACGACCGACCTGCGCTGGGAGGGCAACCGGCACCGGTGGACCGCGGCCGGGATCGGGCTCGTCATCGGAGCGTACGACGGCCTCCTCGGGCCGGGCACCGGCACCTTCCTGGTCATCGCCCTCGTGAGCATCCTCGGGTACGCGTTCCTGCCCGCGTCCGCGCTGGCCAAGATCGTCAACTTCGCCACGAACCTCGGGGCGCTGCTGTTCTTCGTGCCGCACGGCGCCGTCATCTGGGGCCTGGGCCTCGCGATGGGCGCGGCCAACCTCGTCGGCGGGTACGTCGGCGCGCGCATGGCCGTCGCCAAGGGCAGCGCGTTCGTCCGGGTCGTGTTCGTCGTCGTCGTCGGTGCCCTGATCTGCAAGCTGGGGTACGACACCGTCGCGGACCTCGTCTGACGGCCCGCCCGGAGCGCACCGTGCCTGCCCGCGTGCCCGCCCCTCGCCCGCGCCAGGAGCCCTCGCGCGCGGCCCTCGTGCAGATCTCGCTCGCCGGCGTGCTGTGGGGCACCGGCGGCCTCGTGGTCCAGCTGATCCGCGAGCGCGTCGACCTGTCGGCGCTGACGATCGGCGCGTACCGCATGGCCGTCGCCGCCGTGGTGCTGGTCGCCGTCGTCCTGGCCTCGGGAGCCGGACGCGCGCTCGTCCGGCTCCTGCGCACGCACCCCGTGCGCGCGGTCGTCGTCGGCTCCGGCACCGGGGCGTACCAGGCGCTGTACTTCGCCGCGGTCGTCGCCGGCGGCGTGACCGTCGCGACGGTCGTGAGCCTCGGGCTCGCGCCCGTGCTGCTCGCCGTCGTCGACTGGGTCCGCACGCGCGCCCGCCCGACGCCGCGCCGGCTCGTCGTCCTCGGCGCGGCCCTGACCGGGCTCGTGCTGGTCAGCACCGCGGGGCACGGCGCCGCCGGCGGGACGGACCCCGGCCTCGGCATCGTGCTCGCGGTCGCGTCCGGCGTCACCTTCGCCGTCACGACGCTCCTCGGGCGGGGCCTCGCGCACGCCGCGGCGCCGCTCGTCGTCACGACCGCGACGACGTCGGCCGGCGCGCTGCTGCTCGCACCGGTGGCGGTCGGGCTCGCCGCGTCGGCCGGCGGCCCGCTCGCCACGGCGGACCCGGCCGTGCTCGGCTGGCTCGTCTACCTAGGCGTGGCGACGATGGCGCTCGCCTACGGCCTGCTCTACGCGGGGCTGCGCACGGCGTCGGCCGGGGCCGCCGTCATCGCGACGCTGGTCGAGCCCGCGACCGCGGCCCTCGCGGCCTGGCTGCTGCTGGGGGAGCGGCTGACCGTCGTGGCGGGCGCCGGGGTCGTGCTCATCATGGGGGCCGTCGCGGGCCTCGGCCGCGAGACGCAGACGCCGCGGTCGCCGCGGGCACGACGAACACCGCGGGCACGACGAACACCGCGGGGCGGGCGCGGATCCACGACGCGGACGGCCGCCCCGGGCACGCCCGGCCACCACGTACCATCGACGGGCAACCACAGGGATCCGGCGGACCGTTGAGAGAGACGGAGGCCGGCGACAGGAAGGTGCCCGCATGGCACTGGTCGTGCAGAAGTACGGCGGGTCGTCCGTCTCGGACGCCCACAGCATCAAGCGCGTGGCCAAGCGCATCGCCGAGGCCCGCAGGGCCGGCAACGACGTCGTGGTCGTCGTCTCCGCGATGGGGGACACCACCGACGAGCTCCTGGACCTGGCCGCGCAGATCACCCCGCTGCCGCCGCAGCGCGAGCTGGACATCCTCCTGACGGCGGGCGAGCGGATCTCGATGTCGCTGCTGGCGATGGCGATCAACAACCTCGGTGTCAAGGCGAAGTCCTTCACGGGCCAGCAGGCCGGCCTCATCACCGACGCCGTGCACGGACGGGCGCGCATCGTCGACGTCGTGCCGTCGCGCATCCGCGAGACGGTCTCCAAGGGCCAGGTGGCGATCGTCGCCGGGTTCCAGGGCGTCACGACCGACACGAACGACGTGACGACGCTCGGCCGCGGCGGCTCCGACACCACCGCCGTGGCGCTCGCGGCCGGTCTCGGCGCCGACGTCTGCGAGATCTACACCGACGTCGACGGCGTGTTCACCGCGGACCCGCGCATCGTGCCGAGCGCCCGCAAGATCGACCGCGTCACGTACGAGGAGATGCTCGAGCTGGCCGCGTCCGGCGCCAAGGTGCTGGCGCTGCGCAGCGTCGAGTACGCGCGCCGGTACGGCGTCCCCGTGCACGTGCGCAGCTCGTTCGGCAACGCGACCGGCACCCTCGTCGTGGGGACCTACGGCGACAGGATCGACCCGAACGCCCCGGCGGGCGAGGAGGAAGCAGCGATGGAAGCCCCGATCATCTCCGGCGTCGCGCACGACCGCAGCGAGGCCAAGATCACCGTGGTGGGCGTGCCCGACGTGCCCGGCATGGCCGCGCGCATCTTCGAGGTCGTCGCCGGCGCCGGCGCGAACATCGACATGATCGTGCAGAACGTCTCGGTGGCGGCGACCGGCCTCACGGACATCTCCTTCACGCTCCCGCAGGGCGACAGCCCGGCCACGATGGGCGCGCTCACCGCCGTGCAGGGTGAGCTCGGGTTCGCCTCGCTGCAGCTCGACGACCAGATCGGCAAGATCTCGCTCGTCGGCGCGGGCATGAAGTCGCACCCCGGCGTCTCCGCGCGGTTGTTCGGCGCGCTGCGCGACGCGGGCATCAACATCGAGATGATCTCGACGTCGGAGATCCGCATCAGCGTCGTGACCCGGGCCGACTCGCTCGACGACGCGGTGCGCGCCGTGCACACCGCGTTCGACCTGGACTCCGCCGAGGGCGAGGCCGTGGTCTACGCCGGGACGGGGCGGTGATCTGACATGGTCCGCATCAACGATCACGGCGTGAACGTCGCCGTCGTCGGCGCCACCGGCCAGGTGGGAGGCGTCCTGCGGCGCCTGCTGGCCGACCGCGACTTCCCGGTGCGGGAGCTGCGGTTCTTCGCCTCGGCCCGCTCGGCCGGGTCGGTGCTCGAGTTCGCCGGCGTCGACGTCCCGGTCGAGGACGTCGCCGCCACGCCGACCGAGCAGCTCGCCGACGTGGACGTCGCGATCTTCTCGGCCGGCGGCGGCACGTCGCGCGAGCACGCGCCGCGGTTCGCCGAGGCGGGCGCGGTCGTCATCGACAACTCGTCCGCGTGGCGCCTCGATCCCGAGGTCCCGCTCGTCGTCTCCGAGGTGAACCCCGAGGCGGTCGGCGACGCGGTCAAGGGCATCATCGCCAACCCGAACTGCACGACGATGGCGGCGATGCCCGTCCTCAAGCCGCTGTCCGACGAGGCGGGGCTCGAGCGCCTGCGCGTCGCGACCTACCAGGCGGTGTCCGGGTCGGGGCTCGAGGGCGTGCGCGAGCTCGCCGACCAGGCGCGGGCCGTCGTCGGGCAGGAGCTCGAGGGGCTGGCCCACTCCGGCTCGGCCGTCGAGTTCCCCGAGCCGCGGAAGTACGTCGCGCCGATCGCGTTCGACGTCGTCGCGCTCGCCGGGTCGCTCGTCGACGACGGCTCGGGGGAGACCGACGAGGAGCAGAAGCTCCGCAACGAGTCGCGCAAGATCCTCGGTCTGCCGTCGCTCGCGGTCGCGGGGACGTGCGTACGCGTCCCGGTGTTCACCGGGCACTCGCTCGCGATCCACGCGGAGTTCGGCTCGCCGATCACGCCGGAACGGGCGCGCGAGCTCCTGGCGTCCGCGCCCGGCGTCGAGGTGGTGGACGTCCCGACGCCGCTCGCCGCCGCGGGTGCCGACCCGTCGTTCGTCGGGCGGATCCGCCAGGACCAGTCCGTCCCCGACGGGCGCGGCCTGGTGCTGTTCGTGTCGAACGACAACCTGCGCAAGGGCGCGGCGCTGAACACCGTGCAGATCGCGGAGATCGTCGCGTCCGACCTCGCCGAGCTCGCGGCGCTCGACTCCGCCGACGCCGCCGAGGTAGCGCCCGACCCGGCGAGGTAGCGCGTTTCTCGCCGAGGTAGCGCGTTTCTCGCCGAGGTAGCGCGGGATCCGGCGACGGAGAAGGGCCGCGGTGAGGCTTCTCACCGCGGCCCTTCGCGTCGTCCGACGACGGGCGCGAGCACGACGAGCGCGGCCGCGGCGAGGACGTGCCAGACGGCGTGGCCGGACAGCGCGCCGTCGAGCCACCCGCCCGGCACGCACCACGGCCGGCCGGGCCGCGACATCGTCCCGATCCCGCCGCCGACGGCGAGCAGCGCGAGCCCGGCGACCGTCCGACGCCTGGCACGCGGACGCCGGTACGCGCGCAGCAGGCTCGCCGGCACGGCGACGACGGCGGTCGCGACCTGCACGACCGGCGAGACGCCGGGCGCGACGGCGGCCAGCACGGCGACGAGCCCGGTGGGTGCGAGCCACCACCACGTCCGCGTCCGCCGGCCGGTCAGGTCCGCGACGGCGTCGGCGGCCGCCAGTGCGAGCGCGCCCATCAGCGGCGGGTCGTGCAGCACGGGGTTCCACGACGGCGCCGGGCCGTGCTGCACCGCCGACCCGACGCCGACGAGCAGCGTCAGGACCCCGAGTGCCGCCGGCTCGTGCCGGGCGACGACGACGCCTGCCGCCGTCGGGCGCGTCCGGCGGTTCCACGCCGCCGCGAGGATCCAGACCCCGGCGACGACGAACACCAGGCTCGACCACGCGCTCGGCGGCTGCGTCCACAGCGCGGGGCCGGCGGGTTCGCACGCCGGCACGAGGACGGGGTCCATGGTTCGAGCATGCCGGTCCGTGGTGTCGCCCGCTGCGGACGATCGGGGCGCCGACGGGTTCTCCCGGGAGTCTGACGATTGTCACCAGGAGCTGGTGATCGCTGGTACTACGGGGCGTGCGGCGCGCGGGTGGAGCGTTGGTGCCATGACAGACCGACCTAGCGAGACCGACGTGCCGGGCGTCGTCCTGGCCGAGCTTCGAGGAGCGTCCAAGACGTTCGGGACCGGCGCCGCAACCGTGCACGCCGTCACCGGCGTCGACCTTGCCGTCCGGGCCGGGGAGCTGGTGGCCGTCCTCGGCCCGAACGGTGCAGGCAAGACGACCGCGCTGAGCATGATGACGGGACTGAGCACTCCGACGGGCGGCACGGCACGCCTCTTCGGGAGGGATCCGCGGGACCTGGCGGCGCGGCAACGGATCGGCGCCATGCTGCAGTCTTCCGGGGTTCCCGACACCCTGCGTGTGGGAGAGCTCCTGACGGCGTTCCGCGGCTACTACCCGGCGCCGATGCCCTTCGCATCGGTGGTGGAGGCCGCGGGCCTGCACGGGCTGGAGGACCGACCGTTCGGGCGCCTGTCCGGGGGCCAGCAGCGCCGGGTCCTGTTCGGCATCGCGCTGTGCGGCGACCCGGAGCTGGTGTTCGTGGACGAGCCGACCACCGGGCTCGACGCCGAGGTGCGGCGCGCGCTGTGGGCGACGCTGCGAGACCTGGCCGGCTCCGGCCGCGGGGTGGTCCTGACGACGCACTACCTGGAGGAGGCCGACGCCCTGGCCGATCGGATCGTGGTGCTGGACCGGGGCCGCGTGATCGCCGAGGGCAGCCCGTCGCAGGTGAAGTCGCTGGTGCCCGGTCGGCGGGTCCGCGCCGAGTCCGCGGTCTCGGCCGCGGAGGCGTCGCGGTGGCCCGCGGTCCACCGCGCGGTGCGCGACGGTTCGACGCTGGAGCTGCTGGTGAGCGAGGCGGAACCGGTGGTGCGGGAGCTGCTGGCACGGGACCGGTCGGTGACCGGGCTGACCGTCACCGAACGCAGCCTGGAGGACGCGTTCCTGACCCTGACGAACCGGACGGAGGAGGCAGCATGAACGCCGCGACCACGACCACCAGCACGACCACGATCACCACCGTGCCGACCGGGCGGGGCGGGGCTGCGTCCCCGCGGTACTCCGTCCGCCGAGCACTGCGGGTGTACCGCACCGAGGCGTGGCAGGAGCTGCTCAAGCTGGTCCGGATACCGATCTTCGCCGCCAGCACGATCGCGCTCCCGCTGATGTTCTACGTCATCTTCGGGACCGCCTTCGCGGGGGAGCGGGCCGGCGGGGTAGGGATCACGACCTACATGCTGGTCACCTACGGGGCGTTCGGCGTGATCGGTGCGGCGCTGTTCGGGTTCGGCGTCTCCGTGGCCGTCGAGCGCGGGCAGGGCTGGATGAGGCTCAAGCGCGTCGCACCCATGCCGCCGCTGGCCTACTTCGTCGCCAAGGTGCTGATGAGCCTGGCCGTCGCCTCCGTCATCGTGCTGGGGATGTCCGTCCTGGGTGCGCTCCTCGGTGGCGTCCGCCTGGGCCTGGACCAGTGGGTGGCGGTAGGACTGGCGCTCGTCGCCGGTGCGCTGCCGTTCTCGGCGATGGGCCTGGCGTTCGGCTACCTGGTCGGCCCGAACTCGGCGCCCGCGGTGCTCAACCTCGTCTGGCTGCCCATGGCGTTCGGGTCGGGGCTGTGGATCCCGATCGCCGAGCTTCCCCACCTGGTGCAGTCGCTCGCCCCCTTCTTGCCGCCGTACCACTTCGTCCAGCTCGCCCTGGGCACGATCGGAGCGTCCGAAGGCGGCTCGCCTGCCGCGCACGCGGGGGCGGTGCTAGCGTTCACAGTGGCGTTCCTGCTCGTGGCGGCCTGGGGCTTTCGGCGCGACGAGGGACGCACCTACGGATGAGACGAGGTCCGTGGTGAACCAGCGCATCACCCGCTACGCCCCCTACGTCTGGCTGGTGTACCTCGTCGCGCTGGTGTTCCAGCCGGCGCTCGACCCGGACACCACCGCCGCGGGCTGGGTCGCGACCGGGGTGCTGGTGGCGGTCTTCCTCCCCCTCTACCGGGCCGGCCTCGCGGCGCGGGACGAGCGACGCCTGACGATCATGCTGGTCGTCATGGCAGGACTCGGGGTCGTGGGAACCCCGGTCAATGCCGCGGCGGGGGTGTTCATCGTCTACGCCGCGGCCCTCGCCGGCCGGCTCACCCCCGTCCGACGGGCCGTCACGGCGGTCGCCGTGGCGGCCGGGGTCGCGGGGGCGACGTTCCTGGTCTCCCCGACCCCCATGCCGTGGCGACTCGTCGCCGTCGGGCCGGTCGTCGTGCTCGTCGTGGTCGTCGGGGCAGCGGGCATCGTCGAGAGCGAACGAGCCCGCACCCGGGCGCGGCTGCGACGGGCGGACGAGGAGATCGAGCGGCTGGCCACCATCGCGGAGCGGGAACGCATCGCACGCGACCTGCACGACCTGCTCGGCCACACGCTGTCGGTGATCGTGCTCAAGGCCGAGCTTGCCGCCCGGCTCGTGCCGACCGACCCCGAGCGGGCCGGTCAAGAGATGCGCGACGTGGAGCAGACGGCTCGCACCGCCCTGGGCGAGGTACGCACCGCCGTCGCCGGGTACCGGGCGAAGGGTCTTGGTGCCGAGCTGGTCAGCTCACAGCGGGCGCTCGCGGCCGCAGGGGTCGATGCCGACGCCACCGTCGACCTGCCGCTGCTCCCGGCCGAGCACGAGGCCGCCCTCGCCCTGGCGTTGCGGGAGGCGGTGACCAACGTGGTCCGGCACGCCGGTGCCCGCCGGACGAGCATCCGTGCCCGCGCCACCGACCACGACGTCGAGCTCGAGGTCACCGACGACGGGCGCGGTGCGAGCGGACGCGAGGGAAGCGGGCTGTCGGGCATGCGGGAACGGGTCACGGCGCTGGGCGGCCACGTCGACGTGCAGACGGGACCGGCCGGCGGCGCCGGACCCGGCACGCGCCTCCTCGTGCGTCTGCCCCGCACCGCCCTCGACCGGGCGGCGCCGCGCGCCGCAGCCGGGCCATGAGCATCTCCGTCCTGCTCGCCGAGGACCAGCGCATGGTCCTCGGCGCGTTGGGCACGCTGCTCGGGCTCGAGCCGGACCTCGACGTCGTCGCCACTGCCGTCGACGGTGACGACGCGTTGCGGCTCGTCGTCTCGCTCCGCCCGGACGTCCTGGTCACCGACATCGAGATGCCCCGTCGCACGGGTCTGGAGGTGGCGGCCGAGATCCAGCGGCGAGGTCTACCGACCCGGGTCGTCATCCTCACGACGTTCGCACGCTCCGGCTACCTGCGACGCGCCCTGGACGCCGGGGTGCGGGGCTACCTGCTCAAGGACGCCCCGTCGGCGACGCTGGCGGACGCCGTCCGCGCCGTCCACAGCGGGGGGCGGGCCGTCGACCCCGCCCTCGCCGCCGACGCGTGGGGGGAGTCGGACCCGCTCACCGATCGGGAGCGTCAGGTGCTGCGCCTGGCGGGGGACGGGCTGGGCAACGCCGGCATCTCGGCGAGTCTGCACCTGTCGGAGGGAACCGTGCGCAACTACCTGTCCGAGGCCATGCGCAAGCTGGGTGCACCCAACCGCACCGCTGCGGCGCGGCTCGCCCGCGAGCGCGGCTGGCTCTGACCGCCGGGTGAATGTCGAGAACACCCTTGCGCCGGTACGGACATCCATGGTTCATTAGTCGAGTAACGAACCACTGAACCCGAGGAGCGGCCGCGTGTTCGACGGACCCGAGCCCATCTACGTCCAGATCGCGCAGATGATCCGGGCGCAGGTGCTCGCGGGCGAGCTCGCGGAGGAGGAGCAGGTCATGTCCACGACCCAGTTCGCCACCACGTTCCGCATCAACCCCGCGACCGCGGCCAAGGCCTTCGCCGGCCTGGTCGACGAGGGGGTGCTCTACAAGCGGCGCGGACTCGGCATGTTCGTCGCGCCGGGCGCGCGCGAGCGCCTCCTCGCCGAGCACCGCCGCCGCTACTTCGACGAGGTCCTCGCCCCGGCCCTCGCCCAGGCGGAGCTCCTCGGCATCCCCGCCGACGACGTCGCGGCATACGTCCGCGGCCGCCGCCCCACCGGCACCACGACCGACAGCAAGGAGAGGCCATGACCACGCCGACACCCTTCGGCGCACGCCTGGAACACGTCGTCGTCCGCTACGGCACGCGTCGCGAGATGGTGGGCGACTCGACCCTCGTCAAGCGTGAGGCGACGACGGCGCTCGACGGTGCCACGCTGACGATCCGGCCCGGCGTCATCACGGGGCTCCTCGGCCGCAACGGTGCCGGCAAGTCGACGCTCGTCTCTCTGCTCGCGGCGTTCGCCCGGCCCACGAGCGGCACGGTCGCCGTCGGGCCCGAGGGCGCCCAGGAAGACCCCTGGGAGAACGCGTGGACGACGTCCAACGTCCAGCTCGTGCGCGAGAGCGGCGACCTCATGGACGACGAGAAGCTGTCGGTGTCGCTCGACTACTACGCCGACCTGCGGCCGCACTGGGACGCCGACCTCGCCGGCCGGCTGCTCGACCGCTTCGAGGTCAGCACCAGGACGAAGCCGGGCGCGCTGTCGCGCGGCAAGAAGTCGGCCGTCGGCGCGACGATCGGCCTCGCCTCGCGCGCCCCGCTGACGATCCTCGACGAGGTCTACCTCGGCATGGACGCCCCGACCCGGTACGCGTTCTACTCCGAGGTCCTCGCCGACTACGCGGAGCACCCCCGCACGATCGTGCTCTCGAGCCACCTCGTCGAGGAGGTCGAGCGGCTCTTCGAGGACGTGGTGATCCTCGACCGGGGGGGCGTGCTGCTCGCCGAGCCGGTCGAGGACCTGCGCGCTCGCGGGCACAGCCTGACGGGTCCGGCCGCCGCCGTCGCGGAGCTGACCGACGGCCGCCGGGTGCTGCACGAGCAGCGGCTCGGCGGCACCGTCCAGGTCACGCTCGAGGGCGCGCTCACCGACGACGAGCGCGCCACCGCCCGTGCGGCGGGCGTCGAGGTCGGGTCCGTGCCGGTGCAGGACCTGTTCGTGCATCTCACGGAGCCGAGGAGAGCGGACCGATGAGCGCGCAGAGCTCCGTGGCCGACCGCCCGGCGGCCGACGAGCGCGCCGCGCTCGCCCGCGCGGCGCGGCGACGCGCGGCCCGGTCGGTGCGGCGCTACGTCGTCGCGGCCTTCATCCTGGTCGGTGGCTGGTTCTGGGTGGTCTACGCGCTGGTCGGCGTCGCCGTGCCGCTCCTCGTCTCCCGGGCCGGCGGCGTGATGGACGAGGGGATCTCCGAGTCCTCGGCCGGTACCCCGCGCTGGTTCGCGTTCGTGCTCGGCATCATCCTGCTGGCCGCCGCGCTGACGATCCACGTCGCCGCGGGCGGCACGCGCGGGGCGTTCACGGCCGGCATGGTGCGGGGGGCGGCGCGCGCCGGGCTGGCGTTCGGCGCCCTGACGGTCGCCTTCCTGACGGGCGAGCGGCTCCTGTACCCGGCGCTCGGCCACCCCTGGGAGCGCCAGGCAGGTCTCGGCGTCGACGACCCCGCGCTCGACGCGGTCGTCACGTTCGCCGCCGAGGCCCTCTCCGTGACCACGTACATCCTGGTCGGCGCCGCGATCGCGGCCGGGTACCGGCGGTTCGGCGTGTGGAGCGGCACCGTGCTGGTGGTGCCGCTGCTCGTGCCGCTCGCGCTCGCCGACCTCGCGACCCGGGGCGGCGTCGGCGGACTCGTGCTGAGCAACGTGGCGCCGCTCGACACGACGGCCGCCGGTCGTGTCGTGCTCGGTCTGGTCGGGGCGGTGGCCGCGCTCGCGCTCGCGGCAGGGGCGCTGCACCTGCTCGTGCGCGGCGTGCGGCTGCGGCCCTCGACGTGAGGCCTGCGGACGCGCTGCGGACGGTCTCGACCTGCCCGAAGACCCACCGACAACTTACGGACGAACCCACCGAGAGGAAGCACCGATGACCACGACGACCGTCCCCGCGGCCCGCGCCGCGCCACCCGTCCAGGGGCGAGCGGAGCGGCGGGCCGGGCGGCGCGTCCGGACCACCCTGTTCGCCGCGGGAGCGTGGTTCTGGGCCATCTGGATCGCGATCGTCGTGGCCACGCCGCTGGTCGTGGAGCGGTGGGGCGGGGAGCTCGAGCGCATCACCTACGCCGCCGCCGGCGGACCGGGCCGGTGGGTCGCCTTCGCCGTCGGCATCATCTCGGTCGCCGCGCTCCTGGCGATCCACGTCGCCGCCGGCGGCACGCGCCGCGCGCTCGGGCGTGGGGTCGTGCGCGGGGCGCTGCCGGGCGCCGCCGTGTTCGGCGTGCTCACCGCGGCTCTCGCGGTCGCTGAGCAGCGGCTCTACACCGCGCTCGACCGGCCGTGGACCGACGTCGGGCCGTTCGCCGTCGACAGCGTCGCCGGGCTCACGACGACGGCGGTCGGCGAGACCCTCGTGATCGTCACCTACGTGACCGTCGGCGCGGCGGTCGCCGTCGGCTACCGACGAGCCGGCCCGTGGCGGGGGACGGTGCTCGCCGTGCCGCTCCTGCTGCCGGCCGTCGTCGTCGACGTCGCGACCCGCACCGGGGTCTTCGGGCTCGTCCTCCGCGGGGCACCCGAGCCCGGCCCGATCCCCTTCGCCGTCGTGGTGCTCGCCGGCGGGATCGCCGCGACGGCGCTCGCGGCGCTCGTGCTCGACCGCCTGCTCCGCTCCACCCCGCTCCACGCCCCACGCTGACGACCCACGACCTGACCACCCACGACCTGACCACACCCATCACGGAAGGAGGCCCGGCATGGCTCAGCCCATCGTCGAGGTCCGCAACCTCCGCAAGACCTACGGCGACAAGGTCGCCGTGGACGACGTGTCGTTCGCCGTCGAGCCCGGGGAGATCTTCGGGATCCTCGGGCCGAACGGCGCCGGCAAGACGACGACCGTCGAGACGCTCGCCGGCCTGCGGCACGCCGACGGCGGGACCGTCCGCGTGCTCGGCATCGACACGCAGCGCAACCCCGGCGCCGTGCGCGACCACCTGGGCGTGCAGCTCCAGGAGGCCGCGCTCCACGACAAGATCACCGTCGGCGAGGCGCTGCGCCTGTTCGCGGCGTTCTACGACGACCCGGCCGACCCGGGCGAGCTCCTGGAGCTGCTGGACCTCACCCCGCACGCGGGCGTCCAGTTCGCCCGGCTCTCGGGCGGGCAGCGGCAGCGGCTGTCGATCGCGCTCGCCCTCGTCGGCAACCCGCGCGTCGCGATCCTCGACGAGCTCACGACCGGCCTCGACCCGCAGGCCCGGCGCAGCACGTGGGACCTCGTTGAGCGGGTGCGCGACACCGGCGTGACGATCCTGCTCGTCACCCACTTCATGGACGAGGCGGAGCGGCTCTGCGACCGGCTCGTCGTGATCGACGGCGGCCGCGTCGTCGCGGAGGGGACGCCGGCCGGGCTCATCGACGGCCTCGAGTCCGAGCGCACCGTCGTCGTGCGCTTCGCTCCGGACGAGGCCGCGCGCGCCCGCGGCGTCCTGGACGCCCTCGCCGCACGGCACCCCGACGTGCTGCGCGTCGACGACGCCGGTGCCGCGACCGAGGTCGCCGTCACCGGGACGCGGCGCGTGCTGTTCGCCGTCGTGCCCGCCCTCGCGGAGGCCGACCTCGTGCCCGAGGACGTCCGCACCGTCACCAAGTCCCTCGAGGACGTGTTCCTCGCCGTCACCGGGCGGCAGTACGACCCCCAGGCGACGGACACGGAGCAGCTGGAAGGAGCCCGCTCATGACCACCACCGCCCCGGCACCGACCACCGCGCGCGCAGCCGGCTCGTGGCGCGGCTTCGGCCGCCTGCTGCGCACCGAGACCGCCGTGTGGCTGCGCGACTTCGCCGCCCCGTTCTTCGGGATCCTCTTCCCGACCGTCATCCTGCTCGGCGTCGGGCTGGCGATCCCCGGCATGCGGGACCCGATCACCGACGCCCCGCCGGACTCGGTCTGGTACGGGCTGACGCCCGTCGCGACCTACCTGCCGACCGTGCTCGCGATGGCGGTGGGCACGGCGTCCCTGACGGTCATGCCCGTCACGATCGCGACCTACCGCGAGAAGGGCGTGCTGCGGCGGCTGTCGACCACGCCGATGCGCCCCCAGGGCATCGTCGTCGCGCACCTGGTCATCAACGCGGTCACGACCGTGGTGGGCGCGGCGCTGGCCCTGGTCGTCGGGCAGCTGGTGTTCGGCTTCGTCGCCCCCGAGCAGCTGGGCGTCGTCGTGCTGTCGTTCGTGCTCGGCATGGCGGCGATGTTCACGCTCGGCATGCTCGTGGCCGCGGTCGCGCCGCGCGCGTCGGCCGCGAACGCGATCGCGATGTCGCTCTACTTCCCCATGCTGCTGCTCGCCGGCCTGTGGACGCCCGGGCCGATCATGCCGGAGGTCCTGCGGCAGATCGGGCAGTTCACGCCCCTGGGGGCCGCCGCGCAGTCCATGACAACGGCGTGGTTCGAGCAGGGGTTCCCGCTGCTGCAGCTGGTCGTCATGGCCGTCTGGTCGGCCGTGGCGCTCCCGGTCGCGATCCGGCTGTTCCGCTGGTCGTGAGCGGGTAGAGTCCGCAGCCATGCGGAGGGTCGCGGAGCTGGCGGGCCGGTGGTTCGCCGTCCTGGTGGTGCTGGGTGGCGTCGCGGGGCTGCTCGCACCGGCGCAGCTCGCACCGGTCGCCGGGCACGTCCCGGTGTTCCTCGGGATCATCATGTTCGGGATGGGGCTGACGCTGCGCGGCGCGGACTTCGCGCTCGTCGCCCGGCGCCCGTGGGCCGTCGT
>JAPSLD010000259.1 GCA_031181105.1 Isoptericola sp. | reverse complement strand
CTGCCAAGAGCGCGGACGTCCGCCCGAAGATCACGCTCGCCTGCACGGAGTGCAAGGAGCGCAACTACATCACCAAGAAGAACCGGCGCAACGACCCGGACCGTCTTGAGATGAAGAAGTTCTGCCCTCGCGACGGCAAGCACACGCTGCACCGCGAGACCCGCTGACCACGTCTTCGATGGCGAACCCTGACTTCGCGGGCCGGGAGTACCCGGCCACGACCCCCTACAGCGTGGGGCGCGAGAAGGTCCGCGAGTTCGCATCGGCCGTCGGCGCCACGCACCCCGCGCACCACGACCTCGTGGCGGCGCGGGGTGCCGGCTATCCGGACCTCGTCGCGCCGCCGACGTTCGCCGTGGTGGTCGCGCAGCGTGCCGAGGCGCAGTACGTCTCCGACCCCGAGGCCGACGTCGAGTTCTCGCGGGTCGTCCACGCGGACGAGAAGTTCGTGCACCACCGTCCGATCGTCGCCGGCGACGAGCTCGTCACGGTGCTGCACGTCGACTCCGTCACCCACCGCGCCGGCATCGCCATGGTGACCACCCGCTGCGAGGTCTTCGCCGAGCGGCCCGGCGACGCGCGCGAGCACGTCGCGACCGTCACGTCGACCCTCGCCGTCCGCGGGGAGGAGTCCCGATGAGCACGCGCCCCGCCCTCGCCGACCTCGCCGTCGGGGACGTCGTGGGCACCCGCACGATCGAGCTCGACCGCGCCGCGCTCGTGCGCTACGCCGGCGCGAGCGGTGACCTCAACCCGATCCACTGGGACGAGTCCTTCGCGACCGAGGTCGGCCTCCCGGGCGTCATCGCGCACGGCATGCTGACCATGGGCTCGGTCGTGAACGTCGTCGCCGACTGGGCCGGCGACCCGGGCGCCGTGGTCGAGTACCAGACGCGATTCACCCGCCCCGTGCCCGTGCCCGCGCGCGGGACGGCCGTCGTCGAGGTCGCAGCGACCGTCGGCGCGATCGACACCGACGCCGGCACGGTGCGCGTGGACCTGGCCGTGACGCACGAGGGCGCGAAGGTCCTGGGCCGCGCGCAGGCCGTCGTCCGTCTCTGACGCCGAGGTAGCGCGTACCTCGCCGAGGTAGCGCGTTCCTCGCCGAGGTAGCGCGCTCGGCGCCGAGGTAGCGCGCCGAGCGTCGGGGCAGCTCGCCCTTCCGCTCACGCCGGCGAGCCCCTAGTCTGGCCGTGGTAGCGCTCCCACACCACAGCGCTCGAGCCCGACATCGAAGGAGATGCCCGTGGACCTCACGACCGCTCGCACGCCCATCGCCCGACGCGCCTTCCTCGCCGCGGGGGCCGCCGGGGTCGCCGCCCTCGCCGGTGGCACGGCCGTGCCCGCCGCCACCGCGGCGCCCCGCACGCCGGAGCCCCGCGCCTCGGCGCGCGGCGGCTCCCTCGCCCGCGCGCAGGCCTTCCTCGACGCGGCCACCGACGCCTACCCGGACGCGAACCCCGGCCCGCGCCTGCCCCAGTCGTACGCCGACGAGCTCGGGTTGTTCTCGACCGCCTTCGTCTACGACAGCGCGCTCGCGGTGTGCGCCTCGCTCGCCGGCGGCCGGGTCGACCGCGCCCGCACCATCGCCGACGGTCTCGTCCACGCGCAGGAGCACGACCCCGTCCACGACGACGGACGCCTGCGCCAGGCGTACAACGTCGGCCCGTACACGTTCTACGACGGCAGCCCGCAGCCCCACGGGTTCGTGCTCCCGGACGGCACCGCGAACATCGGGTGGCAGTTCGGCTTCCTGGGCACCGCCGTCGGCGACATGGCGTGGCCGGGGATCGCTCTGCTGCACGCCCACGCCGCGACCGGCCAGGCGCGCTACCTCGACGGCGCCGTGCGGATCGGGGAGTGGATCGTCGCGAACACGTGGTCGGAGCGCCCGCTCGGCGGGTTCTCCTTCGGGGTCGACGGCGGCGACGCACCCGTGCCCAACGGGTC
>JAPSLD010000059.1 GCA_031181105.1 Isoptericola sp. | reverse complement strand
GGCGCCGGCGTTGATGTGGTGCGGCTGGACCATGACGATCTCGGCGCGGCCGTCGCCCGTCAGGTCGCCGAACCACGGCCGGGCCCCGCCGCCCGCCGCGCTGGTGTCGATCTCGGCGACCGTGGTGGCCTCGATCATGCGGGAGATCTCGGCGGGCTCGGACGGCTCCGAGATGCCGCCGGCGCCGACCGCGCTGACGCGGTAGTACCAGCGGAAGCAGCAGTCGGTGCCGTACCCGACGTCGAGGGAGCTCGACGTCGCCTCGGTGCGCTCGACGAGCTGCCACGCGTGCGACTCGTGGTCGGTGCGGTACACGTCGTACGCGACGGCGCCGTCGACGGCGTCCCACACGAGGTCGGACGACGTCGCGTCGTCGGCGCCCTCGATGCGCACGTCCGCCGGCGCGGCCGGCGGGTCGAGCTCCTCGTCGGCCGCCTCGATGACCAGCGGCTCGGACGGGCCGGACTCGCGCCCGTCGGCGTTCAGCTGTGTGACCGTGTACGTGAGCTCGTCGCCGAGCCGGATCGCGGGGTCGGCGTCGGTGAACGACGGGACGGTAGTCTCGCCCACCCGCGCGGTCTCGCCGCCGCCGATCGAGCGGTAGACGGTGTAGGAGACGGCGTCAGGTCGCGGCTCCCAGGAGAGGCTGACCGCGACCTGCGTGCCGTCGACCTCGACGTCGGAGGTCAGGCCGGCGGGCGGGAGCTGGGAGGAGACGGTCACGCCGTTGAGGCGGCCGTCGCGCGCGACGTCGATGTCGAGCCGCCCGTCGGCGACCTCGACGGCGCCGGCCCACTCGGCGAAGCTGCCGGCGCCCACGTCGAGCGTGTCCTGGGCCTGGCCCTCGACCGTGAGCTCGGTGACGTTGCGGGCGATCTGGTCGCCGCTCGTCACCGTCACCCAGTAGGTGCCGTCCGGGACGTCGGTCGAGAACGTCGTGGAGCCGACGGTGAAGTCGCGGCGCAGCGCGTCGGGCGCACCGCGGTCGCGGGTGGCCACCTGGCGCGAGAGGCCGTAGCCGGCACCGGCCGAGTACAGGGTCGTGTGGGCGACGCGGGTGTAGCCGTCGGCCACGGGCGAGGTGGCCGAGCCGAAGTCGAAGCGCTGCTCGACGACGGCGGTCGCCTCGGCGTCCTCGGCGGCGGCCGTGGGGATCAGGGTCAGAGGTGCGAGGGCGACCGCGGCCGCTGCCGCGGCGCCGATCGTTCTCGACCTGCGTGGGGTGGGTGACATCGTCGTCCTCCGGTATGCCGGTCCGACGACGTGGTGCTGGTGCGACGTCGTCGTCGGCCGGGCTTGAATCGATTCATACAACGGCACCGCCACCTTATCCGGATCGTGGCGCCGTGACCAGGGCAACCGTGCGCGCGACCGCCTCGGGGGAGTGCTGTTGACAGCCCGTGACGGTGCTGGCAAGGTGGGCGGAAGCCGGAAACGTTTCCAGGGCGATGTCGCCCGCAGTTTGGAAACGATTCCAAATGCCATTCGACGACGAACGGAGCGACGGTGACGTCATCGCGAGCCACGCTCATCGACGTGGCCCAGCGCGCCGGTGTGTCCCTGGCGTCGACCTCGCGGGCGCTCCACGGCACGGGCGCCAGCAAGACGATGGTCGAGCGGGTGCGCGCGGCCGCGGCAGAGCTCGGCTACAGCCCGGACGCGGCGGGCCGCACGCTGCGGATGAAGAAGACGTTCCAGGTCGCGTTCGCGGTCGCCGACATCGGCAACCCGGTCTACGTCGAGATGCTCGCCGCCATCCACGAGGTCGTGTCCCCGCACGGGTACCGCGTGGTCGTCATGTCGACCGGCGACACGGTGTCGTCCACGGTCGACCTGGTGCGGAGCATGGGCAGCGGCTTCGTAGACGGGCTGATCGTCAGCCCGCTGCGCACCGGCGACGAGCTGGCCCACGAGATCCGGCGGGCGCCCGTGCCCGTCGTCGTGATCGGCCGGCCGTTCGCCGGCGAGATCGACTCCGTCTCGACGGACTCGGCGGCGGGTATCGGCCTGGCCGTCGAGCACCTGCTCGCGCTGGGCCGGCGGCGGATCGCCTTCGTCAACGGGCCGCTCGACACGACCCCCGGAGCCGCACGGCAGCGAGGCTTCGACACGGCGACCGCCGCGCCGACGTTTTCCGCCGAGCGGGTCGCGACGGAGGTCGCCGACGACTTCACGGTCAGCGCGGGACGCGAGGCTGCCCGTCGTCTGCTCGGTCCGTCGTCCGCGCAGGCGGAACCCACGAGGCCCCCGTTCGACGCCGTGGTCGCCGCCAACGACCTGCTGGCCATCGGCGTCATCCGGGCGGCCGACGACCTGGGCCTGTCGGTCCCGGGCGACGTCGCCGTGACGGGCATGGACGACACCGAGCTCGGGCAGGTCTTCAAGCCGAGCCTGACGAGCGTGTCCCTCGGCTCGGCGGAGCGCGGCCGCGCGGCCGCACGCCTGATGCTCGACCGGGTCGAGGCCGGAGATCCGCAGCCCCAGCACGTGGCCATCGGGCCCCGGCTCCAGGTGCGGGAGTCCACGGCCCCCGCGCAACCGTCGACACGTGACCAAGGAGGGACACGATGACCACGGCCGCACCGGCCCCGGCCCCGGCGACGACGTTGTCCGGGCCCCGGACCGTCAGCCGGCGCACGGGCGGGATGCAGCGCGCGCGCCGCCACGAGGCGATCGCGCTGGTGATGCCCTCGCTCGTCCCGATCCTCGTGCTCAGCGTCGCCCCGCTCGTCATGGGCGTCGCCCTGGCCTTCACCGACGCCCGGCTCGTGCGCGAGCCCGACTACCAGTTCACGGGCGTCGACAACTTCGTCCGCCTGGCCGGCAACTCCTTCTTTTGGGAGTCGTTCCGGATCGGCATGGTCTGGGCCGTCTCCGTGACGGTGCTCCAGCTCCTGGCGGCCATGGGCCTGGCGCTGCTGCTCAACTCCGGGTTGCGGCTGCAGACGCTCACCCGCGTGCTCGCACTGATCCCGTGGGCGATGCCGCCCGTCGTCGTGGCGATCATGTGGCGGATGATCTACTCGCCCAACGCCGGGCCGCTCAACGCGGCCCTGGGCGCGGTCGGGCTGCCCGACGACACCAACTGGCTCGCCGACTTCTCCACGGCGCTGCCCGCCGTCATCGTCGTCGGCATCTGGGTCGGCATGCCGCACACCACGGTGACGCTGCTCGCCGGGCTGCAGCAGGTGCCCGGCGAGCTGTACGAGGCCGCCGCGATCGACGGGGCGGGCGCGTGGCGGCGGTTCACGTCCGTCGCGTGGCCGAGCCTGCGGCCGATCGTCTCGTCGATCACGTCGCTGAACTTCATCTGGAACTTCAACATGTTCTCGCTGGTCTACGTGCTCACCGAGGGCGGTCCGGGCGGCCGGACCATGCTCCCGATGCTCTTCACGTACCTCGAGGCGTTCAAGAACCGCAACATCGGCTATGCCGCCGCGATGGGCGTCGTGCTGGTCGTCGTGGTCGTCCTTCTCGTCGCGCTCTACCTGCGCTCGCAGTTCCGTAGCGACCGCGTCGAGCGGAAGGGGTGAATCGTGCGCGCACTCGTCCGTCCCGCGCAGTACGCGGCGCTCGCCGCCTACATCGTGTTCCTCGGGTTCCCGCTGCTGTGGCTCGTCTCCGCCTCGGTCAAGTCGTCGGGCGAGCTCAACTCCCTGACGGTGAGCCTGCTGCCTCAGGAGTGGCACTGGGAGAACTACGCGCAGGCGCTCGCCCGCCAGGGGCTCGTGGGCTCGACCCTGAACAGCGTGCTCGTCGCCCTGGCCTCGACCGCCCTGGTCATCCTCATCGCGATGCCCGCGGCCTACGTGCTGGCGCGGCTCAAGGGCGCGGTGCGCACCGCGGGCGTGGGCTGGATCCTGGTCAGCCAGGTCTTCCCGGTGATCCTGATCATCCTGCCGCTGTTCCTGGTGCTGCGGACCATCGGCCTGACCGACAGCCTCGTCGGGCTCGCGCTGGTCCACACCACCTACACGCTGCCCTTCGCCCTGTGGATGCTCCAGGGCTACGTGTCGGCGATCCCCGAGGACCTCGAGGAGGCGGGCGCGATGGACGGCGCCAACCGACTGACGGTCCTGCGCCGGATCGTCTTCCCGCTGCTCGCACCGGGCGTCGTCGCGACGGCGATGTTCAGCTTCGTCTCGTCGTGGAACGAGTTCTTCTTCGCCCTGGTGCTCCTGCAGTCACCCGACAACTACACCCTGCCCATCACGCTGTCGTCGTTCATCGGCGGCGAGGGCAAGGTCGCGCTCGGACCCCTCGCCGCGGGCAGCGTGCTCGCGGCGATCCCCAGCATCGTCTTCTTCTCGCTGATGCAGAAGAAGCTCACCGGCGGCCTCATGGCCGGGGCGGTGAAGGGATGACCTTCCACCGCGCAAACCCCTGAGAAAGGTAGACAGATGAAGACTCGTGGAGTGTCCATCGCCGCATGCCTCACGGTCACCTCGCTGCTCGCCACCGCGTGCAGCGGCGGGGGGAGCGGTGACGGCGGGGAGGGCGACGACGGCCCGGTCAGCCTGACCTTCCAGTCCCTCTCGGACCAGCCCGCCGCCATCGAGGCCACCGAGAGCATCGTGGCGCAGTGGAACGAGGAGAACCCCGACGTCCAGGTCGAGATCGTGCCCGCCGGCTGGGACGGCATCTACGACAAGCTGATCACGCAGTTCAACGGCGGCTCCGCACCCGACATCATCCACTACGAGGCGGCGAGCATCGTGCCGTTCGCTCGTGACGGCTACCTCGCCGACCTGTCGGAGCACATGTCCGAGGAGCGCCGGGCGGACATCCCGGAGGGCATCCTCGAGTCCGTGACGGTCGACGGCCAGGTGGTCGCCTACCCGACCGAGCTGCAGTCCTACATGGCGTTCGCCAACCGGGCCATGCTCGAGGAGGCCGGCGTCGAGATCCCCACGGGCGAGACCATGACGTGGGAGGAGCTGCGCGAGATCGCGCAGGCGACCACGTCCGGGGACGTCTACGGCCTGGCCTGGGGTCTGGCCAGCCCGACGGCCACGTTCATGGCCATGGCCCCGCAGTTCGGCGGCAGCTACTTCGAGGGCACCGGGGCCGACGCGAGCCTGACCGTCGGCGAGGGCGAGATGGCCCTGCCCGAGCTCGTGCACACGATGGCCTACGAGGACCAGACGATCCTGCCCGTCACGCTCACGCAGTCCGGCGGCGAGGCGCTCGCCTCGTTCTACGCCGGCGACGTCGCGATGACGGTCCAGGGCTCCTACCAGGCGGCCAACATCGCCGCCGACGCGCCCGAGGACCTCGACTGGGTCGTCCTGCCGCCGCTCGAGGGCCCCGAGGGTGCCGGGCAGGCCGCCAACCCGCAGACCCTGTCGGTCAACATCGACTCGGAGCACGTCGAGGAGTCGGCCCGGTTCATCGAGTTCGTCACCCAGCCCGAGAACCTGGCCGCGCTCAACGAGGCGGACGCCCTCATCCCGGCGACCACGTCGGCCCAGGAGCTCATGGCCGAGAACCTCGGTGACGAGAACGGCTGGAGCACGATCCTGTCCTCGGGTCAGCACTTCACGTCCGCGCCGTACCTGTTCGTCGACCAGTACGCGCAGTGGAAGGACACGGTCGCCACCCCGGCGTACCAGCGCTTCCTCGCGCAGGAGACCGACGCCGAGCAGCTCGCGACCCAGCTCCAGGAGGGCTGGGACGAGATCACCATGTAGCCGGGCCCCGGGTGGCTGCCGTCCTGGGCAGCCACCCGGATCGCGGCGCGGTACGTGGACGAGAACGACAGGGGAGAAGACCCGTGACCTGGTTGGACGATCGATCGGTGGCCGTGCTCACCGGTGCGGCGGTGGGAGACGCGCTCGGTGGTGCGACGGAGGGCTGGACGCCCGAGCAGATCGAGGAACGGCACGGGGGCCGCGTCCGCGGCATCGTCCCGCCGTGGTACCCGAACTGGCGCGACGCCCGCCCCATCGCCCCGTACCACAAGGGGGACGGGCACATCACCGACGACACCCTCATGACCCGCGCGCTCGTCGAGGTGTACGCCAAGCGGCGCACGCACCTGGACGCCTACGCGGTCGCCGAGGACCTCGTGCCGCTCATGATCGGCGAGCCGCGGTGGATCCCCGAGCTCGAGTCCACCGCACTGCTGCTGCAGCGCGTGTTCCTCGCCGAGAAGTGGATGGTCGCCCGGCTCCACTACGGGCACGTCGACCCGCGCGAGGCGGGTGTGGGCAACGTCGTCAACTGCGGTGCCGCGATGTACGTGCCGCCGGTCGGCATCGTGAACGCGGGCGACCCGCGCGGCGCCTACGCCGAGGCGATCGACCTCACCGGCGCGCACCAGTCCAGCTACGGCCGCGAGGCGGCGGGCGTCTTCGCGGCGATGGTCGCCGCCGCGGTCGCACCCGGTGCGACGCTCGACGACGTCGTCGCCGCCGCGCTCGACGTCGCGCACGACGGGACCCGCGACGCCCTGCGCGCCGTCGTCGACGCCGTCGACGGCACGCCGCCGCCCGCGACGGACGACGACGAGCGCGCGCTCGCGCGGCTCGTGCGCGAGGCCGTCGCGCCGTTCGACTCGGTCGGCCCCGAGTACCGGCAGATGTCGATGGACGCGCGCCGCCCGTCGCGCACCAAGTCGATCGAGGAGCTGCCCGCGGCGCTCGGCCTGATGCTCGGGCACCGGGCCGACTACCGCGGGTCGGTCCTCGCCGCCGTGAACTACGGGCGCGACGCCGACTCGATCGCGGTCATGGCCGGGGCCGTGTGCGCCGGCCTCGGGGGCAGCGGCGTCGTGCCGGACGAGTGGCTCGACGCCGTCGAGGCGGCGAGCAAGACGGACCTGCGCGAGACCGGCCGCCTCATGGCCGCCGCCGCGGCGGACATCCTGGCCGCGGACCGGGAGCGGGCGCGCGGGCGCCTCGCCACGCTCGAGGCGATCGAGACGGCCGCGGTCGCCGGCGAGCCCGAGCGCGCGGTCGCCGAGGCGGGTGAGCGCCCGTGAGGCTGACGTGGGCCCAGCCGGAGGACCTGCTCGCGCACGAGCTGGTCCAGTCCGCCGCCGAGGGCAGGGACGTCCGCGCCGTGCGAGACCGCTGGGTCGCCGCCGGCGGCGACCCGACGCCGGCCGTGAGCGGCGCCGGGCCGCAGCCCGCGGGCCCCGAGCTGCGCGCCCTCGCGCGGGAGCTGCTCGGCGAGCTGCGCCGCCTGCCCGCCGCGCCCGCGCCGCACGAGCCCGACTCCTGGACCGAGATCGTCGCGCTGCTCCCGCCGGCTCCCGCCCTGCCTGCCGCGGACCGCGCGGCCGACGGCTCCGGTGCAGGGCCCGCGTACGACGAGCGGGTGCGCGGCGCATGGACGGGCCGCGCCGCCGGCTGCCTGCTCGGCAAGCCCGTCGAGAAGCTCCCGCGCGAGGGGATCGAGGAGATCCTGCGCGCCACCGGCCGCTGGCCGCTCGACCGGTGGTTCACCGCCCGGGGGCTGCCCGCCGACGTCGCCGCGCGCTGGACCTGGAACCGCAGGTCCGCCGGCACGTCGCTGGAGGAGAACATCGACGGGATGCCGGAGGACGACGACCTCAACTACCCGATGCTGGCGCTCGACCTGGTCGAGCGGCACGGGCGCGGGTTCACGACGGACGACGTCGCCCAGCTGTGGCTCGACAGCCTCCCCGCCGGCCGCACCTTCACCGCCGAGCGGGTCGCGTACCGCAACATCCTCGACGCGCGGCCCGTGCCGGAGACGGCGACGCACGACAACCCGTTCCGCGAGTGGATCGGCGCCCTGATCCGCACCGACCTCTTCGGCTGGGTCTCGCCGGGGGACGTGCGCGAGGCCGCCCGCCTGGCCTGGGTCGACGCCCGCCTGAGCCACACCCGCAACGGCGTCTACGGCGCGATGTGGGCGGCCGCGCTGGCCGCGGCCTCGATGACGTGCGCCGACGTCGAGGAGGTGCTGGACGCCGCGGGGACGGTGGTGCCGCCGGGCAGCCGGCTCGCCGACGCCGTGCGCCTCGGGCGCGAGGTGGGTGCCGCGTGCGACGGCAGCGAGCAGTCCGTGCGGCGCTCGCTCGACCGGCTGCACGACGCGTACCGGGGTCTGCACTGGGTGCACGTGCTCAACAACGCAGCGGTCGTCGCGTTCGCGCTCAGCGCCGGGCGCGGTCGGTTCGGCGCGAGCGTCAGCCTCGCGGTCACCGCGGGCTGGGACACCGACTCCGTCGGAGCGACCGTCGGCGGCGTCGCCGGGGCGCTCCTCGGGGTCGAGGGCATCGGGGAGCAGTGGACCGCGCCGATCGACGACCGGATCGCGACGTCGCTGCCGGGCGGCGAGCGGCGCATCTCGGACCTGGCGCGCCGGACCGTGGCGCTCGCGGGCGCGGGAGGTGCGGCATGAGCGGCGGGCATCTCACTGGGCACGTGGTCGTCGTCGGGTCGGCGAACGTCGACCTCGTCGTCGACGTGCCGCGCCACCCGCGCGGCGGGGAGACCATCCTCGGCGGCGATCTGCGGCGCACCGCCGGCGGCAAGGGCGCGAACCAGGCCGTCGCCGCGGCGCGGGCCGGGGGAGCGGCGACGTCGTTCGTCGGGGCGCTCGGGCGCGACGACGCCGCGGACCTGCTGCTGGGCTCGCTCGAGAGCGCCGGGGTGCGCACCGACGTCGTGCGGCGCGTGGAGGCGCCCACCGGCACCGCGCTCATCACGGTCTCGCCCGACGGCGAGAACGCGATCGTCGTCGCGCCGGGAGCCAACGCGCGCGTCGCGGTCGGCGGCGAGCAGGCGGAGCGCGTCCGGGCCGCCGACGTCGTGCTCGCCCAGCTCGAGGTGCCGCTCGAGGTCGTGACGGCCGCGGCGCGGGCGCGGCGTGCCGGCGCGGTGCTCGTGCTCAACGCCGCGCCGTCGCGCGACCTGCCCGCCGAGCTGTGGCGCGAGCTCGACGTGCTCGTGGTCAACGAGCACGAGGCCGCCGACCTCGCCTCGGCCGCGGGCTCGTCCGGGCGGCCCGAGACGCCGGAGGCGCTCGCGGACGCGCTGCTGGCGCGGGTGCCCGCCGTCGTCGTCACCCTCGGGCCCGACGGCAGCCTCGTCGCGCGCCGCGGTGCCGCGGCGGTCCGCGTGCCGGGGATGCGCGTCGACGCGGTCGACACCACCGGCGCGGGCGACACGTACTGCGGCGTCCTCGCGGCCGCGCTCGCCCGCGGCGCCGACCTCGTGGACGCGGCCCGGCTCGCCACGGCCGCCGCGGCGCTCGCGGTCACGCGCCCCGGCGCGCAGGACGCGGTGCCGACCGCCGCCGACGTCGCCGCGCTCGCCGCCCTCGCCGAGAAGCAGCCGTCCGCGGACCCGCTGCCGCCCGTTCTCAGGAAGGACCGATGACCAACGCGTTCGACCCGCTCGTGCCTCGCCCGATCGACCGGCCCACGGAGGTGCCGCTCGACGGCGACCTGACCACCGAGCGGTCCCTGGCCCTGGACGAGGCGAAGATCTTCGCCGCCCCGGCCGACCCCGCCGACCGGCCCGCGTGGCGCGAGCGCCTGCGTGCGTGGCGCGACGACGCGCGCCGGCGGCACGGGTACACCGGCGCCGCGTACTCGCGGCCCGAGGCGGCCTGGGCGGCACGCTGCCACACCGTCGCGCAGGTGTGGCTCTGGGACGAGCTGCTGTACTCCTTCGCGGAGGAGCGGTTCACCCCGGAGCGGTTCCTCGCCGACGCGCGCGAGCGGTTCGGCGGCCTCGACGCCGTCGTGCTGTGGCACGCCTACCCGGTCATCGGGATCGACGACCGCAACCAGTGGGACTTCTACCGCGAGGTGCCCGGGATCGCCGGCCTGGTCCGGGACCTGCACGACGCCGGCCTGCGCGTGTTCGTCGACTACAACCCGTGGGACGTCGGCACGCGGCGCGGGGCGGACGACGTCACGGAGCTGGCCGCGCTCGTGGCGGACCTCAGGGCCGACGGCGTCTTCCTCGACACCCTCAAGAAGGCGGAGCCCGAGCTGGTCGCGCGGCTCGAGGCGGCCCGGCCCGGGATCGTGCTCGAGGGCGAGTCGAAGCTGGCCGTCGAGCGCATCGAGGACCACTCGTCGTCGTGGGCCCAGTTCTTCGCCGACTCGCCGGTGCCGGGCGTGCTGCGCGCGCACTGGTACGAGCGCCGGCACATGCAGCACCACGTGCGGCGCTGGCACCGCGACCACTCCGAGGAGCTGCAGTCGGCCTGGCTCAACGGCGTCGGAGTCATGGTGTGGGAGGTCGTGTTCGGCGTGTGGGTGGGCTGGTCGCGCCGGGACGCCGCGACCGTCCGGCGCATGGTGACGGTGCAGCGCGCCGCCGGCGACCTGCTGCTCGACGGCGAGTGGACCCCGTTGGCCGAGCTGGCCCCCGATGCCGAGGCGGCCGGCGTCTACGCCTCCCGGTGGCGCCTCGACGGCGTCACGCTGTGGACGCTCGTCAACCGCGGCGAGGACGACTATGGCGGGCCGGTGCTGCCCGCCGCGGCGCCGGAGCTCGCGCCGGGCCGCACGGTGGCGCTGACCGGCGATTCGGCGGGGCAGGGGCCGGCCGGCGTGGTCGTGCCCGGCCGGGGGATCGCCGCGCTGCTGCACGTCGCCGACGGCACCCCTGACCCGGAATGGCTGCCCGGCCTGCTGACGGCGCTCGCCGACGCGCCGCACGACCCCGACAGCCGCTTCCCGCACCGGCTCGCGCGCCGCGTCGGCGGCGGGGCCGCCGCGAGCGGAGCGGCGCGTGGCCGACGTGCCGCGCCCGACGAGGACGCCGTCGTCGTGCCGGCCGGGCCGTACGTGCTCACCGTGCGGTACCGCGCCCGCGAGACCGGCATGTACCAGGGAGCCCCGTACGTCGACGAGTGGAAGCCGCTGCCGCCGCGGCTGCACGACGCGCGGACCCTGCAGCGCGACGGCGTCCTCGAGACGCCGGTCGCGGTCGCGGCGAGCGAGGTGACGAACGCCGAGTTCGCGCGCTTCCTCGACGCGACAGGGTATGAGCCGACGACGCGGCACCGGTTCCTGGCGCACTGGCGCGACGGCGCGCCGGCCCCCGGCACCGAGGACCAGCCGGTGACGTTCGTCGACCTCGCCGACGCGCGCGCCTACTGCGCGTGGCGCGGAGGCCGGCTGCCGACCGAGGACGAGTGGCAGCTCGCCGCCGAGACCGCCGGCTGGCGGCGCGGCGAGCCGGCCGTGTGGAACTGGACCGACAGCGAGCACAGCGACGGCCGCACGCGCTTCGTCATGCTCAAGGGCGGGAGCGACTACCGCGCCGAGGGCTCCGACTGGTACGTCGAGGGCGGGCGCCACGCCGCCGACCACGCCGTCAAGCTGCTCCTGCCGGGGCTCGGCCTGGCCCGCGGCGCGACCGTCGGGTTCCGCTGCGCGTGGGACCTGCACGCTTCTGGCTCGACGACGGAGGTGACCGCGTGACCGTCTCGCGCGACCCCTCGACCGGGGCGCTCGCCGGCCTGCGGGTCGTCGACGCCTCGACGCTGTTCGCCGGTCCCATGGCCGCGATGCACCTGGGCGACCTCGGTGCCGACGTGGTCAAGGTCGAGCACCCGACCCGGCCGGACCCGTCGCGGACCCACGGCGCCGCGAAGGACGGCGTCAACCTCTGGTGGAAGACGCTGGGGCGCAACAAGCGCACCGTGACCGCGAACCTCGGCACCGAGGGCGGGCGCGAGGTGTTCCTCGCCCTGGCCGAGCGCTCCGACGTCGTCATCGAGAACTTCCGGCCCGGGACGCTCGAGCGCTGGGGGCTCGGCTACGACGAGCTCTCCGAGCGCAACCCGCGCCTCGTGCTCGCGCGGGTCAGCGGGTTCGGGCAGGTCGGCCCGTACCGCACCCGCCCGGGCTTCGGGACCCTGGCCGAGGCGATGAGCGGCTTCGCCGCGATGACCGGTGAGCCGGACGGTCCGCCGACGCTCCCGCCGTTCGGGCTGGCCGACGGCGTCGCGTCGCTGGCCACCGCGTTCGCGATCATGGTCGCCCTGTCCACTCGGGAGCGCACGGGTCACGGCCAGGTCGTGGACACGGCCATCGTGGAGCCGATCCTCGCGATGCTCGGCCCGCAGATCACGCGGTGGGACCAGCTCGGCACCGTCCAGCCGCGGACGGGCAACCGCTCGGCCAACAACGCGCCGCGCAACACGTACCGGACGCGCGACGGGCACTGGGTCGCGGTCTCGACGTCGGCGCAGTCGATCGCGGAGCGGGTGATGCGGCTGGTGGGCCGACCCGAGGTCATCGACGAGCCGTGGTTCGCGAGCGGCGTCGAGCGGGCGCGCCACGCCGACGACCTCGACGAGGCCGTCGGCGGGTGGGTCGCGCAGCGCACCCGCGACGAGGTGGTCGAGGCGTTCGAGGAGGCCGAGGCCGCCGTCGCGCCGATCTACGACGCGCACGACATCGTCGACGACCCGCAGTTCCGGGCGCTCGGGACGATCCACGAGATCGACGACCCCGAGCTCGGGCCGATGCTCATGCAGGGGCCCCTGTTCCGGATGTCGAACAACGACGGCGTCATCCGGTTCACCGGGCGGCCGCACGGCGCCGACACCGACGTGGTGCTCGCCGAGCTCGGGTTCTCCGCCGAGCGCATCGCCGAGCTCCGAGGCGAGGGGTCGGTATGAGCGCCGAGCACGCGGTGGGCCCGCCGCCGCTGACGCTGCTGTACGTGCCGGGAGACCGCCCCGACCGCGTGGCCAAGGCGATCGCCTCGGAGGCCGACGTCGTGCTCGTGGACCTGGAGGACGCCGTCGCGCCGTCGCGCAAGGACGAGGCGCGCGCGACGGCGGCACGCCTGCTCGCCGAGCCGCCGCCCGGCCGGGCGGCCCAGGTGCGGGTCAACCACCCGCACACGCCGTGGCACGCCGACGACGTGCTCATGGTGGGGACGCTGCCGCCCGCCGTCGGCGCGCGGGTGCCCAAGGTGGAGTCGGTGGCCGAGGTGGAGGCGCTCGCCGCCGCGCTGCCGGGACGCGCGCTGCACCTGCTCGTCGAGTCGGCGCTGGGCGTGGAGCGCGCCTTCGAGCTCGCGACGGCCTCGCCGCAGGTCGCGTCGATCGCGTTGGGGGAGGCGGACCTGCGCTCGGACCTGCGCGTCTCCGACGACGCCGGGCTGGCCTGGGCGCGCAGCCGCGTGGTCGTCGCCGCGCGTGCGGCCCGGCTGCCCGCGCCGGTGATGTCCGCGTACACCCACGTGCGCGACCTCGACGGGCTCGCCGCCTCCTGCCGGGCCGGGCGGCTGCTCGGGTTCTGCGGGCGCACCGCGATCCACCCCGCGCAGCTGCCGGTGATCCGCGAGGCGTTCGTGCCGACGGCCGAGGAGGTCGCGGCGGCGCGGGAGGTGGTGGAGCGCGTGGGGGAGGCGGCGGTGCACGGTGTCGGGGCGATCGCGCTGGACGACGGCACGTTCCTCGACGTCGCGATGGTGGAGCAGGCGCGGGCGCTCCTGGCGCTCGCCCGGCGGAGGTGATGACGAAGCCCGGGTGCCCGACGTCGGTCGGGCACCCGGGCTCTCGTCATGCGGTGGGACCGGTCAGAACTGCGCGACCTCGCCCGCGGCGACCTGGGCGACCTGCTCGGCGTCGAGCGCGCCGAGGTAGACCTGCATGTCGTCGATCTCGCCCTGGTAGGGCACGTCCCACCAGTTGACGCCGAGGCCGAAGACGCCGTCCGGCGTCGTGAACACGTCGGGGAAGTTCGTGCCGGTGTGCACGACCTCGCCGTCGAGGTAGATCGTCACCGCGCCGCCGTCGACGGTGAACACCACGTGGCTCCACTCGCCGACCCGGAGGCGCGTGCCGGTGTCGCCGTCGTAGTAGCGGGTCGAGCCGGACCACAGCAGGGTGTTGTTGGTGCCCCAGCCGACCGTCGGCACGAGGCTCACCCAGCTCGTGTTGTTCCGTGCGCCGAAGAACGACGTCGTGAACGGGGTGAGCTTCTCGGGCTTGAGCCACAGGCTCACCGAGTAGTGGTGGCCGGCGACGAGGCCGTCAGGCAGCCGGACGCCGCTGGCGCCGTCGAGCACGAGCGAGCTGCCGTGCACGCCGGAGGCGAAGGACACCTGACCGCCGGCGCGGTCGATCCGGTCACCGGTGACGGTGCCGGCAGCGGCCTGCCCGTCCGCGGCCGCCAGGTCGCCGTCGAAGGCGTACCGGGCCACGAGGCCGGGTGTGGGGACGGCCGTGACGACGACGTCGAACGTCGTGGTCCCGGTGGCGGAGCCGCTCGTGACCTGGGCGGTCAGCGTGACGCTGACGTCCTCGCCGGTGGGGCGGGTGACGGTGCCGTCGGCCGCGACGGTCGCCGGGTCGCTCGAGGTCCACGCGATGGTCGAGCCGTGCGTGCCGGCGGTCGGCAGCTCGAGGTCGGCCACGACCGGGCTGGCGACCTCCAGGTCGGCGATCACGGCGTCGACGACCTGGGCGTCGGTCATCGGCGCCAGCGCGCTGCCCCACAGGGACACGCCCTCGTTCGACAGCACCGAGAAGGTGTCGACCCACGCGGACGTGGTCGGGTTCCACTCGCGCGAGACCACGCCGTCGTAGGCGACGCCGTCGACGGTCAGGTGCAGGCGGTTCTGATCGTACAGGCGCCAGCGGCCCTCGACCGCACCCGAGATGCTGCCGTCCTGGCGCAGCGTGAGGTTCTCGGCGGTGCGGATCTCGGGCGAGATCGTCTTGTCGTGCGTGATGAGCTGGTAGTCGCCGACCAGGCCCTTGCGCTGGAACTTCTCCGTGGGGTGTCCACCCGCGTAGCGGTAGGGAGCGGCGACGGGCCAGCCGCCCGAGTTCATGAACATCTCGTGCGTGCGCACCTGGTGGAACTCGCCCATCTGCGGGAAGCGGCTGTGGAAGATCAGCTGCATCTCGCCGGTCTCGGGGTCGAGGTAGGT
>JAPSLD010000058.1 GCA_031181105.1 Isoptericola sp. | reverse complement strand
CGGGCGTCGACCCGCGCGTCGGGCTCTTCGCCTCGTTCACGATGGCCGTCACCATCGCGTTCGTGGGCGGCCGGCCCGCGATGATCTCCGCCGCGACGGGTGCCGTGGCGCTCGTCGTCGCGCCGGTGGCGCGCGAGCACGGCCTGGACCACCTCATCGCCACCGTCCTGCTGGGCGGTCTCATCCAGGTGGTGCTCGGGCTGGTCGGCGTGGCGCGGCTCATGCGGTTCATCCCGCGCTCGGTCATGGTGGGCTTCGTCAACGCGCTCGCGATCCTCATCTTCCTGTCGCAGGTGCCCCACCTGGTCGACGTGCCCGTCGCCGTCTACCCGCTCGCGCTGGCGGGCCTGGCGATCATGGTGCTCTTCCCGCGCCTGACCAGGGTCGTCCCGGCCCCGCTGGTCGCGATCGTCCTGCTGACGCTCGTCACGGTCACCGCCGCGATCGCCGTGCCCACGGTCGGCGACGAGGGCGAGCTGCCCGAGTCGCTGCCACAGCTGCTGTTCCCCGACGTGCCGCTCACGTTCGAGACGCTGCGGATCATCGCGCCGTTCGCGCTCGCGCTGGCGCTCGTCGGCCTGATCGAGTCGCTGCTCACGGCCAAGCTGGTCGACGACGTCACCGACACCCACTCGAACAAGACGCGCGAGTCGTGGGGTCAGGGCGTCGCCAACATCGTCACCGGCTTCTTCGGCGGCATGGGCGGCTGCGCCATGATCGGCCAGACCATGATCAACGTGAAGGCGTCGGGCGCACGGACCCGGCTGTCGACGCTCCTCGCGGGCACGTTCCTGCTGGTCCTCGTGGTGGGGCTCGGCGACCTCGTCGGCATCATCCCGATGGCCGCGCTCGTGGCCGTGATGATCATGGTCTCGGTCGCCACGTTCGACTGGCACTCGATCCGCCCCGCGACGCTGCGGCGCATGCCCCGGTCCGAGACGGCCGTCATGGTCTCGACCGTGGCCGTCACGGTGTGGACGCACAACCTCGCCTACGGCGTCGTCGTCGGCGTCCTGGTCGCGGCGGTGCTGTTCGCGCAGCGGGTCGCGCACCTGACGACCGTGCGCCGGCTCGACGCGTCCGACGACGACGGCGAGCGCGTGTACGCCGTCGAGGGCGAGCTGTTCTTCGCGTCGTCGAACGACCTCGTCTACCAGTTCGACTACGCGGGCGACCCGCCCCGCGTGGTCATCGACATGACGAACGCGCACGTGTGGGACGCCTCGACCGTGGCCGCGCTCGACGCCGTGCAGCACAAGTACGCGGCCAAGGGCACGGAGGTCGTCTTCCGCGGCCTCAACGAGGACAGCCGGCGCCGCCTCGACCGGCTCGCGGGGAACCTCGGCGCCGGCCACTGACCCGCTCGGGCGTCACTCGGGCGCCATCCCGGCGCCGCGCGTGCGCGAGCGCGGGTCAGACCCCCAGCGTGCGCCGCGACCAGCTCGCGCCGAGGGTCTGCAGCACCTCCTCGGGGGTGCGGTGCGCCGCCCGGGCGTAGGCCTCGAGCGACAGCACCGACGCGGTGAGCAGCGTCGTGAGCACCTGGCGGGCGGTCTGCGGGTCGGCGCACGCCTCGTCGAGCATCTCCTGCACGACGCGCGACCGGATGCCGAGCTCGGGCTCCGCGCACGCCGTGAGCAGCGCGATCGTCGTCGATCCTGCGTCCGTGCCCATGAGGCCCCCTCGGTGGTGGTCCGTCCTCCTCGGTCTATCGCACGGTGGGGTGGCTCGCGCGCGTAGACGCGCCGGACCCGGGACGTTTGGCCCCGCGGAGCCGCGCCGCGCAGGGCCGAGCCGGGTCGCTGGCGTGGGCGAAAGTCAGCGACGACCGTGGACCGATGCCGGGCTGCCGTCGGTAAAGTTGCCCAGTACCGCACGGCAGGCGCGCCAGTTCACGGCGCGCGGACGGGCGGCAGGCAGGAGAACGGCATGGGCGGCGTGAGCCGGCGGTGGCGCGGGGGGCTGCGTCGGGCTGCCGTCGTCTCTCTCGGCGGCCTGCTCCTGGGCGCCACGTTCGTCCCGGCGCCGACGGCGGTGGCCGACGAGGGCCTGGCCGAGACCTCCCGCAGCCGCTTCGTGCTCGACCCCGAGGACACGGTCGTCGAGGCGGCTGTCACGGTCACGCTGCGCAACGTGACACCGGACCGGCGCACCGCGGAAGGCACGTACTTCTACTACTACGACGACTACGGGATCCCCGTGCCGGCGAGCGCCGAGGACGTGCGTGCGGTGAGCGACGGCACGACGCTGCCCGTGCGGCTCGAGGCGACGGACGACCCGAGCACGGCGGTCGCGACGGCGTCGTTCCCGCAGCTGCGGTACGGGCGGTCGCGGACGATCGAGTGGACGTACACGATCCCCGGCGCGCCGATCCGCTCCGCGGACTACACGCGCGTGGGACCGGGGTACGCGACGTTCGCCGCGCAGGGCATCGGCGACCCGGGACAGGTCGCGGTGGAGGTGGTGGTGCCGGCCGACATGTCGTTCGACGCTACCGCCGACGTCTTCACGTCGTCGCGCGACGGCGGCACGACGACGTACACCGCGAGCGAGAGCACGGAGGACGACGGGTTCTGGGCCCTGGTCTCGGCCCGCGACCCGAGCGCCGCCGACGAGCAGCAGGTCGAGGTCGGGGACGCCACCCTCACGCTGCAGAGCTTCCCCGGCGACGACGAGTGGCTGGCGTTCGCCGGCGAGCAGGTCACCACGGGGCTGCCCGTCCTCGAGGAGATCGTGGGCCAGCCGTGGCCCGGCGGCCTGGAGACGATCCGCGAGGACGTGTCGCCCACGGTCCTCGGGTACGCCTGGTTCGACCACGGGACCGACGAGATCGTCGTCCCGGAGGACCTCGAGGAGAGCGTGCTGTTCCACGAGCTCACGCACGCCTGGCTCAACCCGGACCGCATCTCCGGGCGCTGGCTCTACGAGGGTCTGACCGAGGCGGTGTCGCACCGGGTCGTCGCGGCGACGGGCGGCTCCGGGACGCCGCGCGCGGCACCCGCACGGGACGCGCCGGGGGCGCTGCCGCTGGTCACGTGGCCGGAGTTCGGCAGCGACCGGTCGCCGGACGTCGAGGAGTACGCGTACGCGGCGTCGTACGCGGCGGTGGAGGAGCTCGTGCGCGACCTCGACGACGCCGGGTTCACCGCGCTCGTGTCCGCCGCGTACGCGGGCGAGAGCGCGTACGAGCGTCCCGGCGCGAAGACCAACCGCGGCCGCACCGACTGGCGGCGGTTCCTCGACCTCGTGGAGCTGCGCGCCGGTGTCGAGGGCGCAGGAGACGTCTACCGCACGTGGGTCGTCGACGCCGACGGCCGCGCGCTGCTCGACCGCCGGGCGGAGGCGCGCGAGGTCTACGCGCGGGTCGACACCGCCGACGGGGACTGGGCGCCCCCGCTCGGACTGCGCCGCGCGATGACCGAGTGGGAGTTCGACGCGGCCGCGTCGGTCGTGGAGAGCTCGCTGGGCGCCGCGCCCGCGGACGCGGTGACCGTGCAGCGCGCCGCCGAGGCGGCCGGGCTGCCCGTGCCCGGACCGGTCCGGGAGGCCTACGAGTCCGCCGACACCGAGGACGAGTACGCCGCGCTCGCGACGCTCCTGCCCCGTGCGGCCGACACGGTCGGGGCGGTCCGTGCGGCGTCGGACGCCGCCATGACCGACCGTGACCCGGTGTCCGAGCTGGGCGCCCGCGCGCTCCGCGTCGGCCCGGCGGTGGCCGACGCGCGCACCGCCCTGGCGGCGGGGGAGCTCGAGGACGCCGCGGCGCTCGCCGACACCGCCACCGACCGTCTGCGGTGGGCGCCGTGGGCCGGGCTCGCCGTCGTGGTCCTCGCCCTGGGCCTGCTGACCGGCGCGCTGGTCGCCGCCGTCCGCGCGCGGCGCCGCCGCGCGGCGCCGCCCGAGCACGACCAGTGGTGGTGAACCGCTCCCTTGCGGACACCTTCGCGCTCGTTACTCGTCCGGCCACACGGTCGTGCCGGCCTGGACGCCGTCCGTCAGGTACCACGTGACGGTGAACGACTCTGCGAGGTCCGCACTCACGGCGTCCCACGCCACCCAGTAGCCGCCGCCGAGCGATACCCGGAGATCGCGGCCGTCGGCGTCGCGCACGGCGACCCGGGACACCTCCGTGCCCGCGGTGCCGACGAAGGCGACCGCGTCGCCGGACGACCCCCCGAACAGGGGCATGGCCTCGTCGGCCGCCGGCGCCGGACCCGTCAGCGGCCCGCTCGCCTCCAGGGTCGGCGTCCATGGTGCGTCGACGTCCTGGAGGCACACCACCGCCCGACCGCCGGGTGGTCCCCCGGCGACCAGGAACGTCACGCCGAGGTCGTCCGCGACGTCCTCCACCATCGGCCGGTAGCCGGCGGTGCGCCACGAGGGCAGGCAGGCCGAGCGACGTGCCGCGGACGCGGTGTCGTCGAGCCCGGTGCTCCAGGCATCACCCAGGTCCAGGCTGTGCGCGGACCCGTCCCGTGCCGTCCAGCTGAGGAGCCACGACCGCTCGGCGGTGCCCGCCTCCTCCGTCTCCGCACCCACGAGGTCGCGCTCGCGGAACCAGACCCACCAGAGCCCGTCCTCGGTGATGGTGGCCTCGTCGGCGATGCCGGTGTCCCGCCCCGGATCCGCCCGCTCGACGGCGGCCGTCAGGGACTCCACGTCGCTGCCGAGGCGACCCCAGGCCAGGTGCCAGCCGGTCTCCCGCCCGTCGAGCGTGCCTCCGAGCACCACCTCCTCGGGCCCCACGGGTCCGGGACCTTCCGGCCATGTGGTGACGGTGCTGGTCGCCCCGCCATCCGTGATCACGGCGGTGCACGCGCCGCTGTACGCGCCGCCCTCGCCGCCCACGAGGAGGACGAGCTCGGCGTCACCGTGCTCCTCGTCCACGACGGTGCGCCACGCGACGTCGTCCGCTGCGATCCCGTGGTCCAGCTGGGCTCGGCAGGAGTCGGCCGGTGACGCCGGCGCGGGTCCCGGCCCCGGGGGCAGCACGAGCGCGACGGTGACGATCCCGACGACACCGGCTGCTGCCGCGGCGAGCGCCGCGGCCTTGTTCCGACGCTTCCGCGTCCGCGCCACCTCGAGCGGCAGGACGACGTCGATGCGGACGCGATCGTCGTCGGGGTCGAGCAGGCGGCCAGGTCCCCCGGTGCCGTCCGTCGCGTCGTGCGTGCTCGTGGCTCGCACGACGGCGGCGTGCGCCGCGGCGAAGCGCTCCGGGTCCGGGGGAGCGGTGGGGGCGAGGCGAGCGAGCCGTCCCTCGATGTCGTGGGTGCTCATGCCGACCTCCTCGTGGTCGACGTGCGGGTGGTGTCGGTGCGCGGGTCACCACGACGCTCGGCGGACGGCACGTGGTCCGCGGACGCGGCCAACCGTCGTCGGGCACGGTGCAGACGCACGTGGAACGCCGCCGTCGTGCACCCGGCCACCTCGGCCGCGTCGGCGGGGGCGAGGCCGTCCCACGCGACGAGCAGGACCGCCTCGCGCTCGCGCTCGGTGAGCGCGGCCAGGCCGCGCAGCAGCGCGTCGCGCTCGGTCGCGAGCGCCTCCGGTGCGCCGTCGGGCAGCGGTGCCGCGGCCTCGAGCTGGACCAGCTCCTCGGTCAGCTCGCGCCGGCGGCGCTGCGCACGCCGGGCGGCGCGGACCAGGTTCCGGGCCACGACCAGCAGCCAGGGGAGTGCGGACGACGGGACGTCGTCGATGCGGCGCCAGGCCACGAGGAACGTCTCCGAGAGGACGTCCTGAGCGGTGTCCGGGTCGGTGTGGCGGAGCGCGTACGCCTGGACGCGCACGGCGTGGGCGTCCCAGAGTGCGGCGAGCCGCGTCGAGGCGTCGTCGCCAGGCGCGAGGTCGCCGGTCGGTGGGGTGCTCACGAGGGGAAGTGTCCCGTGGGCCGCAAGACTTACGTCGACACGACGATCGAGCGGCGCGGGTCAGTCGTGCAGGATCCGCTGGAACAGGACGTGGTCCTGCCACCGCCCGGCGATCTGCAGGTACCGGGGCGCGGTGCCGATGCGCTCGAACCCGCTGCGCTCGAGCACCCGCTGCGACGCGGTGTTGTGGAGGAGCGTCGCGGCCTGGATGCGGTGCAGGCCGAGCGCGTCGCGCGCGTGGACCGCCGCCGCCTCGACCGCGGCCGACATGATCCCGCGCCCGGCGAGCCGCGCGTCGACCCAGTAGCCGAGGTGGGCGCTGCAGAAGGCGCCGCGCACGATGTCGCTGAGGTTGACCCGCCCGACGATCTCGCCCTCGCGCTCCAGCACGAGCGGCACCGAGCGGCCGTTCAGGTGCTCGAGCAGCTGCACGGGGATGCGCTGGGTCTGGTAGTCCGCGTCGTAGAAGGCGGTCGGCCGGGTCGGCTCCCACGGCTCGAGGTGCTCACGGTTGCGGGCGTACGCCGCGGCGAGCGCCGGTCCGTCGTCGCGGTGCAGGACCCGGAGCACGACGTCGTCGGGCAGCGTCGTCAGCACGGGGGTGTCGGTCACGCAGGTGAGCGTACGGCCATCGCCCGGGCGCCGTCGCGAGCGGCCGGGCGACGTGCGAGCGTGGACGGGTGCGCACTGACGAGACGACGTCGAGGATCGCCATGCTGGCGCGTCCGGTGGGCCTCGCGCTCGCCGGGGTGGTGGGCGCGCTGGCCGTGGCGCGGCGCAAGCGCCCCATGCACCCGCACGGCGTGCTGCTCGAGGGCACCCTCGTCGCCGCGGACGACCGGGCCGCGTCCGTGCTCCCCGAGCCGGTCGTCGACGTCCTCGTCCGGCTGTCGCTGTCGGTCGGACTGCCCCGTCCGTTCCCCGACGTGGTCGGCATCGCGGTGCGCTGGACCGACGGCGGAGCGCCGCAGGACGTGCTCTTCGCGTCCACCGGCCGCGGCCGCCTCACGCGCTACGTCCTCGTGCCCAGGCGCAGGCTCGCGGGGGGCTGGCTGACGACCATGATGCCGTTGCGCGCGCCCTGGGGGCCGGTCGTCCTCGCGCTGCGCCCGCTCAGCGCCTCCCCGGGCCGGAGCGTCACGTTCGAGGTGCTCCAGGCGCCGCCGGGCGGAGCGTGGACCCGGTTCGGGACGCTCGAGCTGCACGGCCCGCGCGCCGGGAGCACGCCGCGCGACGGCGACGACCCGGACGTGCGGTTCGACCCGACCCGGAACGCCCCGCACCGGCTCCCGGCGTACCGCTGGGAGGAGCTCCTGCGCGCCCCGGCCTACGCCCTCGCGCGACGCCTGGTGTGAGCCGTGCACGCCGGCGCGGTCACACGCCGTCGCCGGCCTCGGAGCGCAGTCGTGGCTCGGTGCGCAGCGCGGGGTTGACGCCGGCCTTGTCGGCGTAGAACGCGCGGATCGCGTCCATGTCGGCGCGGACGTCGCCGGTCAGGCGCAGTGTCGGGCCCAGGCCGGTGGTCATGGTCGTGCGGTCGACGTACCCCAGCGTCACGGGCAGGTCCGCCTCGCGTGCGATGCGGTAGAAGCCCGACTTCCAGCCCGACCCGGACCGCGTCCCCTCGGGTGTGACGACGAGGTGGAACACCTCGCCGCGGCGCACCCGGTCGAGGACGTCGACGACGACGCCGCTCGGGTCGCCCCGGTCCACCGGGATCCCGCCGAGGGCTCGCATGACCGGTCCGCGCCAGCCGCGGAAGAGCGAGTGCTTGCCCAGCCACCGGATGTCCAGCCCGAGCCTCCACGCGATCGCGAGCATGAGGACGAAGTCCCAGTTCGACGTGTGCGGGGCGCCGACGAGGATCCCGGCCTCCCGCGGGGCCGGCTCCGAGCGCAGCGTCCAGCGGCTGAGCCGCCAGTAGAGTCGTGCCGCGGTGCGGCGCAGGGAAGCCATCGCGGCACGATAGCCATGGTGCCGAGCACCTGCAGCCCGGATGCGGCCGGGGCCCACGTCCGCGAACCTGTGCAGATGTCGAACCTCACCGAGGCCGTCGAGCGCAAGGCCGAGGCCGCCTCGCAGCTCGCCACTGACCTCGCCGACCTCGTCGCGGCACGCGGCTGGCACGTGGCCACCGCGGAGTCGCTCACCGCCGGCACGATCGGGACCCTGCTCGCCGCGGCGCCCTCGGCGGCGGCGTGGTTCCGCGGCGCGCTCGTCGCCTACTCGCCGGAGGCGAAGTTCCGGCTCGGGGTCCCGCGGGGACCGGTGGTGACGCGCGAGTGCGCGGAGATCCTCGCCCGTCGCGCGACCGAGCTGCTCGGCGCCGAGCTGGGCATCGCCGTGACCGGCGTCGGCGGCCCCGACGAGGAGGAGGGCGAGCCCGTCGGGACGGTGTGGTTCGCGGTCGTGCACCCGGGCGGCGAGCACGCCGAGAAGAGGGTCTTCCCGGGCGAGCCGGCAGACGTGATCGCGGCGACGACCGAGCACGCCCTCACGCTCCTGCGCGCTGCCGCCCGCGGCGACGTCCTGGACGAGCGCGGCGCGGCATGACCCGGTGCGGGCGGCCGGGCCGCCGCTGAGCCGGACGGCGCGGGCGCCGCGTGCCAGGATCGAGACCATGGACATCTCGCAGCAGTGGCGTGACGTGGACGCGTACCTGGTCGGCGAGCTCGTGCAGGAGGACGACGCGCTCCTCGCCGCACGGGAGCTGGCCCGCGAGCGCGGCCTGCCGGCCATCGAGGTGGCGCCCAACCAGGGTGCCTTCCTGGCTCTCCTGGCCCAGGTCGCCGGGGCCCGGCGCGTCCTCGAGCTCGGCACGCTCGCCGGGTACAGCACGATCTGGCTCGCCCGCGGGGTCGGACCCGAGGGGCGGGTGACCACGGTCGAGCTCGACCCGCGGCACGCCGAGGTGGCGCGCGAGAACCTGGAGCGCGCGGGCGTCGCCGACCGCGTCGACGTGGAGGTCGGGCCCGCGCTCGACGTCGTCGCCCGCCTCGCCGACGAGGGCTCGGAGCCCTACGACCTCGTCTTCGTCGACGCCGACAAGGCGAGCATGCCCGCCTACCTGGAGCTCGCGCTGCGGCTCACGCGCCCCGGCAGCGTGATCGTGGGCGACAACGTGGTGCGCCGCGGCGGCGTCGTCGACCCGTCGCACCCGGACCCGGACGTCCAGGGCGTGCGGGCGTTCCTGCACGCGGTCGGCACCGACCCGCGGCTCGAGGCCACCGCGCTGCAGACCGTGGGCTCGAAGGGCTGGGACGGGTTCGCGGTCGCCCGCGTCCGCTGACCGGCGCTCACGTGTCCGCGCGGCGCCACTGCAGGAGGCGCTCGCGGCTGCGCACGATCCGCAGCAGCGTGGTGAGCAGCAGCCCGCCGACGATGTTGCCGAGCACCACCCACCCGAACCACGGCAGCCACACGCCGAGGGAGGCGCCCGGCTCGCCGGCGTGCACCGCGACGAACACGATCAGGGTGTCGAGCACCGAGTGCAGGAGCCCGGTGCCGACGATGACGAACGCGATCGCGACCGCGGCGACGACCTTGGCGACGTCGTCGTCCGTGCCGTTCTGCATGCGGGTCAGCAGGGTGATCGCCGCCCCGGCGAGCACCGCGAGGACGAAGGTGCGCAGGTCGAGCGGGCGGTCCGTGAACTCGCGGTTCAGCTCGCCCGCGGTGGTGTGCAGCTCCGGCAGGCCCACGGCGACCAGCCAGGTGAGCACCCACCCGCCGACGAGGTTGCCGAGCAGGGTGCCGCCCCACAGGCGGAGCAGGTGGACCCAGCGCGCCTCGCCGGCCACCACCACCATGACGGGCACGTGGAAACCCTCGGTGAAGAGCTCGCTGTGGCCGAGCCGCAGGGCGATGAGCCCGACGGAGAACGCGAGCGCCCCCAGCAGCAGGCTGTCGGTCTCGTGCACGACGACGAGCATGGCGAGCACGCCGACGCCGACCTCGATGCCCGCGACGACACCCGTGGCGAGCAGGTCCCACGTGCTGCGGTAGAGCCGGGGGCGGCCCTCGAGGACGACGCGGTCGAGCGCCTCGTCCTTCTCCTCGGTGGTCCCGGGGTCGTCCTCCGACGTGTCCGGGCGGTGCTGCGCGTCGTCCTGCTCGTCCATGTCGCCCTCCGGTGGCGCGGCAGTGTGCCGCCACGTCCCTCAGGCTGCCTCACGGGGCGCGCGGCCGCCCGTCCACAGCCCGTGGGGAGTTCTGCCCATGGCCGGCGTCCGCGCCGCGGTCTACCGTCGTCCTGGCACGGCGGGCGCCGGGTCACCAGGACGGACACGGGACAGGGGAGACGACATGACCGCACGGACCCGGAGGAAGGTCGCCACGATGATCGCGGCGACGAGCCTCCTTGCCGGCCTCGGGGTGGGCACCACGGCGCTGCCGGCGGCGGCGGACGTCGACGGCGACGGCGGGGGCGACGCCCTGTGCTACACGACGTCGACGTACGGCGAGACCTGGTACGACGGCCTCTCCGCGAGCAAGCGCTACGACAACCGGTTCTGGCGGTTCAACAACCCCACGGACCGGGCCGTGATCGACATCCCCGCGGGCCTGCTGGAGGACCGGTACGTCCCCCAGGGCCTGGCCGCGGTCAGCAACTGGAACGGCACCTCCGAGGACATCCTGCTGATCTCCGCGTACCGCGACACGCTCGACGGCGACTCGGCCGAGGACGGGCCGAGCCGCGTCTACGGGGTCGTGGCGAGCGGGAGCCGGACCGGCACGGGGCTCGGCTACGTCACCCTCGGCAGGACCCCGTCGGGCGACAACCTCGCGCTGCGGGGTCACGCGGGCGGCCTGGCGGTCTACAAGGGCTACGTCCACGTGGGCAGCGAGAAGGCGATCTACGCCTACCCGTGGTCGCGCATCAAGAACGGCCTGCAGGGCGGGAGCTCCGGCACGCCGGTCCGCCCGAGCGCCGTCGAGGGCACCACCTACACCGTCGGCTTCATGGGGTCCGGTGACGGGTACCTGTGGGCCGGCAGGTTCGAGAAGGACACCACGGCGCACCTCAACCGCTACGTCCACACGGCCGGCGGCAACGGGAGGCTGACGTACCAGACGCAGCTCTTCGCCCCGAAGAAGACGCAGGGCGTCGCGGTGACGGACCGGGGCGTCCTCTTCACCACGTCGTGGACGCGGGGCGACCGCAGCAACGTGTGGGTGTTCAAGCGCGGCGTCGCCACGCGGACGGACGCGAACAACTCGTGCTTCCGTGCGCCGTCGATGATCGAGGGCGTCACGACGCTCAACGGCCGCGCCTACGTGATCTACGAGGGAGCCGCCTACAAGTTCCTCAACGACGGCAACGGCCGTCCGCGCAACGTCGTGTCGCGGATCCACAGCGCCGACCTGGACGACCTCTTCGGTCTCCTGACGAACGCGGAGACCAACGACTGAACTCCGCCCGGGGCGCCCCTGTCGTCCGGGGGCGCCCCGGCCGTGCGCTCAGAGCGGAAAGCTCGGTGACCTGCGACGACGGGTCAGGAGACGCCGATATTGAGCCGGACGGGCTCAACTTCTGGCGGCGCAGCTTGCTTCCGTGGGACCGACGACCTAACTTGAGTGAAGACGACTCAACCTGACGTCACACGCACGGAGGAACGCACCATGGCACGAGCAGTCGGCATCGACCTCGGCACCACGAACTCGGTGGTCGCCGTCCTGGAGGGCGGCGAGCCCACCGTCATCGCGAACGCGGAGGGCTCGCGCACGACGCCGTCCGTCGTCGCCTTCTCCAAGACGGGCGAGGTGCTGGTCGGCGAGGTCGCCAAGCGGCAGGCGGTCACCAACGTCGACCGCACCATCTCGTCGGTCAAGCGCCACATGGGCACCGACTGGACCCAGGACATCGACGGCAAGACGTACACGCCGCAGGAGATCTCCGCGCGCATCCTGGGCAAGCTCAAGCGCGACGCCGAGGAGTACCTCGGCGAGCCCGTCACGGACGCGGTCATCACGGTGCCGGCGTACTTCAACGACGCCGAGCGCCAGGCCACGAAGGACGCCGGTCAGATCGCGGGCCTCAACGTCACCCGCATCGTGAACGAGCCCACCGCGGCGGCGCTCGCGTACGGCCTCGACAAGGGCAAGGAGGACGAGCTCATTCTCGTCTTCGACCTGGGCGGCGGTACGTTCGACGTCTCCCTGCTCGAGGTCGGCAAGGACGAGGACGGCTTCTCCACGATCCAGGTGCGCGCCACCTCGGGCGACAACCGCCTCGGCGGCGACGACTGGGACCAGCGCATCGTCGAGCACCTCATCAAGCAGGTGAAGAACACCGCGGGCGTCGACCTGTCGAAGGACCGCATCGCCCTGCAGCGCCTGCGCGAGGCGGCCGAGCAGGCCAAGAAGGAGCTCTCGAGCGCGACGAGCACCAACATCTCGATGCAGTACCTGTCGATGAGCGAGAACGGCCCCGTCCACCTGGACGAGAAGCTGACCCGCGCGCAGTTCCAGCAGATGACGCAGGACCTCATCGACCGCACCAAGGAGCCCTTCCACGCGGTCATCCGCGACGCGGGCGTCTCGATCTCGGAGATCGACCACGTCGTCCTCGTCGGCGGCTCGACCCGCATGCCGGCCGTGGCCGACGTCGTGCGCGAGCTCACCGGCGGCAAGGAGCCCAACAAGGGCGTCAACCCGGACGAGGTCGTCGCCGTCGGCGCGGCGCTGCAGGCCGGCGTCATCGGCGGCGAGCGCAAGGACGTGCTGCTCATCGACGTCACCCCGCTGTCCCTCGGCATCGAGACCAAGGGCGGCGTGATGACCAAGCTCATCGAGCGCAACACGGCGATCCCGACCAAGCGCAGCGAGATCTTCTCGACGGCCGAGGACAACCAGCCGTCCGTCGCGATCCAGGTCTTCCAGGGCGAGCGCGAGTTCACCCGGGACAACAAGCCGCTCGGTACGTTCGAGCTCACCGGCATCGCGCCCGCCCCGCGCGGCGTCCCGCAGATCGAGGTCACGTTCGACATCGACGCGAACGGCATCGTGCACGTGTCCGCCAAGGACCGCGGCACGGGCAAGGAGCAGTCGATGAAGATCACGGGCGGTTCGGCCCTCCCCAAGGAGGACATCGAGCGCATGGTCAAGGACGCCGAGGAGCACGCCGCCGAGGACAAGAAGCGGCGCGAGGAGGCGGAGACCCGCAACCAGGCGGAGGCTTTCGCCTACTCGATGGAGAAGCAGATCGCGGACAACCGCGACAAGCTCCCCGCCGACGTCGTGTCCGAGGTCGAGGCCGACATCGCCGGCGTCAAGTCCGCGCTCGAGGGCGAGGACGCCGACGCCGTCAAGGCGGCCTACGAGAAGCTGGGCGCGTCGTCGCAGAAGATCGGCCAGGCGCTGTACGCGGCCGCGGACCAGCAGCCCGGTGACGCGGACGCCTCGGCCGGCACCCAGGACCAGAGCACGTCGGGGTCGACGACGGGCTCCTCCGAGGAGGACGTCGTCGACGCCGAGATCGTCGATGACGAGGACGAGCGCAAGTGACGGACAACAACCCGCAGGGCACCCCCGAGCCCGAGCCCACGCAGGGCTCGGGGGACGCCCCCTTCCACTTCACCGACAAGCGCAAGGTCGACCCGGAGTCGGGCACGCCGCGCGAGACCGGCGCGCCGTCGGCCGAGCCGACGTCCGAGCCGGCGTCCGAGCCCGCGTCCGAGTCCGCGTCCGCCGGCGACCCGCTCGAGCAGCTCGACTTCGAGCCCGAGGGCGAGGCGGCCGAGAACGCGGAGCTGCTGCAGGCCAAGGCCGAGGCGGCCGAGCACCTCGACGCCCTCCAGCGCGAGCGTGCGGCGTTCACCAACTACCGCAACCGGTCCCTGCGCGACCAGGAGGCCGCGCGGACGCGCGGCACGCAGGACGTGCTGACCGCGCTGCTGCCCGTGCTCGACGACATCGAGCGCGCCAAGCAGCACGCGGAGCTCAGCGGGCCGATGGCGGCGATCGCGGAGAAGATCGACGCGACGCTCGCCAGGTTCGGCGTCGAGCGGTTCGGACTGGTCGGGGAGGAGTTCGACCCCACCGTCCACGAGGCGCTCATGCACTCGACCGACGCCGAGGCGACGAGCACCACGGTCAACCTGGTGGTCGAGCCGGGCTACCGCATCGGTGACAAGGTGGTCCGCGCCGCCCGCGTGGGCGTCGTCGGGCCGGAGTGACCGTCCGGGCGTGACCCCCGGCACCGGGCCGGGGGTTCACGCCCGCAGCACCGGGCAGAGCGGAAGGGAGGCGTCGTGACCGGCCAGGACTGGATCGAGAAGGACTTCTACGCTGCGCTCGGCGTCCCCAGGGATGCCGACGCGGCCGCGATCAAGAAGGCGTACCGCAAGCTCGCGCGGCAGTACCACCCCGACCAGAACGCGGGCGACGCCGCGGCCGAGTCGCGGTTCAAGGAGATCGGCGAGGCCTACGCCGTGCTCTCCGACCCCGAGCAGCGCAAGCAGTACGACGCGCTGCGGGCGATGGCGGGCGGCGGCGCCCGCTTCTCCGCGGGCCCCGGCGGGGCCGGGACAGGCGGGTTCGAGGACATCTTCGGCGCCATGTTCGGCGGCGGGGCGGGGCCCGCGGGTGCGGGCGGACCGCGCGTCCGGTACTCGCAGCCGACGTCGGGCGCGGGGTTCGAGGACATCCTCGGCTCGATGTTCGGCGGCGGCATGGGCGGGGGACGGCGCGCCGGTTTCGGCGGCCCGGCCGCCACGCGCGGCGCCGACGTCGAGACCTCCACGACCCTGCCGTTCCGGGCCGCGGTCGAGGGTGCGACGGTCGAGCTCGTCGTCGACGGCCGCAAGATCACCACCCGCATCCCGGCCGGCGTCAACGACGGCCGGCGGATCCGGCTGCGCGGCAAGGGCCGCCCCGGGGTCGCGGGCGGGCCGCCGGGCGACCTGCTCATCACGGTCCACGTGGCCGAGCACCCCGTGTTCTCGCTCGACGGGACGAACCTGCGCGTGACCGTCCCCGTGACGTTCGCCGAGGCCGCCCTCGGGACGACGGTCGAGGTGCCGGTCCTCGGCGGGGACACGGTCCGGGTCAA
>JAPSLD010000057.1 GCA_031181105.1 Isoptericola sp. | reverse complement strand
GGATGCCGGCCTGGGCGGCCTGGGCGACGACGCGGCGCCACGCCCCGAGACCGGTCGAGACGGCCTCGGTGAAGTACGGGTCGGCGAGCAGCAGCGGCAGGCCCGGGTCGCGGTCGTACGCCTCGGTAATGCGGTTCAGGAACCGCGCGCGGATGATGCAGCCGCCGCGCCAGATGCGAGCCATGGCACCGCGGTCGATGTCCCAGCCGTTCTCGGCCGACGCGGCCGCGATCTGGTCGAAGCCCTGCGAGTAGGCCACGACCTTGGAGGCGTAGAGCGCCTGGCGCACGTCCTCGACGAACGCGGCGCGAGCGGCGTCGTCCGCGGGCACCTCGAGCGGCGTGGCGTCGGCCGGCAGGGCGGCGCGAGCGGCCTCGCGCTGCGGCACCGAGCCCGACAGCGCGCGGGCGAAGGTGGCCTCGGCGATGCCGGTGATGGGCACGCCGAGGTCGAGGCCGTTCTGCACCGTCCAGCGGCCGGTGCCCTTCTGCTCGGCCTGGTCGAGCACGACGTCGACGAAGGCGCTGCCCGTCGCCGGGTCGGTGTGCGCGAGCACCTTGGCGGTGATCTCGATGAGGAACGACTCGAGGTCGCCCGCGTTCCACTCCTCGAAGATCTCGCCGATCTCGGCGGCCGAGGCCCCGAGCCCGTGGCGCAGGAGGTCGTACGCCTCGGCGATGAGCTGCATGTCGGCGTACTCGATGCCGTTGTGCACCATCTTGACGAAGTGGCCGGCGCCGTCGGGGCCGACGTACGTGCAGCACGGCGTGCCGTCGACCTTGGCCGAGATGGCCTCGAGGATCGGTCCGAGCGACTCGTACGACTCGCGCGTGCCGCCCGGCATGATCGACGGCCCGTTCAGGGCGCCCTCCTCGCCGCCGGAGACGCCGGTGCCCACGAAGTGCAGGCCGCGCTCGCGCAGCGCCTGCTCGCGGCGGATCGTGTCCGGGAAGTGCGCGTTGCCGGCGTCGACGACGATGTCACCCGCCTCCAGCAGCGGCACCAGCTCGTCGATCACGGCGTCGGTCGGTGCACCGGCCTTGACCATGACGACCACCTTGCGGGGGCGCTCGAGCGACGCGACGAAGTCCGCCATCGACTCGGACGGCACGAAGTCGCCCTCGTGCCCCGCCTCCTCGATCAGCGACCGGGTCTTGGCGTGGCTGCGGTTGTGCACCGCCACGGTGAACCCGTGGCGGGCGAAGTTGCGCGCCAGGTTGCGGCCCATGACCGCAAGTCCGGTGACACCGATCTGTGCACGAGCTGACATGCTTCCTGCTCTCTCGAGACGACGACGCGCGCCCGCGGGCGGCGCATAGGCCTTGCCCAGCCTAGTGGGGCTCGCCCACGCGGCGGACGGACCATCACGATACGGACACGGCCCGCATCCTCCGGCACGTCGCGCCCCGGTCGGCGGCGCGAGCGGACGTACCGTGGCGGGGTGACCGGCGACCCGCGGGACGTCCCCGCCCCGTTCGCGGCCGCGCTCGCCTCGCTGCGGGCGCAGCGGCCGCGCCCCGAGGTCCGCCTCGCCGAGATCCCGGGCCCGACGCGCATCGCGCCGTTCAGCGTCGCGCTCGAGGGCGAGGTGCTCGACGCCCGGCCCGGGCCCGACCGCCCCGGTCCGGGCGAGGACGCGGGCGAGGTGGCCACCGGTCGCTTCGTCGTGCTCCACGACCCTGCGGGGCAGGAGACCTGGCGCGGCACCTTCCGCGTCGTGACCCTCGTGCGGGCGACGCTCGAGCCCGAGCTCGCGGCCGACCCGCTCCTGGCCGAGGTCGCCTGGTCCTGGGTCACGGAGGCGCTCGAGGCGGCCTCGGTCGAGCAGGTCGCGCTCGGCGGGACCGTCACGCGGGTCCTGTCACAGAGCTTCGGCGCGCTGGCGGGCACGCCGGACGCCGTCGACCTCGAGCTGCGCGCGTCCTGGACGCCGACGGGCACCGACCTCGGCGCGCACCTGGCCGTGTGGGCGGACCTGATGAGCACCGCGGGCGGCCTGCCGCCCCTGCCCGACGGCGTCACGGCCCTCGCGCCGCGACGAAATACCGTAGGACCATGAGCACCGCCCTGCCCACGCCCGCACCCGACGTCGTCCCGCTGACCGAGCCGTCCGACGGCGTCGGTCCGGTGGTGGCGACGCCGGAGGCGTTCGCGCGGGTCGTGGAGCGGTTCGCCGCCGCGTCGGGCCCCGTGGCGGCCGACGCCGAGCGGGCCTCGGGCTACCGGTACGGCCAGTCGACCTACCTCGTGCAGGTGCGCCGCGCCGGCGCCGGCACGGCGCTGCTCGACCCCGTCGCCCTGCCCGACCTCTCGGCGCTCGCCGAGGCCGTCGGCGACGTCGAGTGGGTGCTGCACGCGGCGTCGCAGGACCTGCCGGGGCTCGCCGAGCACGGCCTGCGGCCGACGCGGGTGTTCGACACCGAGCTCGCGGCCCGCCTGCTCGGCATGGAGCGCGTGGGCCTCGCGGCCGTCGTCGCGGAGGTGCTCGGGCTCGGTCTGGCCAAGGAGCACTCCGCCGTCGACTGGTCCACGCGGCCGCTGCCGGACGACTGGCTGCGGTACGCGGCGCTCGACGTCGAGGTGCTGCTCGAGCTGCGCGAGAAGCTCGCCGAGCGGCTCGAGGCCGCGGGCAAGGCCGAGTGGGCCGCCCAGGAGTTCGAGGCGGTCCGCACGGCTCCCCCGCCCGCGCCGCGCCCCGAGCCGTGGCGGCGCACCTCGGGCACGCACACGCTGCGCGACCGCCGCCAGCTCGGCGTCGTGCGCAGCCTCTGGAGGGCGCGCGAGGCGAGCGCCCGCGCGCGGGACGTGTCCCCGGGACGCGTGCTGCCCGACCGTGCGATCGTCGCGGCGGCACGCGCCCTGCCGCGCTCGGTGCCGCAGCTCGTCGCCCTCCCCGAGTTCGCGGGCAAGGCCGCACGCCGTCGCGCCGCCGCCTGGCAGCGCGCGATCGACGAGGCCCTCGCACTGCCGGCCGACGACCTGCCGAGCCTTCGCGGCCCGCGCACCGAGGGCCCGCCCCAGCCCCGCGTGTGGGCGGACCGAGACCCGGTCGCAGCGCGCCGGCTCGCGGCGGCGCGCGAGGTCGTGGCCGGCCTCTCCGAGGAGCTCGCGGTCCCCGTCGAGAACCTGCTGCAGCCCGACGCGCTGCGCCGGCTGTGCTGGACGCCTCCCGAGCCGGCAGGTCCGGCCGAGATCGCGGCGTTCCTGCGGGGACGCAACGCGCGCGAGTGGCAGGTGGGGCTCGTCGCCGAGCCGCTCGCGAAGGCGTTCGCCGAGGCCTGACCCACCGCACGACCTCCGGCCCTGATACCGGGTCTCAGTTCCTGCTATGTTCTTCCTGGTACTCGCGGTAGCGTGTACCGGCGAGAGCGGCGTCGCTCGCGGACGCCGAAGTCCCACACCAGGAGCTGCCATGACCGTGGCCACCGAGTCCTCACCCGGCACCACCCGCGCCGCCGGCCGCCCGCCCGTGCGCGACGTCGTCTTCGTCGAGGGCGTGCGCACCCCCTTCGGCAAGGCCCGCCCCGACGGGCTGTTCGCCGAGACCCGGGCCGACGACCTCGTCGTCAAGGCCGTGCGCGAGCTGCTGCGGCGCCACCCCGAGCTGCCGCCCGAGCGCGTGGACGAGGTCGCGATCGCGGCCACGACCCAGCAGGGCGACCAGGGTCTGACCCTCGGGCGCACCGTCGCGCTGCTCGCGGGCCTGCCCGCCACGGTGCCCGGCTACGCGGTCGACCGCATGTGCGCGGGTGCCATGACCGCGGTGACGACGACGGCCGCGAGCATCGCCGTCGGTGCGTCCGACGTCGCGATCGCCGGCGGCGTGGAGCACATGGGACGTCACCCCATGGGCGTCGGCGCCGACCCCAACCCGCGCTTCCTCGCCGAGCGGCTGGTCGACCCCGAGGCGCTCAGCATGGGCGTCACCGCGGAGAACCTGCACGACCGCTTCCCGCACCTGACCAAGGAGCGCGCGGACGCGTACGCCGTCAGCACCCAGGCCCGGTACGCCAAGGCGCTCGCCGACGGCGACATCGGCCCCGAGATCGTGCCCGTCGCCGTCCGCTCCGCCGAGCGCGGCTGGGGCCTGGCGACCGCGGACGAGCTGCCGCGCCCGGGCACCACCATGGAGGCGATCGCCGACCTGAAGACGCCGTTCCGCCCGGGTGGCCGCGTCACCGCGGGCAACGCCTCTCCCCTGACCGACGGCGCCACGGCGTCGCTCGTCGCGGCGGGCGACGTCGCCGAGGAGCTCGGGCTGCCCGTGGCGATGCGGATGGTCACGTTCGCGTTCGCGGGCGTGCCGGCCGAGGTCATGGGGTACGGCCCCGTGCCGGCGACCCAGAAGGCGCTCGCCCGTGCCGGCCTGACGATCGACGACATCGGTCTCTTCGAGATCAACGAGGCGTTCGCCGTCCAGGTCCTGGCGTTCCTCGACCACTTCGGCATCGCCGACGACGACGAGCGCGTCAACCCCTACGGCGGCGCGATCGCCGTCGGGCACCCGCTCGCCGGCTCGGGCGTGCGGCTCATGACCCAGCTCGCGCGCCAGTTCGCCCGGCACCCGGAGGTGCGCTACGGCCTGACCACGATGTGCGTGGGCCTCGGCCAGGGCGGCACCGTGATCTGGGAGAACCCGCACCACGCCGACTACTCGGGCCACGTCCCGGCCACCACGGAGGGCTGACATGACCGACACCACCACCCCGGCCGACAGCACCGCCGCCGCGGGGGCGGCCCGCGCCGAGCGCGTGACCCGCGCCCTGGTGCGCGACGTCGCCCTGCCCGGCGGGACCGGGACGATGGCCCTCGTCACGCTCGACAACGGGCTCGACCACACCAAGCCGAACACCCTGGGCCCGCAGGGCCTGGCCGAGCTCACGGCCGCGCTGCGCGGCCTGCAGGAGCGCGCCGCCGCCGGCGAGCTCGTCGCCGTCGGCGTCACCGGCAAGCCGTACGTCCTCGCCGCGGGCGCCGACCTGCTGGGCGTCGGCGCGGTGACGCGCCGCGAGGACGCGCTCGAGCTCGGCCGCGCGGGCCACGCCGCGTACGAGCTGCTGCACACGATGGGCGTGCCCACGTTCGCGTTCGTGAACGGCATCGCCCTCGGCGGCGGGTTCGAGCTCGCCCTCGGCTGCGACTACCGCACGGTGTCGTCCGACGTCAGGGCCCTCGGCCTGCCCGAGGTCGGCCTCGGCCTGGTGCCGGGCTGGGGCGGCTCGTACCTCGTGCCCCACCTGGTGGGCATCGAGAAGGCGGTCGACGTGCTGCTCACGCGTCCGGCGGCCAGCAAGCCGTTCACGGCGCCCGAGGCCCTCGAGACGGGCCTCGTCGACGCCATGTTCGACGCGGCCGACTTCCTCGAGCGCTCGATCGCCTGGGCCGAGCAGGTCGTGCGCGGCGAGGTGACGGTCCCGCGCCGCGAGCCCGACCCCGAGCCGGTCTGGGACGCCGTGCTCGGCGCGACGCGCCGGCGCCTCGACGCCGTCGTGGCCGGGTCGCGGCCCGCGCCCTACCGGGCTCTCGACCTGCTCGCCGGCGCGCGCACCTGGACGCGCGCCGAGGCGTTCGCCGCGGAGGACGAGGCGCTGGCCGACCTCATCATGACCGACGAGATGCGCGCGAGCGTGTACGCGTTCCAGCTCGTCTCGGGCGGCAAGAAGCCCGCCGGCGCTCCGTCGCCGGACCTCGCCCGCCCCGTCACGCGCGTCGGCATCGTCGGTGCCGGCCTGATGGCGGCGCAGATCGCGCTCCTGGTCTCCCAGCGCCTCGGCGTGCCCGTCGTCATGCGCGACCTCGACACCGAGCGCGTCGAGAAGGGGCTCGGCTTCGTCCGCTCGAGCGTCGGGAAGCTCGTCGGCCGCGGCCGCATGACCCCCGAGGTCGCCGCGCGCGTCACCGCGAGCGTGCACGGGACGACGCAGATCGAGGACCTGGCCGGTTGCGACCTCGTGATCGAGGCCGTGACCGAGGTCATGGACCTCAAGAAGCGTGTCTTCGCCGAGCTCGAGACGATCGTGCCGCCGGACACGGTGCTCGCGACGAACACCTCGGCGCTGTCGGTGACCGAGATGGCGTCGGACCTGCGGCACCCCGAGCGCGTCGTGGGCATCCACTTCTTCAACCCGGTCGCCCGGATGCCGCTCGTCGAGGTGGTCCAGGCCGGCCGCACGAGCGACGAGGCGCTCGCCACGGCGTTCGCCGTGACGAAGAAGCTGCGCAAGACGTCGGTCCTCGTGGCCGACCGCCCCGGCTTCGTGGTCAACCGGCTGCTCGTGCTCGTCATGGGCAAGGTCGTCGAGGCGGTCGAGAACGGCACGCCCGTCGAGGTCGCGGACACCGCGCTGGCCCCCCTCGGCCTCCCCATGCCGACGTTCGAGCTCTTCGACCTCGTCGGGCCCGCGGTCGGGCTCCACGTGCTGACGTCGCTGCGCGAGGACCTGGGCGACCGGTTCCCGCGCTCCCCCGGCCTCGAGAAGCTCGTCGCGGACGGGACGCGGGTGGTGCTCGACGCGCCCGGGGCCGGCCTGCCCAAGCCGGTCGACCCGGCGGTCCAGGAGGCGTTCGGCCCCGCGCGGCCGGGCGAGCCGGGCGTCCTCGACGCCGACGGCGTCCTCGACGCGGTCCTGGCCGCCCTCACCGTCGAGATCGGCCACATGCTCGACGAGGGCGTCGTCGCCTCCCCGCAGCAGATCGACCTGTGCATGATCCTCGGCGCCGGATGGGGCTTCCACACCGGCGGCATCACGCCCTACCTCGACCGCACGGGCTACAGCGAGCGCGTCCTGGGTCGCCGCCTCCTGCCCGCCGGCGTCGCCGACGTGCCGCGCGAGGCCGCCTGACACCGTCGGACGTCGCGTGGGGCCCGGCTGTCGAGCGGACGGCCGGGCCCCTACTGTCGGGCGATGGAGGTCCCGCAGCACCGCCGCTCCGCGCGCGCCGCGGCGCTCGTGGGCGTCGGGCTCATGGCCGCCGTCGACGAGGTGGTCTTCCACCAGATCCTCGGGTGGCACCACTTCTACGACCTCGGCACGCCCGCCGCGGCGCTGCTGTCCGACGGGGTGCTGCACGCCGCCGAGCTCGTCCTGCTCGTCGCCGGCGGCTTCCTGCTCGCCGACCTCGCGCGGGACCGCGTGCTGGACCGGGCCGCGGCCTGGGGCGGCGCGCTGACGGGCGCCGGGGCCTTCCAGGTGTTCGACGGCCTCGTCAACCACAAGGTGCTCGGCGTCCACCAGGTCCGGTACGGCGTGGACCTGCTCGCCTACGACGTGGCGTGGAACGCCGCCGGCCTGGTCCTGCTCGCCGCCGGCCTGCTCGTGCTGCGCGGGGCGCGGCGCCGGTCCCGGGACGCCCGGGACGACGGGCCGGCGCCGTGACGCCCGGCTGGTGGCCAACGGCCCTGGCGACGGGTGCGCTGCTCGCGCCGTACGCCGTCGGCCTGGCCCGACGACCGCCGACCCTGCCCGCGTGGTCGCCGTGGCGCACGGCCGCGTGGGTCACGGGTGCGCTGCTCGTCGCGGTGGCCGTCAGCCCGCCGCTCGCCGGCCTCGCCGCCACGGACCACCGGGCGCACATGGTCCAGCACCTCCTGCTGGGCATGTACGCCCCGCTGGGCCTCGTCCTCGGCGCGCCCGCCCGCCTGCTGCTCGGCTCCGTGGGTCCCGCCCGGGGCCGGCGCGTCTCGCACCTGCTGCACAGCGCGCCCGTGCACGTGCTCTCCCACCCGGTCCCGGCCGCGGTGCTCGACGTCGGCGCGCTCTTCGTGCTCTACCTCACACCCCTCGAGGCGGCGGTGCGCGCGGAGCCCCTGGTGCGCTGGCTCGTGCTCGGCCACTTCCTTGCCGCCGGATGCCTCTTCACCTGGTCGATCGCCGGCACGGACCCGGCGCCCCGGCGGCCGGTCGTGCGCGCCCGCGCGCTGGTGCTCGTCGCGGCCGCGGGTGCGCACGCGGCCCTGGCCAAGCTGCTGTACGCGCGCGCGGTGCGGGCCGGCGACGTCCACGCGTCCCACGCGGGCGCGCACGACGCCGCGCACCGCGCGGACGCGGCCGTGTGGATGTACTACGGCGGCGACGGAGCCGAGCTGCTCCTCGCCGTCGCGCTCCTGGCGACGTGGTACCGGCGGCGCTCACCGCGCGCGCGTCGCCCCGCGGGAGCCGTCGGGCACGCGCGCGCCCGGTGACCGGCGCGCGCCCCCGGTGCGAAAGTCGACGCGCCGTGCGAGCATCCACGCGTGACGCGAACGTTCGGAGTCGAGGAAGAGCTGCTGCTGGTCGGGCCGGACGGCGGGCCGATCCCCCGGGCGCAGGCGGTGCTGGACGGGGCGCACCCGGAGCACGGCCCGCTCGAGCCCGAGTTCATGGAGGAGCAGATCGAGACGGCGACCGAGCCGATGACGTCGCTCGCCGACCTGACGCAGGCGCTCCTCGACGGCCGGGCGGGCGCCGAGGCCGCGGCGCAGCAGCACGACGCCCACATCGCCGCCGTGGGCACCTCGCCGGTCCCCATCGACGGCACGACGGTCTCCAAGGTGCGCTACCTGAGGGCGCGCACGGAGTTCGGCCTCACCGCCCGCGAGCAGCTGACGAACGGCTGCCACGTGCACGTCTCCGTGGCCGACGACGCGGAGGGCGTCGCGGTGATCGACCGCATCGGGCCGTGGCTCGCGCCACTGCTCGCGCTGTCCGCCAACTCCCCGTTCTGGCAGGGTGACGACTCGGGCTTCGCGAGCTTCCGCTCGCAGGTGTGGGCACGCTGGCCCACCGCGGGCCCGTCGCGCTGCTTCGGCACGCCCGAGGCCTACCACGCCGCCGTCGACGCGCTCGTCGCGACCGGTACGGTCCTGGACCACGCCATGGTCTACTTCGACGCGCGCCTGTCGTCGAAGTACCCGACGGTCGAGATCCGGGTCGCGGACGTGTGCCTCGACCCCCGCACCGCGGCCCTGCTCGCGGCCCTGTCCCGCGCGCTCGTCGAGACGTGCGCGCGCGAGGCCGCCGACGGCAGGCCCGTGCCCGACGCACCGACCGAGCTGCTGCGCACGGCGCACTGGCGCGCCGGCCGGTCCGGCATCACGGGAGACCTGCTCCACCCGCGGACCTTCCGCCCCGCGCCCGCGCACGACGTCGTCGGGGTCCTGGTCGAGCACGTCCGGGACGCGCTGGTCGACGCGGGCGACCTCGACGCCGTCACCGAGACGCTCGGTGCGCTGTGGGCGCGCGGCAACGGAGCGGCCCGGCAGCGTGCCTGGTACGCCGAGTCGCAGGGCGACCTGTACCGCGTGGCGCTCGCCGCCGCCGAGGCCACGCTCGCCGGAGCGCCCCGGGCCGGGTGAGACCTTCACCCGGCCGGTGACGTCACCGCACCCCACGCCGCACGCTCTCTCCCGGTAGCGGCACCCGGCCCAGGCGCCGCACGGCCCGAGGCGGCGACCCCCATGAGCACCCCCACGTCACCCGTCGTGTTCGAGATCTGGAGCGCGGACGACGGACGGCAGGTGAGCCGGGCCGGCAGAGCGCCCGCGGTGCGGCGGGACGGCCGGCGTCCGCCGTCGCCGGTGGCGATGGTGCTCGCGGCCCTCGCGGGCGCGGCGATCGCCTCGGGCGGGTTCCTCGGCGCCGGCGCCGTGGGCCCGCTCCACGACGCCCACCACGCGAGCCTGCTGCGCCAGCAGGTGGGCGCCGCCCTCGGCGACGCGCTGCGGGCGCAGGGGCTCGTGCTGGTCCGGGCCTCGCAGGGCGCACCGGCGCGGCCCGGCGACGAGCGGGGTCCGTGCGCCCCGGTCCGCGTCGAGCGGCTCGGTCACTGCTGAGCGGGACCGGCGTCGTGCCCGAGCGCGCCGAGGACGGACGGCACGATCGCTCCCGCGGTGCGCTTGTAGCCCAGCGCGCTGGGGTGGAACCGGTCGAGGCTGAACATCTCGTCGGGCTCGGCGACGAAGAACGGGCCGACGGTCCGCGCCAGCGACACCGCGTGCGCGCCGTGCCGCGCCGCCACGACCGCCTGGGCGCCCGCGAGCTGGCGAGACATCCGCGACCCCAGGGCCCGCAGCGGCTGCGGCACGGGGCGCAGGGCGCCGAGGTCGGGACACGTGCCCACGACGACCGCCGCCCCCCGCCGGCGCAGCTCGACCACGGCCCGCTCCAGGTGCTCGACCGACGTGGCGACCGGGACGCGGTGCGTGACGTCGTTCCCGCCGACGACGATCACGGCGGCGTCGGGTCGGTAGTCGGGCGGCAGCGCGGCGAGCTGCCCGGCCAGCGCGGACGACTCCGCACCCACCACGGCCGCGCACCGCAGCCGCACCGGCCGGTGCAGCCGCTTCGCCAGCCCGCGCGCGACCCGGGCACCGAGCGTGTCCTGGGGCCGCTCCGCCCCGAGCCCCGCGGCGATCGAGTCGCCGAGCACGAGCAGGTCGAGCGGCTCGCCACCATAGCCGGGCTTCCAGACCTTGTCGGCGTCGAGCGCCACCTCGCCGAGCGCCTTGCCGATGCGGCGGCGCGCGAGGTCGGCCTGGCGGCGCAGCAGCTCACGGACGGCGACGGCGGTGGCCACGGCGCCGAGCGCCACGCCCGCGAGCACGGCACCGCGGCCGCTGGAACGACTCATGGGCCGTTTCAAGCAGGCCCGCCTGAACGGACGGTGACGCCGGGATGACGGTCCGCCGTCGGGCGGGCGATCACTCCCAGCCCAGCCGCAGCACCTCGAACGCCGTGGCGTGCCGCACCCCGAGCTCCTCGCCCGTCGTGGTGGTCAGCCCCGCGAGGAACTCGGCCGGGTCGAAGCCCTCCCAGCCGAGCCCGTCCAGGTATGCCGCGTGGGCACGCAGCGACTCGACGCCGGCGTCGAACGTGGCCGTGACGTCGACCGCGTGCCGGGCCTCCGGCGACCCGGCCACCCACACCGCCCGCACACCGCCCCACGGCTCGAGCCCGTCCGAGAGCTGCTCGGGGAACACCCACCGGTTCCCGGCGTCGCGCACCGCGTCGACGACGGCACGGCCGGTCGCGACGTGGTCGGCCTGGTTGAGCACGCCGCCCGGGAACGTCTCGCGGTGGTTGCCCGTGATCACCACCTCGGGACGGTGCCTGCGCACGATTTGCGCGATCGCGCGTCGCAGCGGCACGCCGTACTCGACGACGCCGTCGGGCAGCCGGAGGAACTCGACGTCCTCCACGCCGACGACCCGCGCCGAGGCCTCCTGCTCGGCCTCCCGGACCGGGCGCGCCTCGTCCGGGTGCATGCCGTCGATCCCGGCCTCGCCGCTCGTGACCATGCAGTACACGACGTGCTTGCCCTGGCCGGTCCAGCGAGCCACCGCCGCGGCGGCGCCGAACTCCATGTCGTCCGGGTGCGCGACGACCGCGAGCGCGCGCGTCCAGTCCTCGTCGAGCGGTTCCAGAGTCATGCCGTCACGCTACCGACGGCGGGGCGGATCCGGGAACGGCGCCCCGGGACGCGACCGTCAGGCTCCGGCGAGCGCCGCGAGCGCGTCGCGCACCGCGTCCTCGGCACGCAGCCGCTGGGCCGTGGTGACCTGCTCGCGGCTCGCGTGGTCGAGGAACTCGAGCGCCACCCCGCGGTGCACGTGCGGTGTGCGCACGCCCTGCTCGGCCGAGCGCTGCGCGAGCGTCGCCCCGACCCCGCCCTCGGCCACGCCGTCCTCGATCGTCAGGACGAGGTCGTGCTCGCCCACGAGCTTGACCAGCGCCGGCGGGACGGGCAGGACCCACGTCGGGGACACCACGCAGACCTCGAGCCCGTGCGCGGCGAGCGACTCCCCCGCCGCGAGCGCCGTGCCGGCCATCGCGCCGACGCCGACGACGAGCACCCGCCTGCTCTCGGGCGCGCCGCCGCCGGGGACGTGGCGGGCCAGGACGTCGACGCCCTCGACGTCCTCGAGCGCCGGGATCGGGTCGACGAGCGCCCCCTTGGGGTAGCGCACGACGGTCGGCGCGTCGTCGACGTCGACCGCGTGCCGCAGGGCGGCGCGCAGCGTCGCCTCGTCGCGCGGGGCGGCCAGCTGCAGACCGGGCACGATGCGCAGCATCGCCATGTCCCACATGCCGTTGTGGCTCGGCCCGTCGTCGCCGGTGATGCCGGCGCGGTCGAGCACGAACGTCACGCCCGCCTTGTGCAGCGCGACGTCCATGAGCACCTGGTCGAACGCGCGGTTGAGGAAGGTCGCGTACACCGCGACGACGGGGTGCAGGCCTGCGAACGCCATGCCTGCGGCCGACGTCGCGGCGTGCTGCTCGGCGATCCCGACGTCGAACGTGCGCTCCGGGAACTTCTCGGCGAACGGTGCGAGCCCCACGGGGTGCAGCATGGCGGCGGTGATCGCGACGACGTCGCGCCGGCGGCGGCCGATCTCGACGATCTCGTCGGCGAAGACCTGCGTCCAGCCGAACCGCGACGGCGCGACGGGCAGTCCGGTCTCGGGGTGGATCTTGCCGACGGCGTGGAACCGGTCGGCGACGTCCTCCTCCGCCGGCGTGTAGCCGCGGCCCTTCTCGGTGATCGCGTGCACGATGACGGGCCCGCCGAAGTTCTTGGCGCGGCGCAGCGCGTGCTCCATGGCGGCGACGTCGTGCCCGTCGACGGGGCCGACGTACTTCAGGCCCAGGTCCTCGAACATGCCCTGGGGCGCGACGACGTCCTTGAGACCCTTCTTCAGCCCGTGCAGCCAGCCGTAGGCGAAGCGGCCCGGCGCGCCCGTGCGGTGCAGCGTGCGCTTGCCCCAGTCGAGGAACGCCTCGTAGCCACGGGTCGTGCGCAGCGTGTCGAGGTGGTTGGCCACGCCGCCGATCGTGGGCGAGTAGGAGCGGCCGTTGTCGTTGACCACGATGACGAGCCGGCGGTCGTCGCCCGCGGCGATGTTGTTGATCGCCTCCCACGCCATCCCGCCGGTCAGCGCGCCGTCGCCGATCACGGCGACGACGTGGCGGTCGACGCGTCCCTGGACCGCGTTGGCGCGCGCGATGCCGTCGGCCCACGACAGCGCGGTGGACGCGTGCGAGTTCTCGACGACGTCGTGCTCCGACTCGGCCCGGCTCGGGTAGCCGGACAGGCCGCCGCGCTTGCGCAGGGCAGAGAAGTCCTGCCGGCCGGTCAGCAGCTTGTGCACGTAGGACTGGTGCCCCGTGTCGAAGACCAGCGTGTCCCGGGGCGACTCGAAGACCCGGTGCAGCGCGATCGTCAGCTCCACCACACCGAGGTTGGGTCCGAGGTGGCCGCCGGTGCGCGACACCTGGTCCACCAGGAACGCCCGGATCTCCGCGGCCAGCCGCATCGTCTCGGCGCCGGTGAGCCGCCGCACGTCCTCGGGCGAGCGGATGTCCCTCAGCAGCCCCATGCAATCCCTCCAGACATAACCGGACCACTCTATGCGCTCGGCGTGGCACTCCTGTGCAGGGAGTGCGCGGTAGGTTCGAAGGTGCCGACGGGAACACGTGACCGCCGGCGGGCGTTCGAGGGTCGGACACTCTCGGCATCACCTCCAGGGGACACCTGTGCGCTTTCTCGACGGGCACCAGCCCACCACCGACCTGACCTACGGCGACGTCTTCATGGTCCCGTCGCGCTCCGACGTGACGAGCCGGTTCGACGTCGACCTCGCGACCGACGACGGCACCGGGACGACCATCCCCGTGGTCGTCGCGAACATGACGGCCGTCGCCGGCCGGCGCATGGCCGAGACGGTGGCGCGCCGCGGGGCGGTCGCGATCCTGCCGCAGGACGTGCCGACCGAGGTCGTCGCCGACGTCGTGGCCGACGTGAAGGCGAAGGACCCCGTCGTCGAGACCCCGGTCGTCGTCGCGCCGACCGAGACGGTGGCCACCGTGCTGACGCTGCTGGGCAAGCGCGCGCACGGCGCCGCGGTCGTGGTCTCCGACGGCCGGCCCGTGGGGGTCGTGACGGAGGCGGACTGCGCGTCGGTCGACCGCTTCGCCCAGGTGCGCCAGGTCATGGCGGGCGACCTCGTGACGCTCGACGCGGCCCGCGTCGAGAGCGAGGGCCTGGAGGCGACGTTCGAGCGCCTGCACGCGGCCAAGGTGCAGATGGCGCCCGTCGTGCGCGACGGCGCCCTCGTGGGCGTGCTCACGCGCAAGGGCGCGGTGCGCTCCACGGTCTACCGCCCCGCGCTCGACGCTGCGGGCCGGCTGCGCGTCGGCGCGGCGGTCGGGATCAACGGCGACGTCGCCGCGAAGGCCAAGGGCCTGCTCGAGGCGGGCATCGACGTGCTCGTGGTGGACACGGCGCACGGTCACCAGACGAAGATGCTCCAGGCCCTGGAGGCCGTCCGCGGCCTCGACCCGCAGGTGCCCGTCGTGGCCGGCAACGTCGTCACGGCCGGCGGTGTGCGCGACCTTGTCGCCGCCGGCGCCGACATCGTCAAGGTCGGGGTCGGCCCCGGCGCGATGTGCACCACCCGCATGCAGACCGCCGTCGGACGCCCGCAGTTCTCGGCGGTGCTCGAGTGCGCGGCCGCGGCGCGCGAGCTCGGGCGGCACGTGTGGGCCGACGGCGGCGTGCGGCACCCGCGCGACGTCGCGCTGGCGCTCGCCGCGGGCGCGTCGCAGGTGATGATCGGGTCGTGGTTCGCGGGCACCTACGAGTCCCCGGGCGACCTGCACGACGACGGCACCGGCCGCCTGTACAAGGAGTCGTTCGGCATGGCCTCCGCGCGGGCCGTCGCGGCGCGCACCGCCGGCACGGGCTCGGCGTTCGACCGGGCGCGCAAGGCCCTGTACGAGGAGGGCATCTCGACCGGGAAGATGTACCTCGACCCGCGCCGCCCGGGCGTCGAGGACCTGCTCGACGACATCACCTCGGGCGTCCGGTCGAGCTTCACCTACGCGGGCGCCCGGACCCTGCCCGAGTTCGCCGAGCGGGCCGTCGTCGGCGTCCAGTCCGCCGCGGGCTACCAGGAGGGCATGCCGCTC
>JAPSLD010000056.1 GCA_031181105.1 Isoptericola sp. | reverse complement strand
GAGCAGCAGCGTGCCCAGCCCGCGGCGGTCGAACGCCTTGACGGCCGCCTCGACCCGCCGGCCGTCGCCGCCGCCGGCGAGCAGCTCGGCCACGACGGCGTCGGCGCGCTCGTCCCAGGCCCGGACGATCGTCGGCACCTCGTTCTCGCGGGCCGCGGCACGCGCGGCCCTGTCGGGCACGACCGCCGGCCCGCCCGCGGGGGCGCCGGCACCGTCGAGCACGGCCCGCAGGCGCTCCTCGACGCGTCCGCCCGCGGCATCCAGCGTCCGCGTCGCGGCGCCCGTCACCTCCGCCCGCAGCCCGTCGAGCGCCGCCCCGCGCGCACGGCCGGCGCGGCGGGTGCTGCGGGCCCGGTCGCCCTTGACCTTGACGCGGTCCAGCCGCGAGGTGCCGGACAGCTCGCGCCAGCGGGCCTCGACCGACGCGCCGGCGACGACCCCCGCCGCGACGGCGTCGCGCGCGAGCTTCTCGGCGGCGGGCATCTCGTGCACGACGGTGCGCCGCAGCGCGTCGGCGGCCTCCGCCTGCGCCTCGACGGCGTCCGCCAGCGAGGTGACCCACGCCGGCAGGGCGCCCAGCGCACCCTTGAGCGTGCGGACGATGACGGCACGGGAACGGTCCGGCCCGGCGAGCATCGACAGCCAGCGCCGCACGGGTGCGACGACGCCCGGTTCGAGCAGGCCCTCGTGCGGGCCGACGTCGGGCACGACGAACAGCGGCACGTCGGTCATGCCGTGCTCGCGCAGGCGCTGCAGCAGGTCCCCGCGCACGGTCGTGAGGGTCTCCCGGGGCACGCGGTTGAGCACCATCGCGACCGCGGCGCCGCGCTCGGTCGCGCGCTCGAGCGCCTGCCACGGCAGCGCGTCGCCGTAGCGGGCCGCCGTGGTGACGAACAGCCACAGGTCCGCGGCTTCGAGGAGCTGCTGGGCCGTCGACCGGTTCTGCTGCAGGAAGGAGTCGAGGTCCGGCGCGTCGAGCAGCGCGGTCCCGCGCGGCACGCCCGGGTGGTGGACCACCCGCGAGAGCTCCGTGACGGGACCCTCGGCGATCACGTCGACGTCGGCGGGGTTGAAGGCGAGGACCGGCTCACGCGTCGTCGGGCGCAGCACGCCGGCCTGGGAGATCTCCTCCCCCAGCAGCGAGTTGTAGAGGGTGGACTTGCCCGCGCCCGTCGAGCCGGCCACGACGACGACCGCGGGAGAGGACAGCTCCTTGAGGCGCGGCAGGAGGTGCTCGTCGAGCTGGGCGAGGAGGCGCGTGCGCGACGCCTCGGCCTCGGCGGCCCCGTCGATGGGCAGCGGGAGCCGCACGTCGGCGACGTCGCGCCGCAGGTCTCGGGCGACGTCGTAGACGGTCTGGCCGAGCTCGGCCTCCGCCTCGGGCCGGTGCGCGACGCGCGTTCCCTCCGTTCCAGTCACGGGGCTCATCCTTGCCTGTGGGAGGGGCGGTGCCAAACGCGCGCGCCGGTCGACGGCGAACCCGTGTCAGGACGGCGCCCCACCGCTCCCGTCGGCCTTGCGCCCGGTCTCGCGCTCCCAGGCGTCGAGCTGCTGCGTCAGCGCCCGGGCCAGCTCGAACACCTGCTGGGGCGGGATGCGCACGCGCGCCGCCACCTTGACCGGGAGGGCGTGGCCGGTCTGCTCTCCGGTCTCCCGGTCGACGAGCGGCTTGGCGGGCGACTTGGCCGTGACGAAGTCGATGACGAACGAGGTCGAGGTGTGCCACACCGACGCGAAGTCGGCCGGGACGCCGATCTCCTGGTCGCTCGGCAGCTCGACCTGCAGCTTGAGCTCGGGGCGTGCCATGACGGTCCTCTCCTCGGGACGGGCTGCGACGACCGTACCCCGATCCGGCCTGGGTCCGAGGCCTCGCCTAGCGGTCGTCGTCGTCTCCGTGCCGGGCACGCACCGGCGGCACGGTCATCTCCACGAACGTGCTGCCGCTCTCGTCCCGCTCGCGGGCTACGACGCTGCCTCCCACGATGGCGAACCCCGCGCGGATGCCGGTGTCGTCGAGCCGCAGGAACATCGCCTGCTCGACCGCGAACCGCACCTGTTCCTCGGCCGTCCGCGGGTGCGACAGCAGCGGGTCGTCGGCGCCGTACCCCCAGGCGAGCGCGAACGCCGCCGCCTGGACCGGGTCGAACACCTCGACCTCGAACTCCGCGACAAATCGCATGAATCTACTCTGAGCGCCCATAAGCACACAGCATGCCCGCGTCAGCCCGGCCGTGCACGCGTCATCGCCGCGCCGTCGCTGGTCGCGACCGCGTGCTCGCACCACAGCTGCTCGTCGGCGAGGGCACCAGGCCTCGGTCGTGCTCCGAGGTGGCGTCGAGAACGGGGGACGCGGCGCGTCCGCTCGTCGTGAGGCTCCGAGACGACCTGCAGGGCGACGACCGCGTCCGGCGGCTCGGGCACGTCAGCGTGGTGCCCCCGGCAGGACTCGAACCTGCAACCTACGGATTAGAAGGCCGGTGCTCTATCCATTGAGCTACGGAGGCGCTAGGCCATGGTAGCGCCGGTGTCCGGTTCGTCCTCGCGGCCCGACGGCGGCACGGGGGTGACGGGGGCCGGTGCCCGCAGGCGCAGCGCGGCCAGCCCGCACACCAGGCAGACCAGGACGTTCACGCCGACCAGGACCCGGTGGTCGACGACGGCGAGCAGCGCCGCGCCGGCCATGGTCACCACGACCCCGGGGAAGTTGAGGACCAGGTGGCTCGCCGCGGCGGCCCTGCCCTGGAGCCGCGGCGGGGTGCGGACCTGCCGCTCGGTGACGTAGGCGACGACCGTCGCGGTGACGCCGAACCCGACCAGCCCCATGCCGACGACCGCGAACGGCACCCACGTCCCGAGGAGCGGCACGAGGCCGACGGTCAGCACGAGCAGGCCGCCGGCGAAGACCCGCTGCCGCCCCCACCGGTCCATGAGGCGAGGCGCCAGCAGCCCGGCCGCCAGGCCCGCGACACCCTGGACCGCGGTGAGCGGGCCCAGCAGGTACGCCGGGATGCCGAACGCCTCGAGGATCGCGAACGTGACGGCGTTGACGAGGCCGACGGCGGCCATGGTCCACAGCAGGGCGGTCGACATGCCGCCGAGCGGGCGGGTGCGGAACAGATGGCGGAACCCTTCGCCCGCCTCGTGCCAGAAGGACCCGCGCCCCTCGGCCGGCTCGGGCTCCGACTCGACGACCCGCACGCGCGCGAACACCAGCGCGGACGCCGCGAAGGCGGCGATCGTCGCCCCGACCAGCGGCAGCGGCCCGGACCAGGCGTAGACCGCCGCGCCGAGGACCGGCATCGCGAGCCGGAAGACCTGGTCGATGGCGGCCAGCCGGCCGTTGGCGTGACCCAGCGACGCCGCCGGCACCAGGTCCTTGAGCAGTCCCGACTGGCACGCGCCGGTCACGTAGGCGACGGACGCGTAGAGCACCGTGACGGCGTACAGGAGCCAGACGTCGCCCGCGTCGTCGACCCAGAACAGCGGCACGAGCACGGCGGCCCCGCCCAGGTAGGTCCACGCGAGCAGCCGCCGCCGGGACACGCGGTCGGCGAGCTGCCCGAGCAGCGGCGAGGCGAGCGCCGGCACGCCGAGCGCGGCGAAGGTGGCTCCGGCGAGGGCCACGTCGCCCGTGAGGTCCGCGACCCACACCGCGAGGATCAGGATCAGGACGGAGTCGGCGAAGTTCGTCAGCGCCCAGCCGACGACGAGCGTCCGGAAGACCGGGGTGCGCAGCGCCGCGGCGGGGTCTGGCGGGCCGGCGCCGGCGCTCACCGCTCGTCCACCAGGTCGGCGTTGGCGGCCCCGAAGAAGCGGCAGAGCCGCGCGCCCTCCGGTCGCCGGGCGGGATCCTCGGCGCGGCCGGCGAACCGGTCGGCGAGCCGCTCGAGCTCGCGCGACAGCGCGTCGAGCTCCTCCCGCGTCGCCCAGAACGAGGCGCTCGTCTGCGTCGACGCGTAGGCCCAGGCGGGGTCCTCGCGGCCGACCTCCGCGACCCACTCCTGCAGCCGCCCGAGCTCGCGCGCCAGGTACATTCGCCCGTGCGCCTGCGCGGCCGTGACCGCCTTCGGGTCGGCGAGGTCCGGACGGACGCTGTACCCGCCGACCGAGCGCCACGGGCGCTCCTTGCCGCGGGGCTCCCCGCGCTCGACGTAGCCGTAGCGGGCGAGCTGGCGCAGGTGGAACGAGCAGCTCGCGACGGACTCGCCGGTGAGCTCGGCGCACCGCGTGGCGGTGAGCTCGGGCTCCGCGTCGAAGAGGGACAGGATGCGCAGCCGCAGCGGGTGGGTGAGCGCCTTGATCTGGTCCGCGCTGCTGGCCGTGGGGTGCACGCCCGTCACGCTAGAACGCTAAAGCGAACTTGCGCAAGAGCCCTTTAGCAAGTTGGCTCCGCGCAGCGCGCACAAAAAGCGGTGCGCCGCCTCCCTCGTGGTTGCAAGACTCTTCACCGCACCGCGGTGACGTCCCGTCCGGCCCGACGCCGGGCGGTGGTGGGCCCCTTGGCCAGGGTCCGGAGAAACCACGTCACGAAGGAAGTAGAACCATGCACCCGATCGAGGTCCTCGCGCTGATGAGGACGATCGACCGCGACCGTCAGGCCGAGGCCGAGCAGATCCGTACCTACCGCCGACTGCGGGTCGAGAACCGTCGACCCGTGCAGCCGCACCTCCACCGTGCCCGCCGGCCGATCATGGCCCGCCTGCACGCCTGGAAGACCGCGTGACCCGTGCACGACCCGCCGCACCTCCGGGCAGGACCCGGACGCGCGCGGGAAGCCGCACCAGCACGAGGGCCCCGGGGGCCGGAACGACCAGCACGCGTCGTCCGAACCCCGGGGCCCTCGTCGTACGGCCGTAGGCTGGCCCCCGTGAGCCCCGCGAACCCCAACGACCGCATCGTCTGGATCGACTGCGAGATGACCGGCCTGGACGTGCGCACCGACGCCCTCGTCGAGGTGGCCGCCGTGGTCACGGACTCCGAGCTCCGCGTGCTCGGCGACGGCGTCGACGTCGTCGTCGCACCCCCCGCGCAGGCGCTCGAGCAGATGAACGACTTCGTGCGCGAGATGCACACGACGTCGGGCCTCATCACCGAGCTCGCCGGCGGCGTGACGCTCGCCGAGGCGCAGCGGACCGTCCTCGACTACGTGCGCGAGCACGTCCCCGAGCCGCGCAAGGCGCCGCTCGCCGGCAACTCGGTCGGCACCGACAAGATGTTCCTCGACCGCGACATGCCCGAGCTGGTCGGGCACCTGCACTACCGCATCGTCGACGTGTCGTCGATCAAGGAGCTCGCCCGCCGGTGGTACCCCCGGGTGTACTTCGCGTCCCCCAAGAAGCAGGGTGGCCACCGGGCGCTGGCGGACATCCTCGAGAGCATCGACGAGCTCCGGTACTACCGCGAGGCGCTGTTCGTCCCCCGGCCGGGACCCGACTCCGCCACCGCGCGGGCGGTCGCCGAGCGCGTCGCGGAGACCTCCGTCACGCGGCGCCCCGCGGTGTCCTGAGCAACCTCGGGACCATGTACACTTTTCGACGGCCGGTGCGCACGACGCCCGCGCCGTGGTGGCTATAGCTCAGTCGGTAGAGCGCCTGGTTGTGGTCCAGGAGGTCGCCGGTTCAAGCCCGGTTAGCCACCCCACCTCGAAGGCCCCGCGCCGGACGTCCGTCCGGCCCGGGGCCTTCGCCGTCCCCGCTCCGTCGACGCCGCGGCCCCCGCCCTCAGGCGCGCGCGGCGATCGCGTCGGCGAACGCCTCGAGCGTCGTGGCGTCGCCGGCGTACTGCATCCACAGCGACGGCTCCGTGAGCTCGAGCTCGATCAGCGTCGGCGTGCCGTCGTCCCGCGTGACCAGGTCGACCCGGGCGTAGAGGAACGGCTCGTCCCGGTCCAGCTCCCCGCGCGCGACGTCGAGCGCGCGCGTGGCGACCTCGAGCTGCGCCTCGGTGGGCTCGACCGCCGACATCTTCTCCTCCGCGTACAGGCCCGCCGTCCTGGCCGGCCCGGTCAGGAGGGCGTTCTTGCGCGCGGCGTGCCGGAACCGCCCGTCGACGAACACGAGGCAGGTCTCCCCCGCCGTGTCGACCGACGTCACGTACGGCTGGATCATGACCGCCCGCCCGGCGTCGAGCAGGCCCATCGCGTGCTGGATCGCCAGGCCGCGCGACTGCGCGCTCACGGGCTGGTACCGGCCCGTGTCCTTGGCGCCCGCGCTCACGACCGGCTTGACGACGAAGTCGCCGAACGCCGGCATGCGCGTGTGCACCGCACGCTTGGAGAAGTGCCGTGACGGGTCGAGCCAGATCGTCGGGATGACGGGCACACCCGCGGCCTCGAGCGAGCGCAGGTACCCCTTGTCGGTGTTCCAGCGCAGGACGTCCGCCGGGTTCTCCAGCCGCGGCACCGTCTCGGCCCAGCGCACGAACTCGTCGCGCCGCGGCGAGTAGTCCCACGTCGAGCGCACGACCACGAGGTCGTACGCGGACCAGTCGACGTCCGGGTCGTCCCACACGACCGGTTCCGCGGTGACGCCGCGGTCCGCGAGCGCGCCGAGGAGCGGACGGTCGTCCTGGTCGAGGTCGGGGAGCACGGAGCAGGTGGCGAGCCCGACGCGCGGGCGCCGGTCGGTGGTCGTGGTCACGCCCCGAGCCTAGCCGCGGCACGACCGGCCGCGACCGGCCCGCCCCCGCGGAGGCCTACGCCGGCACGCCCGCCCGCAGCTCGTCGAGCCAGCGGTCGAACGTGGTCGGGGCGATGAGGGCGTCCGGACCCGGGAGCAGCACCTCGCCCGCGTCGTCGGTGCCGAACTCGCCCGACCAGGTCGCCACGACCCGCACGTCGCGGCCCTGCGCGGCGAACGTCCGGCGGGCCATGTCCACGAGGTCGTGCCGGTCGGGCCCCGCGACGTCGCGATGGCGCCCGACCGCGGCGCCCGTGGCCACCTCGGCCAGGACCGCCGCGACGTCGTCCGGCGCCACGGGCTGGACGAGCAGGGGCGCGATCTCCGCGACGCCCTCGCGCGTCGACCAGCCCGCCACCGTCGCCGCGAAGTCGTGGAACTGCGTCGTCGGCACGATGGTCCACGGCACGCGCCCGGCCGAGACGAGCCGTTCCTGCACGCGCTTGCCCGCGCGGTGGGCGTTGACCCCGCTGCGGTGCAGACCGACGATCGACAGCAGCACGTGGTGGCCGACCCCGGCGCGCTCCTCGGCCGCCAGGAGGTTCTCGGTCGCCCGGGCGAAGTAGGCGACGGTCGACGCCTCGTCGCCGTAGGGCGCGTTGAGGGCGTCGACGACGGCGCCGACGCCCACCAGCGCCTCGTCGAGGCCGTCTCCCGTCGTCAGGTCGATCCCGCGGGACCGGCTGATCGGCACGACGTCGTGCCCCTGGCGCTCCAGGGCGATGGTGGTCCGGGCGCCGATGTTCCCGGTCGCTCCGACGACGGCGATGCGCATGGTGACCTCCGATGTCAGTCGAGTGCGGATGCGTGGGCAATCAGAGATATCACAGTTCCTCGATATCCGTCGATAGGATGTGTGGCGTGAAGCTCCCCGTCAGCACCGAGTGGGTCCTGCACTGCGCGTCGACGCTCGCGCAGCTGAGGCCCGGCGAGCTGGCGTCGGCGTCGCAGCTCGCGGACTACTACGACATCCCCGCGCCGTCGCTCGCCAAGCAGCTGAAGGCCCTGGTGAAGGCAGGCGTGCTGGCGGCGTCGACCGGGCCCGGCGGCGGCTTCCGGCTCGCCCGGCCGGCGGCCCAGATCACGCTCCTCGACGTCGTCGAGGCGGTCGACGGCCGGTCGGCGCCGTACGAGTGCCGGGAGATCCGGCAGCGCGGGAAGGGCGCGCTGCCCCCCGAGGAGTGCAGGCAGGTCTGCGTGCTCGCCGCGCGGATGGCCGACGCCCACGAGGCCTGGCGGCGCAGCCTGGCCGCCGTCTCGCTCGCCGACGTGCTGGCGACGCTCCCCGAGCGCACGCCGGAGCGGACCCGGTCCCGGCTGACCGGCTAGCTCACCGGCCCCGGCGTCGACGTCGCCTCCCGCGCCGCACCGGCGCGCGGGCGACGTCCCGCGGCGCGGGCAGCCGTCCCCGGGGCGGCCGCGTCCGCCGCCCGGCGCAGCCCGGCGAGGATGCCGTCGGCGGTCAGCGAGCCGACCAGCGCGCCGTCGGCGTCGGCGACGGGCACGCGGCCCTGGGCCGACGGCGGCAGCGCGGCGATCGCCTCGAACGCCGCGGTGAGCGACTCGCCCAGGCGCACCGGCGCCGGCGCGGGCCCGACGACGCGCTCGGGCCCGTCGAGGTCGGCACGCTCGACCCGGGTGAGGGCGAGCATGCGCACCGGTGCGCCGTCGCCGACGAACTCGCGCACCTTGGCCGTGGCCGGATGGGCCAGGACGGCGACCGGCGGGTCGAGCTGCTCGAGGCGCCCGCCGCGCGAGAGGACCGCGACGCGGTCGCCCAGGCGCACGGCCTCGTCGACGTCGTGCGTCACCAGCACGACGGTGGTGCCGACGTCGCGCAGGATGCGGGCGACCTGCTGCTGCAGGTCGCGGCGGCGCTCCGGGTCGACGGCGCCGAACGGCTCGTCCATGAGCAGCACGGGCGGGTCGGTGGCCAGCGCCCGTGCCACCCCGACGCGCTGGCGCTCTCCCCCCGAGAGCTGGTGCGGGTAGCGCGACCCGTACGTGCCCACGGGCAGGCCCACCAGGTCGAGCACCTCGGCGACGCGCTCGCGCGTGCGCCGGCGGTCCCAGCGCAGCAGCCGCGGCACGGTGGCCACGTTGGCCGCGACCGTGCGGTGGGGCAGGAGGCCGACGTCCTGGATCACGTAGCCGATGCGGCGCCGGAGCGCGACGGGGTCGGCGCGCGTGACGTCCTCGTCGCCCACGAGGACCCGGCCCGACGTCGGCTCCACGAGCCGGTTGATCATCCGCAGCGTCGTCGACTTGCCGCAGCCGGACGGCCCGACCAGGGCGAGGACCTGGCCGGCCTCGACCGTCAGGCTCAGCCCCTCGACCGCGACCGTGCCGTCGGGGTACGCCTTGCGGACGGCGTCGAGCTCGATGCGTGCGGACATGCCTCGACCGTAGCGTCCGGGGCTGACGCTACGGTCGGGGCATGGCGGACAACCCGTGGTTCAGCTGGTCCTACGTGACCGCCAACGCCGACGTCCTGTGGGCGCGCACCGCCGAGCACGCCGTGCTCACGGTCGAGGCCGTCGCGATCGCGGCCGCGATCGCCGTGCCGCTCGGCCTGCTCGCCGTCCGGGTGCGGTGGCTCGCCGCACCGCTGCTCGGCCTCACCGCCGCGCTGTACACGATCCCGTCGCTCGCGCTGTTCGCGATCCTCGCGCCGATCATGGGCATCGGGCGCGCGCCGGTCCTGCTCGGCCTGGTGGTGTACGCGCTGCTGGTCATCCTGCGCAACACCGTCGCGGGGCTCGACTCCGTCGACCCCGCCGCGGTCGACGCGGCGCGGGGGGTCGGTCTCTCGCCGCTCCAGGTCCTCGCCCGCGTGCGCCTGCCCAACGCGCTGCCGAGCATCCTCGCGGGGATCCGGCTCGCCACGGTCACGACCGTCGCGCTCGTGACCGTCGGGGTCGTCGTCGGCTACGGCGGGCTCGGCCAGCTGATGTTCCAGGGCTTCCGCAACAACTTCTACCGGGCGGAGATCCTGACCGCCACGCTGGCGTGCGTCGCGGTCGCCCTCGTGCTCGACCTCGTCCTGTGGGTCGCGGGACGCGCCCTGACGCCGTGGCTGCGCGGCAGGTCCGCGTGACCCGCACCGGCGTCGTCGACGACGCGCTCGCCTATCTCAACGACCCGCTGTCGTGGACCCGCACCGGCGGGATCCTGGACCTCACCGCCGAGCACCTGCTGCTGACCGCGGCGGCCGTGGTGCTCGCCGCGGTCGTGGCGCTGCCCGTCGGGGCGTGGCTCGGCCACGCGGGCCGCGGCGCCGGCGTGGTCGTGTGGCTCACGAACGCGACGCGTGCCGTGCCCACGCTCGGCATCATCCTGCTGCTCGCCGCCGGCGGGCTGTTCGGCGACACCGCCGTGGTGGTCGCGGCCGCGCTGTTCGCGCTGCCCGTCCTGCTCGTCAACACCTACGAGGGGGTGCGCGGCGCGTCCCCCGCCGCGCGCGACGCCGCCCGCGGGCTCGGCATGCCCGGGTCGCGGGTGCTCGCGCAGGTCGAGCTCCCCCTCGCGGCCGGGCTCGTCGGCGCCGGGCTGCGCACCGCCGTCGTGCAGGTCGCCGCGACCGTCCCGCTCGCGGCGCTCGCGGGGGGCGGGGGCCTCGGCCAGGTCATCGCGTTCGGCATGGGCACCCAGCGCTACGGGCAGGTGCTGGCCGGCGGCGTGCTCGTCGCGGCGCTGTGCCTGGTGCTCGACGGCGTGGTCGCGCTCGTCCTGCGCCTGTCGACCCCGGCACCGCTGCGGGCGGCGGCGCGGTCCCGCTAGCAGGCACGACGGCGGTCCTGGGGAACAAGCCGGACCGGTTCCCGGTTGCCGCGCTGTGACGGCGGCTACAGACTCGTGCACCGCCGCACCGCACCATGCCAGCACCACCGACCGCACGCCGTCCGCGACGCCCGGAGACGCCCATGAACCCCTCCCGCACCCCTGCCCGCCCGCGCCGTCGCGCGGGCACGCTCGCCGCCGTCGCGGGCGTCGTCGTCCTGCTCGCCGCGTGCGGCGAGCCCGGCTCGGCCGGCGGCTCCACCTCGGGCGCGCCCACCAGCGGCGCCGCCGCGACGTGCGCGCCCGTGCCCGACGAGGAGCTCGTGGTGCTCGAGGACGACAGGTCCCTGCAGACCGTCGACAACGTCGTCCCCGCCGTCAACGCCGGTCTGGCCGCGGACGCGCCGGCCGTGCTCGAGCTGCTCGACACCGTCTCCGCCGCCCTCGACACGGACAGGCTCATCGAGCTGAACCGCGCCGTCGACGTCGAGCGGCGCACCTCGGCCGAGGTCGCCGAGGAGTTCGTCGCGGCCGAGGGGCTCGCGGCCGAGGACGCCACCGTCGGCCAGGGGACGACCGTCACCGTCGGCGCCGCGGACTTCGCCGAGAGCGCGACGCTCGGGACGATCTACGCCAGCGTCCTGACCAGCGCCGGCTTCGACGCGTCGGTCACCACGATCGGCAACCGCGAGGCGTACCTCCCGGCGCTCCTCGAGGGCACCCAGGTCCAGGTGGTCCCTGAGTACGTGGGGACCCTGACGGAGTTCCTCAACAAGCAGGCGAACGGCGCGGACGCCGAGCCCCTCGCCTCCGGCGACCTCGACGCGACGATGAGCGAGCTCACGGCGCTCGGCGAGGAGGTCGGCCTGGCGTTCGGCGAGCCGTCGCCCGCGCAGGACCAGAACGCGTTCGCCGTGACCAAGGCGTTCGCCGAGGAGCACGGCGTCTCCACGCTGTCCGAGCTCGCCGAGGCGTGCGACGGCCTGGTGCTCGGCGCCGGCCCGGAGTGCACCGAGCGCCCGTTCTGCCAGCCGGGCCTGGAGGAGACCTACGGCCTGTCGTTCGCGGAGTTCCGCTCGCTCGACGCCGGCGGCCCGCTGACCAAGGCCGCGCTGCAGGACGGCGAGATCACGCTCGGCCTGGTGTTCAGCTCGGACGGCGCCCTCTCGACCTCCTGACCGCGGGGCCACGCTCGTCGCGGGTCACAGGCCGTACTCCTCGAGGAGGCGCAGCCAGACCTCGCTCACCGTCGGGTACGCCGGCACGGCGTGCCAGAGGCGGTCGAGCGGTACCTGGCCGACGACGGCGATCGTCGCCGCGTGCAGCATCTCGCCCGCGTCGGGGCCGACGAACGTGGCCCCGACGAGCACGCCGCGCTCGGTGTCGACGAGCACGCGGGCCGTGCCGCCGTACTCGGGTGAAGTCACGGTCGCGCCGGCGACCCACGACAGGTCGTGGTCGATCACCCGGACGGGCAGCCCGGCGTCGCGCGCCTCCTGCTCGGTGGGCCCGACCCACGCCACCTGCGGCCGCGTGAAGACCACCTGGGTGCGGGCCCGCCGGTCGGCCGTCGCCGCGTAGCGGCTCCACGGCTCCGGCCCGGCGGGCGGCGCGGGAGCGTCGCCGGCGTCCGCGGGCGCGAACCGGGCCGCCACGACGTCCCCGGCCACGCGCGCCTGGTACTTGCCGTGGTGCGTCGTGTTCGACCTGCCGGTGACGTCGCCGCACGCGTAGAGCCACGGCTCGCCCTCGCCCGCGGGCGCGACCCCGCGCACGGCCATGTCCTCGTCGACCTCGAGCGCCGCACCCGCCTCGAGCCCCAGGGACTCGACGCCGAGGTCGCCGGTGCGCGGCACGCGGCCCGTGGCGACCAGCAGCTCGGCCGCCGTCACGGAGTCCTCCCCCGCGTCGCCGGCGAACGTCACGGTGACCGGGCCGCCGTCGTCGGACCGCTCGACCTTGCGCACCTGCACCCCGAGACGCAGGTCGACCCCGGCCTCCCGGAGCGACGCCGCGACCGCCTCCCCCGCGAACGGCTCGGCGGCCGAGAGCAGCCCGCCGCGCGCGAGCACCGTGACCCGCGACCCGAGGTCGGCGTACGCGGTGGCCATCTCGGCCCCGACGACGCCACCGCCCACCACCACGAGCGACTCGGGCACGGCCTCGGCCGCCGTCGCCTCGCGGCTCGCCCAGGCGCCGGCCGTGGCGATCCCGTCCGCCTCCGGCAGCACCGGCACGCTGCCCGTCGCCACGATCACCGCACGCCGGGCGGTCAGGCGCCGCGCGCCGCCGTCGGGCAGCACGACGTCGAGCACCCGCTCGCCCACGAGGCGGGCGTGCCCGCGCACGAGCGTGATCCCCGCCCCGTCGAGCCACTCCACCTGGCTCGCGTCGTCCCAGTCGTGCGTGACCTGGTCGCGCCAGGCGAGCACGGCCGCCGGGTCGGGCGGGCCGGGGTCGCGCACGCCCGGCACGGCCCGCGCGGCGTCGCGCGCCGCCCCGGCGCGCAGCAGCGCCTTGGAGGGCATGCAGGCCCAGTACGAGCACTCGCCCCCGACGAGCTCGGACTCGACCAGAGCGACGGACAGCCCCGTCCGGCCGGCCCGGTCGGCGGCGTTCTCGCCGACGGCGCCGCCGCCGACGACCACCACGTCGTACGTCTCGGTTGCATCCATGGGCCCATGGTCGCGTGCGACCGGCCGGGGCGCAGGACGGGCCTCAGGCGGGACGCGCGTACTCCAGGTCGGTCACCGCGCGCCCGGCCTCGCGGCCCTTGCGCTCGAAGCTCGTGAGCACCCGGCCCTCGAAGCGCGGTGCGCGGCCGCCCGGCCCGTGCGCGTTGGCGAGGCCGTCGCAGGCGTCGAGCACCTGGAGCATCTGCTCGGCGTACTCCGCCCAGTCCGTCGCGAGCCGCAGGACGCCGCCCGGGCGCAAGACGCCCGCGACCAGCGAGGCGAAGGACGGGCGGACCAGGCGCCGCTTGTGGTGGCGCGACTTGTGCCACGGGTCGGGGAAGAAGACCCACACCTCGTCGGCGCTCGCCGGCGGGAGCGCCGTCTCGAGCAGCTCGGCGGCGTTCACCTGCAGCAGGCGCAGGTTGTCCAGGCCTCGACCGTCGCGGCACCGTTCGGCGCGCACGATCGTCTGCGCGAGGCCCGGCGTGTACACCTCGACGGCGAGGTGGTCCCGCTCGGGGTGCGCGTCGGCCGCGGCGACGACCGCCTCGCCCTGGCCCGAGCCGATCTCGACCACCAGCGGTGCGCGCCGACCGAACGTCGCCTCGGCGTCGAACCGCCACGCCGGGTCGACGGACGTGGCCGCGAGCGCCCGCGGCACCTCGACGAGGTACCGGTCCCGCTTGCCGTCCCACGCCTTCTGCTGGGCCTTCGTCAGGCGCGCGCTGCGCCGCACGAAGCTCACCGGCTGCGTGCGGTAGCGCGCGGGGTCGGGCCCGGGTCGGGCAGGGGCGTCGGTGGTCAGGGGCTCGGGCACGCGTCCAGGGTACGGGGGCTCAGGCACCCACCGTGCGCTCGACGAACCACCACAGGCCCGCGAGCGCCACCCCGGCGGCGACGGCTCCCGTGACCCAGGACGCCACGCGAGGCACCCGGCGCGCCAGGAGCGCGAGCGCCGGGAACGTCACGGCGATCAGCACCAGCTGGGCCGCCTCCACGCCCAGGTTGAACGCCAGGAGCGCGCCGAGCAGGCCCCACGACCACGGCTCGTCCACGCCGAGCGCGCCGGCGAAGCCGAGGCCGTGCACGAGCCCGAACGCGAACACGACCCCGAGCCGCACCCACGTCGCCCGCCCGGTGCCTGCCGCCCGTCCCGGCGCCGGGGCCGCGACGGCGGCGAGCCGCGGCCACCGGCGGTCGGACGACGCCTCGCGCGCCAGGCGCCAGAGGTGCGCCCCGGCCACGGCCGCGATCGACAGCGCGATGACGGGCTCGACGACGGTGCCCGGTACGTGCACCACGCCGGTGGCCGCCAGGAGGAACGTCACCGAGTGCGCCACGGTGAACGCGGTGGCGACGAGCACGACGTCGCGCAGCCGGCGCGCGGCGACGACGAGCGCGAGCAGGAAGAGCACGTGGTCGAGCCCGCCGACCAGGTGCTCCACGCCGTGGACGAAGAACTCGCCCGCCCGGTGCCAGGCCCGGTGCTCGCCGGTCGTCAGCGTCGGGCTCGACGCCGTGAGGAGGGCGGACCCGCTCTCGCCGTCGAGCTCGTACGTGACGATCGTCTCGGTCGAGTGGACGAACGACTCCGCGTCGGGGAACAGCGCGCTCGTGACGGCGTGGGCGCCGCCCGGCTCGCCCGCGCAGTCGAAGCGGTAGTCGAGCCGGACGTGCGCACGTCCGGCCCGCTCGACGACGTCGGCACCGGTGAGGCCGGGCACGCACCGCTCGCCCCGGTGCTCGACGCCGAAACGGTTCGTGACGTAGCCGCTCACCTCGTCCCGGTGGAGCGCGAGCTGCTCGCGCTGCACCGCGGGGTCGGTGGCCTCGTACGCCTCGGCCAGCAGCCACGCGGACTTCATGAGCAGGTCGTACTCGA
>JAPSLD010000055.1 GCA_031181105.1 Isoptericola sp. | reverse complement strand
CGACCATGGAGATCGCCATGGGGACGAAGATGAGCGCCTTGGCGAGGCGCTCGAAGCGCGTCCGGTCGACCAGCACGGCGTACACCAGGCCGATCACGGTGCTGAGCAGCGGCGCGAGGATGACCCACGCCGCGGTGATGAGCAGCACGCGCTGGAACTGCGGCTGGGTGAACGACGTCATGTAGTTGTCGAAGCCCACGAACGCGGTGGCGTTGCGGTTGAAGAACGAGTTCCACAGCGTGATGGCCGCAGGGCGCAGGAGGCCGTACGCGAGGAGCAGCAGCGCGGGGCCGACGAAGCCGGCAGCCACCACCCACGAGGGGATCTTCTTGGGCCGGTCCACGAGGAACAGGATCAGACCCATGACGACGACGAACAGCAGGATCGCCACCACCATGACGGCGAACTTCTCCCCCGGGTTCCCCGGGGTCAGGAGCCAGTCCACAGTGACCTCCTTCGGGACGAGAGCCGGGTTCGCCGGCCCCACGGCGTCGTGCCGTGGGACCGGCGGGACCCGGCGTGCGGGGTGACTACTGCGGCCAGCTGCTCTCGATCTGGTCCACGACCTCCTGCGTGTCAGCACCCGTGAACCAGTTGACCATGCCGGTCCAGAACGTTCCCGCGCCGACCTCGCCCGGCATGAGGTCGGATCCGTCGAAGCGGATCACCGCGTTCGGGTCCGCCAGGATCTCGTACGACAGCCGGTCGAACTCGGTCGCGAGGTTCTCCGGGTCGAGGCCCGTGTTCGCGCTGACCCAGCCGCCGGTCGGCGTCGCCACGGCCTTCTGGTTCGCCCAGTCCGGGCTCGACAGGTAGGTCTGGAACGCCTGGACCTCGGGACGGTCGTTGAACGCCGCGACGAACTCGCCACCGCCGAGGACCGGGCGGACGTCCGTCTGGTCGGTCGGCAGGTAGAACGCGTAGACGTCGCCGTCCGGGGCCACCTCGGTGTCCTCGGGCCACTGCGTCTGGTAGAAGTTCGCGGCGCGGTGCAGCCAGCACGAGCCGTCGAGGATCGGGTACCCGGCGTCGGTCCAGGGCGTCGTCGCGATCGAGTCGACGCCGCCGAGCCCGCCGTTGACGTACTCCGGGTTCTTGAGGATCCCGCCCGTGGTCTCGAAGGCCTCGACGATCTGCGGGTCGTTGAACGGGATCTCGTGCGAGATCCACTGGTCGTAGACCTCGGGACCGGCCGTGCGCAGCACGACGTCCTCGATCCAGTCGGTGGCCGGCCAGCCGGTCGCGTCACCCGACTCGACCCCGGCGCACCACGGGATCGCGCCCGACTCGGCGATCTGGGCGGTGAGGTCCATCATGTCGGACCACGTCTCGGGGACCTCGTAGCCGGCGTCCTCGAACATCGCCGGGGAGTACCAGACGAACGACTTGACGTTCGCGCCCAGCGGGGCCGCGTAGAACGTGCCGTCGACCGTGCCGTACTCCTTCCAGGACTCGTTGAAGAACTCGTCGACGTTGGCGACGGTCTGCTCGGGCGCGGGGACGATCGCGTCCGGGTAGTCGCGGACGATCGTGTTCAGCAGACCCGGCTGCGGCAGGTAGGCGATGTCCGGCGCGTTGCCGGCCTGGAGCCGCACGAGCAGCTGCGCCTCGAACTCGCGCGAGCCCTCGTACTCGACCGTCACGCCGGTGCACTCCTCGAACGCCTGGTACGAGGCCTGCTGCTGCTCCGCCTCGGGCTCGACGATCGAGGTGTACACGCTGACCGACGTGCCCTCGAGGTCGCCGAACTCCTCGTACGCGGCGCAGTCGATGTCCTCCGCGGTGGCGCCTCCCTCGTCGCCGCCACCACCGCCACCGCCACCGCCGCCGTCGCCACCGCCACCGCAGGCGGCGAGGACGAGCGCAAGACCGGCGCCTCCTGCCGCGAGCGCCATGCTCCGGCGGCGCGCCGTCGTCGTTCGTCTGGTCATCGCTAACCCCTCCACTGCGTCGTGGTCCGTCCGACGATGCCACCGGACGGTCCGGTGCGGCCACGCATCACATGCCGCTGACCTCGGCACACGTGCCTGTCCTGAGTCGACCGCAGGCCACCGGGTCCGCGCAACCTGAACAGGGGCGAAGTCGGGTCACGACTCGGTGACGATCCGTGACACCCTTGTGCCGACCCCTGCACGGAAAGGACCACCATGATCGAGCTGAGGACCCCGCGCGAGATCGAGGAGATGCGACCCGCGGGCCGCTTCGTCGCCGAGGTGCTGACCGCGGTGCGCGAGGCCGCGCGCGTGGGGACGAACCTCCTGGAGCTCGACGAGCTCGCGCACCGGATGATCAAGGAGCGCGGCGCGGAGTCCTGCTACATCGACTACCACCCGTCGTTCGGCGCGATGCCGTTCGGCAAGGTGATCTGCACGTCGGTGAACGACGCGGTCCTGCACGGCCTGCCGCACGACTACGCGCTGCGCGACGGCGACCTGCTGAGCATCGACTTCGCCGTCGCGGTCGACGGCTGGGTCGCCGACTCGGCCACGTCGTTCGTCGTCGGGACGTCGCCGACCGCCGAGCGCGCGGCGGCCGACGCCAAGCTGATCCGGACCACCGAGGTCGCGCTCGAGGCGGGGATCGCCGCCGCCCGTCCGGGCAACAAGATCGGCGACATCTCGGCCGCCATCGCCGAGGTCGCGCGCGCCGCCGGCTACTCGATCAACACGGACTTCGGCGGGCACGGGGTCGGGCGCACGATGCACGGCGACCCGCACGTGCCGAACGACGGGCGCGCGGGCCGGGGGTTCCCGCTGCGGCCGGGGCTGGTGCTCGCCATCGAGCCGTGGTTCCTCGAGACGACCGACGAGATCTACACCGACCCGGACGGCTGGACGCTGCGTTCCGTCGACGGCTCCCGCGGCGCCCACAGCGAGCACACCATCGCGATCACCGAGGACGCCCCGATCGTCCTCACCGCCCGCGACTGACCGCGAGGTAGCGCACCGCTCCGCGAGGTAGCGCACCGCTCCGCGAGGTAGCGCGCCCTTCGGCGAGGTAGCGCGCCCTTCGGCGAGGTAGCGCGCTCCCCTTGACGTTGACGCAGCGTCAAGCCGCACCGTGGTGCGCATGGTCGCGACGACGAGTGCGCAGAGAACCGCCGGCCCCACGGTGCGGAGGGTCGAGAGCGCGCGCCACCCGGCGGCCCGGCGCATCGCCGACGTGCTGCGGAGCCGTTCCGACACCCCCCGGGTCTTCGTCATCGACGACCGCGAGAACATCGAGCAGGCGGTCGCGTGCGGGATCGAGCTCGACAGCGTCTACGCCACCGGGTCCGCGGTCGCCGAAGGGTTCCCCACGCTCGCCGGCGTCGGCCCCGGCACGCCGCTCCACGTCCTCGACGACGCCGTGGCCTCGAGCCTGTTCGGCCGGCAGAAGCAGTCCCGCGTCTTCGCACTGGCGCACGCCCCGCGACCGCCGCGGCTCGGCGACCTGACCGGCACGACCGGCGACGTCGTCGTGCTCGACGGCGTACGGCTCGTCGGCAACATCGGCGCGATCACCCGGACCGCCTGCGCGCTGGGAGCGGCGGGCGTCGTCCTGCTCGACAGCGACCTGCGCACGATCCTCGACCGTCGCCTGATCCGTGCCAGTCGCGGACTGGTCTTCGCGACTCCCGTCGTCATCGCGGACCGCGACGCGTGCGTCGACTTCGTCCGGCGGGAGCGGCTGTCCGTGGCCGCCCTCTCGGCGGACGCTGCCGAGCCCCTGCACCGCATCCGCGGCGTCGCCGACCGCCTCGCCATCGTCGTGGGCGGTGAGCGGGGTGGGGTGTCGCCCGCACTGGACTCCCTCACCGCCCACCGGTACGCGATACCCATGACCCAGAAGGTCGAGTCACTCAACGTCTCGGTCGCGGCCGGGATCGCGCTCTACGAGCACGCGACCCGGCGCTGATCGCGCCCGGACGGCGCTACCTCGGCGCGAGACGCGCTACCTCGGCGGAAGACGCGCTACCTCGCGGGCGAACGCGCTACCTCGCGAGGAGGGAGTGCAGGAGGTGGGCCGCGCCGTCGTCCTCGATGGTCCCGGCCACCTCGTCGGCGGACTCCTTGACCACCGCGTCGGCGTGCCCCATCGCCACGCCGCGCGCCGCCCAGCGCAGCATCTCGACGTCGTTGCGCCCGTCGCCGAGCGCGACGGTGCGGTGCGGCTGGACGTGCACCCGGCGCCGGACCTGCTCGAGCGCGGTCGCCTTGCTCACCCCGAGCGGTGCCAGGTCCATCCAGGCCGTCCACCCGACGGCGTAGGTGACGTCGTCGAGCCCGAGGCGCTCGACGAGCGCGTGGAACTGCTCGCTCGTCGACTCCGGGCTGCGGACCACGACGCGCGTGACCTCGCCCGACCAGAGGTCGTCGAACGCGACGACCCGGTGCTGGCCGTCGAGCTCGCCCTCCGGGAACAGTGCGTTCATGCGGAAGCCGACGCCGACGTCCTCCACCGCGTACCGCGCGTCGGGCAGCTCCTCGCGGAGCAGGCGCAGGGCGGGCTCGGGGTCGAACGTCACGACGTCCTCGAGCGCCCAGCCCTGCGGCTCGGCGGGGTCGAGCCGCACGGTGACGGCACCGTTGGACGCGACCATCCAGCCGGTCGAGATGCCGAGCTCGGCCGCGACGGACGTCATCGCGATGAGCGAGCGTCCCGAGGCGAGGACGACCTCGTGCCCCGCGTCGCGCACGGCGGCGACGGCGCGGCGCACCGCGTCGGTCATCGTGCCGTCGTAGTGCAGCAGCGTGCCGTCGATGTCGAGCGCGACGAGCAGCCGGTCCTCCGCCGCCAGGGCCATCTCCGCGCGCCTCAGCGCACCGGCTCGAGAACCTCGAGCCCGCCCAGGTAGGGCCGCAGGCCCTCGGGGACGCGCACCGAGCCGTCGGCCTGCTGGTGGTTCTCGAGGATCGCGACGATCCAGCGCGTCGTGCCGAGCGTGCCGTTCAGGGTCGCCACCGTGCGGGTGCCGTCGGCGGTCCGCTCGCGGACGTTCATGCGACGCGCCTGGAACGTGGTGCAGTTCGACGTCGAGGTCAGCTCCAGGAAGCGCTGCTGCGTGGGCAGCCACGCCTCGCAGTCGAACTTGCGCGCGGCGCTCGTGCCGAGGTCGCCGGCCGCGGTGTCGATCACGCGGTACGGCAGCTCGACCTTGGCCAGCATGGCCTCCTCCCAGGCGAGCATGCGCTCGTGCTCCGCCGCGGCGTCCTCGACCGCGCAGTAGCTGAACATCTCGACCTTGTGGAACTGGTGCACGCGGATGATGCCGCGCACGTCCTTGCCGTGCGAGCCCGCCTCGCGGCGGTAGCACGCGCTCCACCCGGCGTACCGGCGCGGACCGCCCGACAGGTCGACGATCTCGTCGCCGTGGTAGCCGGCGAGCGCCACCTCCGAGGTGCCGACGAGGTACAGGTCGTCGCGCTCGAGCCGGTAGATCTCGTCCGCGTGCGCCCCGAGGAAGCCGGTGCCGCGCATCGTGGCGGGCGTGACCAGCGTGGGCGTGATCATCGGCGTGAAGCCCTCGGCGACGGCCTGGTCCATCGCCGCGTTGAGGATCGCGAGCTCGAGCCGCGCGCCGATCCCGGTCAGGAAGTAGAACCGCGAGCCGGACACCTTGGCGCCGCGGGCGGTGTCGATCGCCGCGAGGCCCTCGCCCAGCTCGAGGTGGTCGCGCGGGATGAACCCCTCCGCCGCGAAGTCGCGCGGCGTGCCGACCTCCTTGAGGACCACGTAGTCGTCCTCGCCGCCGGGAGGGGCGCCCTCGACCACGTTGGGGATCCGGTAGAGCAGCTCGTCGAGCTCGGCCTCCGCGGCGTTCGCCTCGGCCTGGTGCTTCTTGACGGCCTCGGCGAGCTGCTTGGTCCGGGCCAGCAGCGCGGCCTTCTGGTCGCCCGACGCCGTGGCGACCTGCTTGCCCAGCGCCTTCTGCTCGGCCCGGAGACCCTCGAACTCCGTCAGGGAGGTGCGACGCCGGGTGTCGGCGTCGAGCACGGCGTCGACGAGGGCGGGGTCGTCGCCGCGGGCCTGCTGGCTCGCGCGGACGACGTCGGGGTTGTCGCGCAGGAGACGGAGGTCGATCACGCCCGCAAGCCTAACGTTCGCCCTGCGGACGGGCCGTCGTGGCCGTAGGTTGCGGTCATGCCGCTAGAGCTCGTGCTCGGGATCGTCGCGTTGGTCGTCGCCCTCGCGGCGCTCGGAGTCGTGCTCGTGGTGTGGAGGACCGAGCGGCGAGCGCCGCGCGCCGTCGTCCAGCCCGTCGAGTCGACGGCGGAGCGCGAGGTGTCCCAGCCCGACACCGTGCACCGACCGCAGCTCGCCGTCGTCATCAACCCGTCCAAGGAGGGCGCCGAGGAGCTCGAGGCGTCCGTGCGCCGGGTGTGCACCGAGGCGGCCCTGCCGGAGCCACGGTTCTTCCCGACCACGGTCGAGGACCCGGGGACCGGCCAGGCGCGGGCTGCGCTCGACTGGGGGGCCGACGTCGTGATCGCGGCCGGGGGCGACGGCACCGTCCGCGCCGTCGCGGAGGCGCTCGTCGGCACGGGCCGGCCCATGGGGCTCATCCCCTCGGGCACCGGCAACCTGCTCGCGCGCAACCTCGACATCCCGCTCACCTCGGTCCGCGCGGCGCTCGCCGTCGTGCTCGGCGGCCAGGACCGCCGCATCGACGTCGGCTGGGCGCGCGTCCTGGAGTACGCCGACCGTCCCGAGGAGCGACCCGACAGCCAGCCCGGCGTCCCGCCGCCCCCGCGCGACGCCGCGGGCGAGCCCGAGGTCGAGCTCGTCAAGCACATCTTCCTGGTCATCGCCGGGCTCGGGTTCGACGCCGCGATGGTCGCCGACACCGACGACCGGCTCAAGGCGAAGGTGGGCTGGATCGCCTACTTCGTCTCGGGGGTCAAGCACCTGCACGCCCGGCGCATGCGCGCGCGCATCACGCTGGACGACCGGCCGCCGATCGAGGCGCGCCTGCGCACGCTCATGGCGGGCAACTGCGGCCAGCTGCCCGGCGGCATCACGCTGCTGCCCGACGCCGTGATGGACGACGGCGAGCTCGACATCGCGGCGGTCGACACGCGCGGCGGCCTGGCCGGGTGGGCGCAGCTCCTCGGCGAGGTCGTGATCCAGGGCATCGGCATGCGCAACGACCTGCCGGGCAAGATCGGGCGGATCGACCACGTGCGCGCCAAGCGGGTGCACGTGGTGGTCCAGGGTGGCGAGCAGGCCCAGGTCGACGGCGACCCGCTGGGCCGCGCCGCCGAGCTCGAGATGTGGGTCGAGAAGCGCTCGCTCGTGGTCCGCACGCCCGGGGTGGACCCGACCGCCTGAGCCCCGGCGCATAGGCTGGCGGGGTGAACTCGCCGGTCCGTCTGCTCACCGTCGCGCTGGCGACGCTCGCCACGCTCCTCGGCGCCGTCGCGCCCGCGCTCGCGACGGACCACCTCCCGGAACGCGGCGTGAGCAAGGCCGCCCCGACGGACACGCCGCTCGTGCTCGCCGGTGTCGCGGGGCTGCAGTGGTCGGACGTCGACCCGTCGCGCACGCCGAACCTGTGGCGCCTCGTGGGCGGCGGGTCGGTCGCGTCGGTCTCGGTGCGCACCCTGACGCCCACGTGCCCCGTCGACGCGTGGCTCACCCTCTCGGCCGGCGGTCGCGTCGTGGCCGAGTCGGACGACCGCGAGACGCCCGCCCCGGACGCCGGCACCGAGGAGCCGGCCGCCGAGCCCGCGCTCGGGTGCCCCGGCCTGCCCGCGCTGGCCACGACGTCGGACGTGCGGAGCGTGACCGTCCCCGGGTGGTCGGGGCTCGCCGCCGACGACCCGATCGCCCCGCGCACGGCCGAGCCGGGCGCGCTCGGAACCCTCGCCGACGAGGCGCGCACGTGCGCGACGGCGGTCGGCCCCGGCGCGGCGGTGGCGACCGCGCTGCCGGGCGGCGTCGTGCCGCGCTACGTCTCCGACCCGGCCCGGCTCACCGGGGCGGACCTCGCCGCGTGCCCCGTCACCGTGGTCGACCTGGGCACCCTGCCCGACGCCGCGGCGGAGCGCACCGAGGCCCTCGAGACGCTCGACGGTCGGGTGGGCGCCCTCGCCGAGCGCCTCCCCCGCGGCGGCCGCCTCGTCGTCGCGGGCGTCTCCGACACCCCCCTCGGCCCGTCGGACCTACAGGTCGTCGTCGACTGGACCGCACCTGGCGGCGAGCCCACGTGGCTGACGTCGACCTCCTCGCGGTGGCCGGGCGTCGTCGTGCTCGCCGACCTGAGCGCCACGGTGGCCGCCGCCCTCGTCGCCGGCGGCGACCTCGAGGAGGGCTCGCGGGCGACGGCGCCGTTCACCGGGTCCGCGCTCGAGCGCGGCGAGGCCCGGCGCCTCAGCGTCGCGAGGACGGTGGAGAACCGCCGCTACCTGGGCGTGCTGACCGAGACGGTGCCGCAGATGACGCCCGTGCTCGTCGGTACGCTGGCCGTCGCGGACGTGCTCGTCGTCTCGGGCCTGCTCCTGTCCCGACGCCGCGCGGCGGTGCAGGACGCGGCCGGCGGCCGGGGTGCCGCCGCGCCGCGACGCCACCGGCGACGTCTCGCGCTCGCCGTCCTGGCCGTGGCGTCCGCCCTACCGGTCGCCGCGGCGCGCGCGACGCTGGCCCGCTGGTGGGTGTGGACGACGCCCGTCACGACGCTCGCGCTCGCGCTCGCGTCGTCGGCCCTCGCGGTGGCGCTCGCGGCGTGGTGGCTCTCGCGCCTGCTGCCCGCCTCCCCGTGGCGGCTCCCGACGACGCTCGCCGGGCTCACCTGGCTCGTGCTCACGATCGACGGGCTCACCGGCACGACGCTGCAGCAGGGCTCGCTGCTCGGCCCGGCACCGTCGCTGGGCGCGCGGTTCTACGGGTTCAGCAACACCGTGTTCGCCGTCTACGCGGTGGCGGGCCTCGTGCTGGCCGCCGGTGTCGCGGCGATGCTGCGGCGGCGGGGCTCCGGTGCCCCCTCCGGCGGCCGGGTACGCGCCGCGACCGTCATGGCGAGCGTCGTCGGCGTCGTGACGGTGCTCGTCGACGGGCTGCCCCCGTTCGGGGCGGACCTCGGCGGCATCCTCGCGCTCGTGCCGGGCTTCGCGGTGCTCGTGCTGGGTGTCGCGGGCGTGCGGGTCACGTGGCGACGGCTGCTCGGGATCGGTGCCGCGACCGTCGGCCTCGTCCTCGTGGTCGCCGTCGTCGACTGGGCCACGGGCCCCAGCACCCACCTGGGCGGCTTCGTGCAGTCGGTCCTCGACGGGCACGTGTACGGCGTCATCGCCGGGAAGGCCGCCGGCGCCTGGGCGACCGTCGCGAACCCGGGCGGCGCGCTCGTCCTCGTCGTGGCAGCCGCGCTCGCGTGGGCCCTGCTCGACCCGGAGCGGTGGCGGCTCGACGGGGTCGCCGCGGCGTACGCCGACCACCCGCTGCTGCGCAGGCTCGTCGTGGCGCTCGTGACGACCGCGGGCGTCGGCACCCTGGTCAACGACTCCGGCATCGCCATCGCGATGTTCGCGGCCCTCGTGGCCACGCCGCTGCTCCTCAGCGGGCCGCTCGAGCACGCCGAGCGACCCGGGCGGGTCATGGCCGTCCCGGAGGGGCGGCCGGCCGCGGGGCGCGGCCCGCGGGTGGCGGCGACCGGCGGCATGCTCGTGGGCGTGTGCGGAACGCTCCTCGTGGCGCTGCTGCTCGGCGCCGCCGCGCTGCCCGCCCGCGGCCTGGCCGGTGCGGGCGACGTCACCGGCCCGGGGGCCCCGGTGGTCGAGGGCGAGCCGGTGGTGCTGATCGGCACGCAGGGCCTGCGGTGGGACGACGTCACGCCCCGGACGACGCCGGCCCTGTGGGAGCTGCTGCGCGACGGCGCGAGCGCCACGGGCGTCACGCCGTCGGTCACCGGCGCGTCCGGGGACTGCGTGGCCGCGGGCTGGCTCGGCCTGTCGTCGGGCCGCAGCCCCGTCACGGGCAGCTCGGTCGACGGCGTCTGGACCTGCCAGCCGTGGTCGGTCGAGGCCCGGGGCGAGGGTGCCGTCGTCGAGGGCTGGGACGACCTCGTGGGCCTGCAGGCACGGTCCGAGTTCCGCCCGCGGCTCGGCGTGCTCGGCGCCGCGCTCGCCGTGGGCGAGGTGTGCACGACGGCCGTCGGCCCCGGGGCGGCGCTGGCGCTCGCCGGGCGGGACGGCACGGTCGGCCGCTACCGGGACCTCGACACGGCGCTCGCCGACCCGCAGGACTCGTTCGGCTGCCCGGTGACGGTGGTCGACGCCGGCACCGCGCCGTACCACCCGACGGGCGAGGGCTCGACGTCGCGGCCCGCCCCGGCGGACGCCACGACCGGCGACGAGGCCCGCGCCGAGGCTCTGCGCGCCGTCGACGCGACCGTGGGGCGGGTGCTGCGCGCGGCGCCCGAGGACGCGACGGTGCTCGTGCTCGACGTGGGCAACCCGGCACCCGCCCGGCCGGCGCTCGGGATCGGTCTCGCCGACGCCGACGCCGGAGACGCGCCCGCCTACCTCACGACGGCCGCGACGCGCTGGCTCGGCGTCGTGCGGCTCCTCGACGTGCCGACGACGCTCGTGGAGGGGTTCGGCGTCCCGCGTCCCGTGGACGTGAGCGGCGCGCCGCTGACGCTCGCGCAGGAGCGGCCCTCCGACACGGCCGACACGGTGGCGGAGCTCGCGGGCATCACGCACCGGGACCACTCGTTGCGGGTCACGACCGGCACGGTGACGACCCTGCCCGCCTACGTGTCGCTCGTCGCCCTGGGGCTCGTCGTGCTGCTCCTGCCCCGATGGCGGCGGGCCGGGCGTGCCCGCTCGGTCGCCGGGGCGTCGCGCGCGCTCGACACCGTGCTGCTCGTCTGCGCCTCGGTGCCCGCCGCGACCTTCCTCATGTCGGCGTGGGCGTGGTGGCGCCTCGGAAACCCGACGCCCGGGCTGTGGACCTCGCTGCTGGCGAGCACCGCCGTCGTCGCGCTCGTGGGCGCGCTCGCGCCGCGCCGGCCCGCGTGGGCGGGCGCGACCGCGGTCGCCACGCTCACCTTCGCGGTGCTCACGCTCGACGCCGTCCTCGGGACGCCGCTGCACCGCGGCAGCCCGCTCGGGTCGGCCCCGACGCTGGGCGGGCGCTACTACGGCTTCGGGAACCCGACGTACTCGGTGTACGCGGTGGCGGCGGTGTTCTGCGCCGCCGGGCTCGCGACGCTGGTGGCGCGCCGCTGGAACCAGGTCGCGGGAGCGGTCGTCGCCGGCGTGATCGGGCTCGTGACCCTCGTGGTGACGGTGTGGCCCACCTTCGGCGTGGACGTCGGCGGCGGGCTCGTGCTCCTGCCCGTGTTCGTCGTGCTGGTGCTGGGGGTGCTCGGAGCCCGGGTGACGTGGCGCCGGCTCCTCGTGGCCGGCGGCGCCGGGGTCCTGCTCGTCGCCCTCATCGGGGTCCTCGACTGGCTGCGCCCGCCGGACGAGCGCTCGCACCTCGGCGCGTTCGTGCAGTCCGTGCTCGACGGCACGGCGCTCGAGACGGTGCTCCGCAAGGCCGGGTACGCGCTGCGCTCGCTCTCCGGCGGCGTCCCGGCATGGCTGTCGCTCGCGGTCCTCGTGGCCGTCGCGCTCGCGCTGTGGGGCGGCCGGCGCCTGCGGGCCGCGTGGCTCCTGCGGGCCGAGGAGTCCTGGCCGCTGCTCCGGCACGTGCTCGTGGCGCTGCTCGTCGCGGGCGTCGGCGGTGCGCTCGTCAACGACTACGGCATCCGCGTGGTGACAATCATGCTGTTCGCCGCGGTACCGCTCGTCGGTCTCGTCGCGCTGCGGACCGACGACGCACGCGCCGCCGCCGGGCGCCAGGAGGTGGCGCCGAGCGCACCCGCGGAACGGCTGGAGACCCCGACGGGATAGGTCAGCGCTGCACCGGGCCCTTGGGCCGGCCCAGGCCGCGCACCGCGTGGACCGTCCCCCGCAGGCGCCGGGCGTTCACCGCCAGGACGACGTCCCGGTACTGGGCCGCCCGGTGCAGCTGGCCCTTGAGGTCGTTCGACGACGGCCGGTGGCGCAGGTCGCACGGCACCTCGACCGCGACGTAGCCCTGGCGCAGCAGGTCGATGGTCATGCCCGTCTCGACGCCCCAGCCGTGGGCGAGCGGGGTGGCCGCCTCGAACGCCTCCCGCGTGAGGCAGCGCATGCCCGACAGCGGCTGCGTGGGGCTCCAGCCCGTGAGGTGCTGGATGGCGCGGCGGGCCGTGCCGACCACGACGCCGCGGCCACCGGCGCCCTTCTGCGGGGGCAGCAGGGCGATCGAGACGTCGGCCAGGCCCTCCCGGACGGGGCCGACGAGGGGCGCGGTGTTGACCGCGGTGTCCCCGAGGTCGCCGTCGAGGAACAGCAGGAGCCTCGGCGGCCGGCCGTCGGCGTCGCGCATGGCGACGACCGCGGCGCCGGTCTCCATCGCGGCCGCCTTGCCGCGGTTGTGGGAGTGGCGCACGACGACGGCACCCGCGTCGCGCGCGACGTGCTGCGTGTCGTCCTCGGAGCCGTCGTCGACGACGAGCACGAGGTCGACGTACGGGATCGCCCGCGCCGAGCGCACCGTCGCCGCGATGCGCTCGGACTCGTCCTTGGCGGGGATCACCACCGCGACCCGCTGGAGGTTGCGCCCGCCGCGCCCCGGCGCCGGTCGCGGCGTCTTGGCCACCGGCATGGTGCCGGCACGGCGCATCCCTGGCGTGCCGGCCGCGGCGTCCGGGCTCGCGGCGTTCGTGTCACCGGACACCACGTCCGCTCTCGTGCCGGCCGTCGCCCCGTGGTCCGTGTTCACGACTCCCTGCCTGCTTGGTCGACGTAGGTACCCCGGCAGGAATCGCCGGGAATCGGTAGTGCAAAGATTTCCCCCAGGACTCTACTCCGTCCGGGGCCGAGACTTTGCGCGGAACCGGCGAGCCGAGGGACCGAACGGGTGAAGATCTCGTGACCGGGACCCCGTCGACGTCGGCGGGCGTCTCAGCGCAGCGTGACCTGACGGGAGACGATACCGGCCCGGGCGCGCCGCTGGTCCGCGTCGAGCGGACCGGTCTCGGCGAGCGCCGCGTCGAGGCGCTGCGCCAGGTCGCGGATCGGCTCCTCGACGTCGGCGGCCTCGGTGCCGCGCGGCAGCTCCCACACCGGCACGACCAGACCGCAGGCACGGAACATGCCGAGGAACTTGCCGTCCGCGAGCCCCGACTCGCGCCGGGCGTGCAGGCGCGCGATCGCGTCCACGACCTGGTCCTCGTCCTCGCCGCGCGCCCAGCGCACGAACTCCCGGGACATGCGGCACCAGTACGCCGACGGGACCGACTCGAGCTTGACCGTGGGGACGGTCGACTCGGCCGCCTGGTCGAGCGACTCGCGCACGTCGTCGGTCATCTCGGCGGACGAGTCGAGCCAGTACTCGTAGCCCTCGTGGACGGTGACCTCGAACGGCAGCGCGACGTCGAGCACGTCCTGCAGGCGCGGGGCGTCGGTGCTGTCGACCTGCTCGGGCAGGATGCCGGTGCCCGGCTCGGCCGCGATCGCGGCGAGCAGCGCCGCGGCGAGGTCCCGGCTCAGGTCGTCGGAGCTGAGGACCCCCTGCAGGGCCAGCAGAACCGTGCCGTCCTCGCGGTGCAGCGCGCACCACCCGCCGGGGAGCACCGTCGTGACGACGACGTCACGGGACCCGTGCTCGGCGGTGGTGCGAGCAGGCGCGGTGGCGGACGGGACGATCTCGCGCAGGGCGACCCAGTCGGCCTCCCCGGGAAGACCCTCGAACGGACGCAGCACGAGCTCGGAGGCGGAGGACTTGGCCATGCCCGCGATCCTATCGGCGCCCGGACGCGACCTGTCCCCGCCACGGCGGACCGTGACGGGGACAGACCGCGTCATGCAGCGTGCGGCGTCAGCCCAGAAGGCCTCGACGTCGCGACACCCACAGCAGCATCCCGCCCGCCAGCAGGGCCAGCCCTGCGAGCCCCGCGTAGGTCAGGACCGCGTCCGGACCGGTCACCGCGAGCGGCGGCGACGCGGACGGTCCCTGGGGCGGCACGTGCGGCGGTGCCGGCGGCGACTTGGGGCACTCGGCGTCCGGGCCGAACGTGACCTGGAGCGTCGCGCCGGCCGAGGTCGGCGTCCACCCCGCCGGCAGCGTGCCCCAGCCGTACCCGTCGTGGAGCATGGCGGTCACCGTGACCGTCCGGCCGCCCGAGTACGGGCCCGCCGGGGTCACCGAGTAGGTGATGCCCGTCGTCGTCGGCAGCGTGAGCGTCGGGCGCGTGACCGTCCCGTCCGGGCACTGCGACTGCACGACCTCCGGAGCCACCGGGTTCGCGACGCACGGCGCCTCGGCGAAGGTCACCTCGAAGGCGGCCGTCGTCTCGTCGACCATCTCCCAGCCCTCGGGGAGCACGTCGGCCCAGACGTAGCCCGGCTCGAGCGTGGCGACCACGACGACCGTCTCGCCGTAGCCGAAGGAGTCCTCGTCCTGGGAGATCACGACGTAGGAGACCGCGTCCGTGTCGTCAGGCAGCTCCAGCATCGGCTCCGTCGGCACGCCCTCCGGGCACTCCGGCTGGACGACGACCGGTGCGACCGGGACGCAGGGGACGTCGGCGAAGGTCACCTCGAGCTCGGCCGAGTCCTCGTCCACCATGACCCAGCCTTCCGGCAGCTCGCCCCAGGTCAGGCCGTCGCCCGCGAGCGTCGCCGTGACGACCACGGTCTGACCGGGTGCGTACGGGCCGCCCGGGTCGACGCTGTACATGATCGTCGACGTGTTCGCCGGCAGGTCGAGCGTCGGCAGGACCGGCTCGCCGCCCTCCGGGCACTCACCCTGGGTGACCGTCGGGTTGACGGGCACGGGGGCGACGAGCACGGCGTTCGCGAAGAGCGGGACCGTCTGCGTCCCGGCGCCGGGCACGTCCTGGGACGTGCCGTCGCTCTGCGTGATGACCATGCCGCCGCTGCCGGCGTGCAGGTTGCCCGTGATGTCGCCGGGCGGGATGCCGCACGTGAGCGTGGCGCGGTACTCGACGATGATCGTCTCGCCGG
>JAPSLD010000054.1 GCA_031181105.1 Isoptericola sp. | reverse complement strand
CTCGCCTGACGCCGGTCAGGCGAGGCGCTCCCGCAGGAACGTCCAGTGCAGCGCCGCCATGTGCGCCGCCTGGGCGTTGTTCGCGGCCCCGCCGTGCCCGCCCTCGACGTTCTCGTAGTACGTGACGTCCTTGCCGGCGCCGAGCATGAGCGCCGCCATCTTGCGCGCGTGCCCCGGGTGCACGCGGTCGTCCTTGGTCGACGTCGTGAAGAGGACGGGCGGGTGGCTGCGGGCCGCGTCGAACAGGTGGTACGGCGAGAACGTGCGGATGAACTCCCAGTCGTCGGTGTCGGGGTCGCCGTACTCGGCCATCCACGACGCTCCGGCGAGCAGGTGGGAGTAGCGCTTCATGTCGAGCAGGGGTACGCCCACGATGACCGCGCCGAACAGCTCCGGGTATCGCGTGAGCATGTTGCCCGCCAGCAGGCCGCCGTTCGACCGGCCCTCCATCCCGAGGTGCTCGGGCGACGTGATGCCACGGGCGACCAGGTCGCGGGCCACCGCGGCGAAGTCCTCGTACGCGCGGTGCCGCTTCTCGCGCAGCGCGGCCTGGTGCCAGGCAGGCCCGTACTCGCCGCCGCCGCGGATGTTCGCGACGGCGTACACGCCGCCCCGCTCCAGCCAGGCGCGGCCGGTGGCCCCGGAGTAACCGGGCAGGATCGGGTGCTCGAACCCGCCGTAGCCCCACAGGAGCGTCGGCGCGGCGTGCGTCCCCCCGCGGACGAGCTCCTGCCTGCCGACGACGAAGTACGGCACGCGCGTGCCGTCGTCGGACGTCGCGAAGTGCTGCTCGACGACCATGCCCGACGCGTCGAAGAACGCGGGCGCGGACTTGAGCACCTCCGGCTCGCGGGGCTCGGCACCGGGTCCGGCGACCGTGGCGCGCGAGAACGTCGACGGGGTGAGGAAGCCGGTGGTGACGACCCAGACGTCGTCGCTGTCGACCGGGTCGACCGCCCGGACGCCGACGGTCAGCAGCTCGCCGCCCACCGGCAGCTCCGAGCGGGACCAGGGCGTGCCGGGCTCGGCCGGGAGGTCGGGCGGGGTGAGGACGTGCAGGCGGTTCTTCACGTCGTCGAGCACGTTGACCACGAGGTGGTGGCGGGTCCACGACGCGCCCACGAGCGACGTCGTGGCCGTCGGCTCGAACAGGACGGTGAGCTCGCGCGAGCCCGCGAGGAAGTCGTCGGCCGGCGCGGCCAGGAGCGAGCCCGCGCGGTACGTGCGGCCGCCCGTCCCGGTGGTGACGCTCCAGTCGTCGCGCAGCTCCACCAGCAGCCACTCCCGGTGGAAGCCGACCTCGGCCGAGTCGGGGACGTCGATCTTCGTGAGCTGCTGCCCAGCCGTGCCGACGGCGTCGACGAGGTAGGTCTCGGAGCGGTAGAACGCGATCGACCGGGTGACGACGTCACGCTCGAAGCCGGGTGCCCGCAGCCGGCGACCCGCGATGTACATGTCGTCCGCGGTGCCCTCGTAGACCGTGACCGCGTCGGCGAGCGGGGTGCCCCGCCGCCAGAGCCGGACGATCCGCGGGTAGCCGGACGGCGTCGTGGTGCCCGGGCCGAAGTCCGTGAACACGTACACGGTGTCCTCGTCGGCCCAGGCGAGCCCGCCCTTGGCCAGCGGCCGGTCGAACCCGCCCTCCGCCGCGGGGACGAACCGCTTGTCGACCAGGTCGAACTCCCGCGTGACGTCGGCGTCGGAGCCGCCCGGGGAGAGGTCGACGAGCGCCCGCCGCCAGGGCTCGCCCGCCGCGAGCTGCTCGGGCGTGGGCCGCAGCACCGACGCGCCGTGCCACACCCAGCTCTCGCCCTCGGCCGCGGCGAGCGCGTCCAGGTCCAGGACGGTCTCCCAGTCGGGGGAGCCCGTGCGGTACGACCCGAGCGTCGTACGGCGCCAGATGCCGCGCTCGTGCGCGGCGTCGCGCCAGAAGTTGTAGAGGTGGTCGCCGACCTGCGAGACCTCAGGGATGCGGTCGTCGGAGTCGAGCACCTCGCGGATCGACGCCTCGGTGGCGGCGAAGTCGTCGCTCGCGCCGAGGGTGGCGTGCGCGTGGGAGTTCCGCTCGCGGACCCAGCCGAGCGCGTCCGCGCCCTCGACCTCCTCGAGCCACACGTAGGGGTCGTCGGCGTCGGACGTGGGCACGGGCTCGGCACTCATGGCTCGCACCCTAGTGCGCCCGCGCGCGGGCCCGCCACGGAGCACGAGGGAGGGTCGCGGTCAGGGCGACTGGGTGAAAAGCGCTCCGGAGCACGACGACAGGTTGCTGGGCATTGCCTGGGTCCGGGCCGGGCGCCTAGTGTCGAGAGCGACCGCGGGGCAATGGCGCCTCGAGACTGCGAAGGGGGCTCGCATGTCCACCGAAGGCGCGTCCGTCCGTCCGAGAAGCACGTCCACGCACGCGCCCGGAGGCGCCGGCCGGCGCCGATCGCGCAGCCTGGTCGCCTCCGCAGCCGCCGCCGCGCTCGTCGTGACGCTGTCCGCGGTGCCGGGTGCTGCCGTGCCCGGGGGCGACCCCTCGGCCGGCACGCTCGACGACGTCCCCGGCACGACCCCGGCCGACCTGGGCGGCCCGGACCTGGCAGACCTCGGCTTCGCAGATCCGACCGAGGCGCTGTCGCTCGTCGAGGAGCCCGCACCGGACGGCAGCGGCGCGGCGCAGACGTCGATCCCGGTCCTGGTGCCACCCGGCCGTGCCGGCGTCGAGCCCGACCTCGCGCTCACGTACGACTCGTCCGCGGGCAACGGCTGGCTCGGCCTCGGCTGGGACCTCGACGCCGGGGCGATCACCGTCGACACGACGTTCGGCGCACCGCGGTTCGACGGCGGCACCGAGACGGAGACCTACGCGCTCGACGGCGCACGCCTGCACCCGCACGCGATCAAGGCCGGCGGGAGCTACGGCGACCGGGTCGGCCCGGTCCGCGCCGACTTCGTGCGCCAGGTGGAGACGGAGTTCGAGCGCATCGTCCGCCACGGCAGCACGCCGGCGGACTACCACTGGCAGGTCACCGACAAGGACGGCACCAACCGGTGGTACGGGGGAAGCCCCGACGGACAGGGCCAGGTGCTCACGACGGCCGACGGGAACGCGTTCCACTGGCCGCTGACGTACGTCGAGGACATCAGCGGCAACGTCATGCGCTACCGCTACGACATCGAGCAGGGTGCCGGGTACGGGGGGTCGGACGCGGGTCCGGGCGTCTCGTCCTACCTGCGCGAGATCACGTACACCGGGTTCGACGTCGAGCCCGACTCCGAGGGCGTCGTGGACGCGCCGCCCTACCGCGTGCTGTTCCTGCGCGACGGCGACGTCGGCGCCGCGACCGACGGCACCGTGGCGGTCGACGGCCCGGTGGCGCCACGGCCCGACGTGCTGGTCGACGCCGCCGCGGGCGCCCCGGTCGTGACGGCCGAGCTCCTGCGCGAGATCCAGGTGCGCTACCACGGCCCGGGTGAGGCCGACGCGCCCGGTGAGCTGCTGGGCGGCTACGTCCTCGCGCACGAGACCGGCCCGTTCGACAAGACCCTGCTCCGGAGGGTCGGGCAGTTCGGCGGCGACGGCGTCGTCGAGGCGTGGCACGAGATCGGGTGGCACGACGACGTCCCCCGGGGCGAGGACGGCGGCTACGACTTGTTCGGCGACGCGGTGCGGTGGGACTCCACGACGGACTCCGGCGTGGAGACCGGGTCGAACGTCGAGGCCGAGAGCGCCCTGTCCACGACCGGCCGTGGCGGAGGTGACGGCGGTGCGTACATCGGGTTCAACCCCGTCGCACCGAGCAAGGTCGGGTCGTTCGGCGGCTCGTTCAACATCTCGGGCGGCAAGGCCGAAGACATCACGACGCTCATGGACATGGACGGCGACAGCCTGCCCGACCGGGTCTACGTCGAGGGGGACGCGGTCTGGTACGCCCGGAACCTGAGCACTCCCGGCGCGGACCTGACCCAGCACGCGAACAGGTTCGACACCGCGAAGAAGATCGTCGACGAGCGCCGCATCGGCGCCGGGACCGACCTCGGCTTCGACCTGCACGCCGAGCTCTACCCGGTCGTCGGGATCCAGATCGGCGGCTCCTTCGGGTTCGACTGGGCCGACAGGTACTTCTCGGACGTCAACGCCGACGGCCGTCCCGACCTGGTCAAGCAGGGCTCCGGCGGCTGGCAGGTGTACTTCAACGTGCTGCGCTCGGACGGGAAGATCGACTTCGTCCCGAGCTCGGCCGGGACGGCGGTGCCCCTGGGCAGCTTCTCCTCGACGCTCGCGAACGCGGCGGTCGGCGAGGTGCAGGAGCTGCTCGAGGCGTCCGCGCCGCGGTTCGACTCCGTGCGCCGGTGGGTGGCGCCCTTCGGGGGCACGGTCCGGGTCACGGGCACGGCGACCCTCGTGGACGCGCAGGACTACGCGGGCGACGGCGTCCGCGTGATGGTCGAGGCGCCGGGCGCGAGCGCCGGCCCCCGCCTCTTCGACGCGGTGCTCGACGGCGGTGCCGCGAGCGCGGACCACGACGTCACGCTCGAGGTGGACAAGGGCCAGGCGCTGTACTTCCGCGTGCACGTCGTCGACGACGGGGCGGGAGACGTCGTCGACTGGGCGCCGCGCGTGGCCTACACGGACCAGGGCGCAGAGGCGATCCTGGACGCCCAGGGGCGCGACGAGCGCGTCTACGCCGTCGCGGACGACTTCACGACCTTCGGCCGCCAGGGTGGCCGGACCGGGCTGCCCTACCCGGGCGAGGCGACGCTGGCGGTCACGCTCGAGCGGACCGGCCTCCTGACGGACGACGTCGCGGTCGTCGTGCGGCACGGCGTCAACGACGGGCCGGGCGGGGGCACCGCCGAGGTGCGCGCACCCGCGCCGGGCGGCGGCGCGGCCGCGAGGCTGCTCGCGGGACCTGGACCCGGCGCGTCCGTCGACGACCCCCCGCCGTCGCGCGTGGAGCTGACCTACACCCTCGACGTGGCCGAGGTGGGCGAGGTGCTCGAGCCCGAGGGGTGCGCCGACGACCCCGCCACCGAGTGCCAGGTCCGCGCCAACCCCGACTGGCTCGAGCTCGAGGTCGTCTCGGACTCGCCGGTCGACCCGCGCTCGTTCGCGCTCGACGTCGACCTCACGGTCGCGGCGAGCGAGCCGGCCGAGGGGCCGCACGGCTCCGTCCCGACCGAGCTGCCCGACGACGCCGTGGTGCCGGCGTCGACGGGGCCCGTCGTCGTGCCGTCGGTCCGGGTCTTCTCCGTGAGCGACGACGAGTCGCCCTACCGTCCGTACGCGCCGGCGGGCGCGCGGGACGTCACGCTCGACCTCACCGTCCACGGCGACCGGCTGTGGGACCGGGGCGACGTCGAGCCCGGGGACCCGGAGTGGATCGTCTCGCCGGCCGTCGTGACCGTGAAGCGCGCCGACGAGGACGGCGTGGTGGGCGTCGTCGCGCGCGAGGCTTTCACGGTCGAGCACAACCACGGCTCGGCCGGCGAGACATACCGTCTCGAGGGGTCCGGCTCCGTGCGCTTCGACGCGGTCGACGGCGCCGACCACTGGATCGAGGTGTCGGTCCACGACCCGGCGGTCGCGCGCCAGGTCCTGGAGCACGGGGACCTGGCGGTCACGGCGACCGTCGTCGGCGCCGACGGCGAGGAGCTCGACGAGTCCGTGCCCGTGCGCGTGGTGGCACCCGACGTCCAGGGCGTGTTCCCGTCGGGCAGCCGCGGGTGGGCCGCTGCCGCGTACAACGCCGACCACCCCGACGTCGGCGCGAGCGGCGCGGCGGGTGACGCCGTCGTCGAGCCGGCCCACTTCGAGCTGCGGCCCCGCGGGGTCGGGGAGATGAGCGAGGACGCCGAGATCCCGGACGCCCCGTCGGCGGACTCGGTCGCGGGTGACGTGTGGGGCGTCGTCGAGGGGACCGCCGGCGCGGAAGCACCCAGCACCGCCGAGGCGGTCGCCGAGTCGTTCGAGCGGTCCTTCGCGTACTTCCCCTGGTCCGGCCCCGACGGCGGGCCGGCCGACCGGTGGCGCGCCGCCGAGGAGGAGGACCTCTACGCCGCCGCGGCACGCGTGCGCGCGGTCCGGCTCGGCGAGGAGATCGCCGTCGCGGACCCCCAGGACGCCACCATCGAGCCGGGCACGAGCGACGACGTGCGCCCCGCGCCACGGGTGCTGTCGGTCGACGGCGACTTCAACGTGGCGCTCGGGCTCGGGCCGGCCAGCCTGAGCGGAGCGCTGGGCGGCGGGCGCACCGTGACCGACTTCCAGGACCTCAACGGCGACGGGTTCCCCGACATCCGCACGGGCACGTCCGCCGAGTACACCGGTCCGCGCGGTGACGACGTCGCCAAGGGCGACGACCTGGTCGACACGATCTCCACGGCGGCGTCCGCCGGCGGCGGGCTCGGCGGTTCCCCGGTGTCGATCGAGGGCTCCGAGCGGAGCAAGGTGACCGGCACGGCCTCGGGCCCCGTAGGGCCCTACCGGACGACGAAGTCGAAGACCCGGGGCATGAACATCGGCCTCGGCTTCTCGCTCCAGGGTCAGTGGACGAACCCGTTCGGCGCGGCGATCGACCCCGACGTCGAGGCGAAGATCCCCGACCGCGGCGGCGACGACGCGCGCGGCACGCTCGTGCAGCGCGCGCTCGACGACGTCAACGGCGACGGCCTGCCCGACATCGTCGACACGTGGTCGGTCGCCGGCGTGGAGGTGCGGCTCGGGGTCGGGTACGGCTACGCGGAGCCGGTCGTCTGGTCGGCCGGCGTCTTCGACGCCGCGCACAGCGTGTCGGGTGCGCTGTCGGGGGGCTTCGAGCTCAACGCCTACGAGTTCGCCGGCGGGGTCGGCGGCACGGAGGGTGCGGCGCTCGCGGAGACGTTCTGGACCGACGTCGACGGGGACGGCGTGCTCGACCGCATGGTCTACCCGAGCGACGGCGAGGCGCCCCGGACCACGTTCGGAGCCGCGAGCGGCCTCACCCAGGCCGGAGCGGTCCTCGGGGCGTACCCCTCGGCGGAGTTCAACCTCGGTGAGCTCGACGTCGAGGAGCGGGCCGACTTCTCCCGCAGCACGTCGGTCAGCGGGGGCGGCGACTTCACGATCTCCGTGGGCCCGCTGTGCCTCGCCGCGTGCTACGTGATCATCAACCCCGGCGTGCACGGCGGGTACGAGCGGTCGCGGACGGTCATCGACATGGTCGACATGAACGGTGACGGGCACCTCGACGTCGTCGAGAGCCGTACCGGCTCGCACGTGTCGGTACGGCTGAACCAGGCCGGCCGGACCAACCTGCTCGCCTCGGTCACCAACCCCCTCGGTGGCGAGATCAGGGTCGACTACGAGCGCACGGGCAACACGCGCGAGGTGCCGTCGTCCCTGTGGGTCATGAGCGAGCTCGAGGTCGACGACGGGCGCCCCGGCGACGGCCCGGACGTCCGGTACCGGGCGTTCGACTACGACCAGAACGCGTACGACCCCCTGCACCGGACGCTGCTCGGCTTCCGCACGGTCGAGCAGCGCGAGCTCGACGCGGACGGCAGCACGCCGCTGCGGATCACGCGCTGGACGTACCGCAACGGCACGCCCTTCGAGTCCAGCCTGCTCGAGCGGACCGAGGTCCTCGCGCCCGCGACGGCCGACGCCGAGGAGCGGCTGCTCGAGCTCACCGAGACCTCGTGGGAGCTGGCGCACGTCGGTGACGGCGAGCGCTTCACGTCCGTGGTGCCCGCCGTCGGCGACCCCGCACGGGTCGCGCTCTTCGACCTCGCGCTCGCGCCCCGGCTCGCGGCCGAGACGTTCACCCGCTACGACGCCGACGGCGACGAGCAGAGCCGCACGACGGAGCTCGCCTACGACGCGCTCGGCAACGCCGTGCGCGTCCACGACCACGCCGACGCCGGCACGCCCGACGACGACACGGTCACGGTGACGACGTACCCGGGATGCACGGAGCCGCGGTACGGCGACGAGCCGGGGTCGGAGCCCAGCTGGGTCCAGGTGCCGGCGACCGTCACGGTCTACGCCGGCGACGAGGACGGCGAGGTGCTCAAGCACCGGGACGGCGCGCTCGACCTCTGCGACAACGCGGTGCCGATCCGGATCGTCGAGACGCAGGGGCAGGACGTCTGCGGGGACCCCGTCCTCGCCGTCACGGAGCTGGCGTTCGAGCCCTACGGGAACTACGCGTCGGTCCGCCACCCGGCGAACGTGCTCACGGGCGCGACCGACCCGGCGGGGTGCGACGACACCGCCCCCGCACCGCTGCCCGAGACCCCGGTGTTCTCGGGGTGCGTCCCGGGCGAGGACGCGTCGCCGGAGGAGGTGGCCGCCGCCGAGCGCGCCGCCGACGAGCAGCGGTACTGCGTCGACTACGAGTACGACCCCCACCGGTTCACCGACGTCGCGGGCGTGACCGACAGCCACGGCGTCGGCTCGAGCGCCACGTACGACCACACGGTGGGCCGGCCGGCGACGACGACCGACGCGAACGGCAACGTCACGCGCTACTGCTACGACGCCCTGGGGCGGCTGTCCGCGATCGCGGCACCGCGCGAGTCGGGCGCGTTCGCGTGCGACGGGTCCGGCGACGGGCCCGCGACGGTGACGTACCACTACGGCCTGCCCGCCGACGGGCACGCGTGGGCCGTCGCCCGTCACCACGACGCGCTGCGGGCCGACGGGTCGGCCGCGGCGGACACCCTCGACACCGCGGCCTTCGTCGACGGGGTCGGCCGCGTGGTGCAGCGCAAGCGCGACGCACAGGTCCTCGCCCTGGGCGAGGTCCCCGCGGTCGTGGTCGAGGGCGCGGTCGAGTTCGACGCCCTGGGGCGGGAGGCGCGCGAGTGGTACCCCGTCGTGGAACGGGCGACCTACCCCGGCGGCGCGGAGCTGCCCCCGCACCTGACGACGTACAGCACCGCGACGTCGTCGGACGACCCCTCCGGCACGCACGTGCCGCGGACCGACCCGACCGTGCGCGCGTACACGCTCCTCGACAGCCCGACGCGGGTCACCCTGCCCGACGGCAGCGTCGAGACGATCACCTACGACATCGACGACCCGCCGCACCTGTCGTACCCGCTCGCCCGCGTCACGCGCACCGACCCGCTCGGCCGCGCCGTGGAGCGGTTCGCCGACGTGCGCGGCGCCGTCCACGCCGTCGTCGAGCACCCCGCGCCGACGGCGGGCGCCACCGACGGCCTGCTCGACGCGCTGCCCGCGGCCGGCCCCGGCACGGCGCGCGTCGCCCCGTCGGAGGCGACGGGGACCGAGCCGATCGTGACCACGTACGCCTACGACCCGCTGGCCCGGCTGACGTCGGTGACCGACGTCGCCGGCGCCGTGACGACCCACGCCTACGACATGCTCGACCTGCGCACCGCGACGGGCACGCCGGACTCCGGCCTGGTCGAGCGGCGCTGGACGCCGGCGGGCGAGGTCGCGGAGAAGGTCGACGAGGTCCGGCGCGCCGCGGGGACAGCGGTCCGCTACGCCTACGACTTCGACCGGCTCCGCACCGTCGTCTACCCCGACGCCACCGGCGACGTCGAGTACGTCTACGGCGACGAGCTCGCGGACCCGCCGGGCAACAGCGCCGGGCGCGTCGCGGCCGAGCGCAACGGGGCGGTCACGCGCGAGTTCGCGTACGACGTCGACGGCAACGTCTCGACCGAGGCGGTCACCCGCGCGGTCGACCCGTTCGGGATCGGGCAGGACGAGCCGCAGCCGACGTGGGCCACCCGGTGGACGTACGACTCGTTGCAGCGCGTCGTCACGCTCACGTACCCGGGCGACGGCGGCGGCCGGGGCGAGGTCCTGACGCACGAGTACGACCTCGGCGGCAACGTCCGCGCGCTGCGCGCGGTCGCTCCGCAGCACGACGCCTACGACGCCACCGGGGCGCCCGTGCCGCGGGAGGACCTGGCCATCACCTACGTCGAGGATGTCGGCTACGACGAGTTCGGCGAGCTGCGCTCGACGCGCACCGGGACCGGCGTCGTGACGACGTACGACCGCGACCCCGACCGCCGGTTCCTGACCGCGATCGACACCGACGCGCACGCCACCGAGCAGTGGGACGGCACGGTCTCGACGGCCCGGGAGTTGCAGAGCCTGCGCTACTCCTACGACGTGGTGGGCAACGTCATAGACGTGGCCAACACGCTGTACGACGACGGGGGCGCGAGCACGCTCGACGAGCTCGGTGCGGTCCCGGCCAACAACCTCCCCGGCCCGGCGCAGCACGCCTACACCTACGACCCGCACTACCGGCTGATCGGGGCCGAGGCGAGGTACGTCGACCGCCAGGAGGACAGGACCTACCGCTACGCGGCCGACTTCGCGGCGAACGGCAACCTCGCCTCGATGTCGCAGGCGACGGCGACGGAGTCGACCACCGCGAAGGGCAAGGGACCGGGCAGGCCGTCGAGCAAGGGCAACTCGAAGAAGGGCGACGGCACCGTCCCGGGCACGGGCTCGACGCACGAGCCGCAGTGCGACCCGAGCACCGGGTCGGGCGGCGGCGCCGACAACCAGGACCCCGAGTCGACGTTCGTCCTGGCGAGCACCGAGTACGACGCCGCGCACCCGCACCGCCTCGTCGTCGCGGGCACCCGCTCCTACACGTACGACGCCAACGGGAACGCGACCGGGTGGGTCGACCCGTGCGCCGGCGGGGCGGGGTCCGAGCTCGAGCGGAACATGGCCTGGGACGCCGAGGACCGGCTGGTCGACATCGACCAGGGCAGCAACGACACCCAGTACCGCTATGACGCCGACGGGGAGCGGGTGCTCGAGCGCGGGCCGGGCGGGACGTACTTCTTCGTCAACGAGCACTGGCGCGTGGAGAACGACGGGCACCGGTACGCCAACGTGTTCCTGGGCACCATGATGGTGGCCAGCCACCGGACCAGCCCGGCACCCCCGCCACCGGAGCCCTGCGACCCGGAGACCGAGGAGTGCGTCTGCGACCCGGCCACGCAGGCCTGCGCCTGCGACGAAGGGTTGTGCCCGCCGCCCCCCGAGGTGCGGATCCACTTCCTGCACAGCGACCTGCAGGGCAGCCTGCGCGTCGCGACGGACGAGGTGGGCGGGGTCTTCCAGTACCTCGAGTACCTCCCGTCGGGGCAGACCTGGGTGGCCGGCCAGAGCCGGGTGAAGGACACGCCCTACCTGTACGCGGGCGGGTGGACCGACCTGACCTACGGGATCGTGAGCTTCGGCGAGCGGTGGTACGGCCCGCGCGAGCAGCGGTTCCTCACCACCGAGCCGCTGCTCGACGAGGACCCCGAGGCGACGGTCGGCGACCCGTCGCTGCTCGCCGCGTACACGTACGCCGCGTCGAACCCGCTGCGCTACGTCGACCGCGACGGTCGCGCGCCCTTCGACGTCGGGCAGAACTTCGAGAAGCACAAGCAGGGGACGTTCACCGTCAGCGACGCCACGCGCCAGGACCGGCCGACGCCGTCACGGTTCGGACAGCTGCTCCTGACGCACGACGCTGCCGGGCAGGACCGGCAGCAGCGGTGGGAGGACGCGTCCGACACGGTGGACAAGTTCTTCACCCTGCTGCGCTTCAAGGCCTCCGGGTCGCTGCGCAAGCCGTCGATACGGCTCGAGGGCGTCTCGCTGTGGGACCGGCAGTCGCCGTCGACGTCGTCGTCGGGCTCTACGGCGACCCCGGCCGCGGCGACCGGACCGGCGCCCGGACCGGCGAGCCCGGGTGGTCCGACGGCGAGCCCGGGGACGGGCGCGAGCGCGACCTCGGGCGCGACGACCCCGAGCACGGCGACCGGGGGCACGGGCGCGGCGTCCGGCCCTGCCGGGGGAGACGCTCGTCCGCGCGCGGCGTCGCTCGGCGCGGGACCGACCGTCGCCTCGGCAGGGGTGGTGAACCGCCCGCGGGCCCAGAGCAGTCCCTGACCCCCGCGCGTGTCGGTCCCACGCGCCATGATGGTCACGTGACCGAGACGAGGGAGCCCTCCGCCGACCCGACCGCGCTCGACGAGGCCGCGGCCCAGCGCCGCTGGGCCGAGCTCGTGGCGCTCGTCGAGGAGGACCAGCGTGCGTACTACGAGCTCGACGCGCCGAAGGTGTCGGACGCCGAGTACGACGCGCGCATGCGCGAGCTCGAGGCGCTCGAGGCGGCGCACCCGGCGCTCGTGACGCCCGAGTCGCCGACGCAGCGCGTCGGCGGGCGGGCCGCGGCCGGCTTCGCGACCGTCGAGCACCTCGAGCGCATGCTGTCGCTCGACAACGCCTTCAGCACCGACGACCTGCGGGCCTGGGCGGCGCGGGTGAACCGGGACCTGGGCCTGGGTCCGGACGACCGGGCCGGCTACCTGTGCGAGGTCAAGATCGACGGCCTGGCGGTCGCCCTGCTCTACGAGAAGGGCCGGCTCGTGCGTGCCGCGACCCGCGGCGACGGCCGCACGGGCGAGGACGTCACGGCCAACGTCCGCACGATCGGCTCCGTCCCCCAGCACCTCGGCGGCGACCCGGCGTCGCACCCGGACGTGATCGAGATCCGGGGCGAGGTGTTCATGGGCGTCGACGACTTCGACGCGCTCAACGAGAAGCTCGTGGCCGCCGGGCACGCCCCGTACGCGAACCCGCGCAACACCGCCGCCGGCTCGCTGCGCCAGAAGGACCCGCAGGTCACGGCGAGCCGCAACCTGCGCGTGTACGCCCACGGCGTCGGCGCGCTGCAGTGGACGGCGGGGAAGCACGCCGAGCTCGAGCGGCAGTCCGACGCGTACGCGCTGTTCGAGCAGTGGGGCGTCCCGGTGTCGCCGCACAACCGCGTCGTGGCGGGCCTCGACGGCGTGCTCGAGATGATCGAGCACTTCCGCGAGCACCGGCACGACATCGAGCACGAGCTCGACGGCATCGTGGTCAAGGTCGACGCGCTGGCCGACCAGCGCCGTCTCGGTGCCACGAGCAGGGCACCGCGCTGGGCCGTCGCCTACAAGTACCCGCCCGAGGAGGTCAACACCCGGCTCCTGGCGATCCAGGTCGCCGTCGGGCGGACGGGGCGCGCGACCCCGTACGCGGTCATGGAGCCGGTCACGGTGGCCGGGTCCACGGTGCGGCAGGCGACGCTGCACAACCAGGACGTCGTGCGCGCCAAGGGGGTGCGCATCGGCGACATGGTCGTCCTGCGCAAGGCGGGCGACGTCATCCCCGAGGTCCTGGGCCCCGTCGCGGCGCTCGCGGACGACGGGTACCCGCGCGAGGACTTCGTCATGCCGTCGGAGTGCCCCGAGTGCGGCACGCCGCTGCGGGCCATGAAGGAGGGTGACGTCGACCTGCGCTGCCCCAACGCCGAGTCGTGCCCCGCTCAGGTGCGCGGTCGCGTCGAGCACATCGGCTCGCGCGGCGGCCTGGACGTCGAGGCGCTCGGCGAGGTGACGGCGGCCGCGCTCACGCAGCCCGACGTCCCCGAGACCCCGCCGCTGCGCACCGAGGCCGGTCTCTTCTCGCTCACCCTCGAGCAGCTCCTGCCGATCGAGGTGGTCGTCCGGGACGCCGAGACGGGGCTGCCGAAGGTCGACGACGACGGCGTGGCCCGCCGGCGGGCACCGTTCCGCAAGAGAGCGAGCCACACGAGGGCGGCCCGGCTCGCGGCCGAGGAGGCCGGCGAGGCCCTGCCGGAGCACGAGCCGTCGTCCCAGGCGCTCAAGCTTCTCGAGGAGCTCGAGCGCGCGAAGACGAAGGACCTGTGGCGCATCCTCGTCTCGCTCAACATCCGGCACGTCGGTCCGGTGGCCGCCCGGGCGCTCGCCGACTGGTTCGGCTCGCTCGACGCGATCCGCGGGGCGTCCCGCGACGAGCTCGCCGCGGTCGAGGGTGTCGGGCCGGTGATCGCCGACCAGATCGTCGAGTGGTTCACCGTCGACTGGCACCTCGAGATCGTGGAGGCGTGGGCCGCCGCCGGGGTCCGGTTCGCCACGCCGGGCCACCCCGGCCCCGAGGCGATGGCCGCCAAGGCCGACGAGGGGCCGACCGGCCCGCTCGCCGGCCTGACCGTCGTCGTGACGGGCTCGCTCGAGGGGTTCAGCCGCGACGGCGCCACGGAGGCGATCGTGGCGGCGGGCGGCAAGGCGTCCGGGTCGGTCTCGAGGAAGACCGACTACGTCGTCGTGGGGGAGGGTGCCGGGTCCAAGGAGGCCAAGGCGCGCGACCTGGGGCTGCCGATCCTCGACGAGGCCGGCTTCGTGCGGCTGCTCGAGGGCGGGCCCGCAGCGCTCGAGGCGTGAGTCCCAGGTCGAGGTGGCCGAGCGCGGGGTCGGCTGGACGCTCGACCTGCCCGGCCTGCGGCACTTCGCCCAGCTCGGCGCGGACGCCTTCGGGGCCGGCCCGCGCCCGTCGCGCGGCGCGTGCTCGGCACCCGCTGCACCGTGGGCGTCAGCGGCTCGCCCAGAGCATGCCGCGCTCCACGATCGTGCGGACCTGGGGCACCTCGAGGTCGGCGAGCTGGTGCCCGGGGGTGCACACGAACACCTTGCCCGCGCCCCACCGCCGGGTCCACACGGCCGGGACGGTCACCGGCTCGTGCCACGGGTCTCCCTCGCGCGGCTGGATCGTCGTCGTCGCGAGGACGTCGTTGTACGGGTCCGTGAGCACCCAGTACTGCTCCGAGTGGATCGTGAAGTCGCCGAGGCCCGCGACGATCGGGTGGTCGGACCGCTCGGGGACGATCTCGACGGTGTGGTCGACGAGGTCGTGGGCGTGCGCGGCGAACTGGCCGCCCGTCATCTGCAGGTACTCGGTCGTCGTGCGGAACGCGTCGACGATCCCGCCGTGCCATCCGGCGAGGCCGGTGCCGCTCGCGACGGCGGCGCGCAGGCCCCGCATCTCGTCGGGGAGGATGTCGCCCATCGTCCAGCACTGGACCACCAGGTCCAGATCCGACATGAAGTCCCGGTCGGCGTACACCTCGAGGCTGTCGGTGACGGTGACGTCGAACCCCGACTCCTTGAGGAACGGGAGGAACAGCTCGGTGGCCTCGAGGGGAGCGTGCCCCGCCCAGCCTCCTTGCACCACCAGGACGCGGCGCTGCGCTCCGGACATGGAACCTCCTC
>JAPSLD010000258.1 GCA_031181105.1 Isoptericola sp. | reverse complement strand
GGGGAGGTGCTCGTGCGGCACTTCCTGGACCTGTGGGAGCGCGACACGGTGCTCGTGACGCTCCTGCGGGTCGGCGTGACGCACCCGGCCGGGGCCCAGCGCATGCGCGAGGTGTTCCGCCGACAGCTCGTCCCCGCGGCCGAACGGTTCGGCCACGACCCGGCCGACGCCCCCCGCCGGGCGATGCTCGTCGCCTCGCAGGTGCTCGGCATGGCCCTGCTGCGCTACGTGCTGCGCTTCGGGCCCGCGGCCGAGATGGCGCGCGAGGACGTCGTCGCCTGGCTGGCGCCCACCGTCGAGCGCTACATCACCGCGCCGGATCCCCGGGGTGTCGGCGACGCTCCGTAGTCTGGGCCCATGGACCTGTTCGACGCCGTGACCACCGGTGAGCACGGGACGCCGGTGACCACGCGCGCGGGCGCCGGCGCGCCCCTGGCGGTCCGCATGCGCCCGGCGTCCCTCGACGAGGTCGCTGGGCAGTCGCACCTCCTGGTGCCCGGCTCGCCGCTGCGCCGGCTCGTCGAGCCGGCCGACGAGTCCGCGCGCCGGGCCGCCCCCGGGTCCGTGATCCTCTGGGGCCCGCCCGGGGTCGGCAAGACGACGCTCGCCTACCTCGTGGCCACCGTGTCCGGGCGCCGCTTCGTGGAGCTGTCCGCCGTCACCGCGGGGGTCAAGGAGGTCCGGCAGGTCGTCGAGGACGCGCGGCGCCGGCTCGCCACGGGGGGCGAGGAGACGGTGCTGTTCATCGACGAGGTGCACCGCTTCTCGAAGACCCAGCAGGACGCCCTCCTGCCGAGCGTGGAGAACCGGTGGGTCACCCTCGTCGCCGCGACGACCGAGAACCCGTCCTTCTCCGTCAACTCCCCGCTGCTCAGCCGCTCGCTGCTGCTCACGCTCAAGCCGCTCACGGCCGACGACGTCCGCGCGCTCGTGCGGCGCGCGGTGACCGACGAGCGCGGGCTCGGCGACGCCGTCGTGCTCGCCGCGGACGCCGAGGACCAGCTGGTGCGCATGGCGGGCGGCGACGCGCGCAAGGCGCTGACGATCCTCGAGGCAGCCGCCGGAGCGGCGCTCGCGGACGCCTCCGGCGCCGACGCGCCGGTCGCGGTCGACCTGGCGACCGTCGAGCGGGCGGTCGACGTCGCCGCTGTGCGCTACGACCGCGACGGCGACCAGCACTACGACGTCGTCTCCGCGTTCATCAAGTCGATCCGCGGCTCCGACGTCGACGCGGCGCTGCACTACCTGGCGCGGATGGTGGCCGCCGGGGAGGACCCACGCTTCATCGCGCGCCGCCTGGTCATCTCGGCGGCGGAGGACGTCGGGATGGCGGACCCGTCGGCGCTGCAGACCGCGGTCGCGGCGGCCCAGGCGGTCCAGCTCATCGGCATGCCCGAGGGCCGGATCGTGCTCGCGGAGGCCGTCGTCCACCTCGCGACCGCACCCAAGTCGAACCGCGCGTACGCGGGCATCAACGCGGCGACGGAGGACGTGCGCGCGGGGCGCGTCGGCGTCGTGCCGGCGCACCTGCGCGACGCCCACTACGCGGGCGCGGAGAAGATCGGCCACGGCAAGGGGTACCGGTACGCGCACGACGCCCCGCACGCGGTGGTGGCGCAGCAGTACCTGCCGGACGAGCTCGTGGGCCGCCGGTACTACACGCCCAGCGACCGCGGGTACGAGCGGCAGGTGGCCGAACGGCTCGAGCGCATCCGGGAGATCCTCGACTCCTGACCGCCCGGCACGCCGCGGCGATGCGCTAGGATGACGAGGTTGCCTTTCCGGCGACCGCCTGGGACCTCGGCCCCGCGAGCACCGTACGGCGCTCCTTCGGCTGGTCCCGCACCCGGCACGTACCACCGCCCGGCCCGGTCCGGGCGGGCGGCCGTGCCCCGGGTGTGACCTCATCCATCACGACAGGACAGGAAGCACAGTGACCTCTGTGACCCGTTCGCGCCGCCAGGTCCGCCTGAGCCGCGCCCTCGGCCTCGCGCTCACCCCGAAGGCCG
>JAPSLD010000053.1 GCA_031181105.1 Isoptericola sp. | reverse complement strand
ACGTGCTGGCCGTCGGTCACGTCGAGCCGCACCGGGGCGGGCTCGCCGTCCTCCAGCGTGACCCGGACCGGGCCGAGCGTGCTGGTGCTGGTGCCGTCGGACGCGGTCAGGGTGTACTCGACCCACGTCTTGCCGTACAGGTCCACGGCCGGGACCGTCAGCTCGTACCGGTCCGGGTCGCCGAAGCGCAGCAGGCGCGTCGTCGGCTCGCCGACGTCGTCGGCGAGCGTCAGCGTCACCGTGCGCACCTGACGGTCGTCGACGACGTCGAACCGCAGGGCCAGGTCGTCCGTCCCGGGCGCACCGGCGTCACCGGTCAGGTCGGTGATGACGGGTGCGCTCGCGTCGTCGGGCACGACGACGAGGCCGGCCGGCACCTGGTCGGGCGACACGGAGCCGGGCGTGGCGACGTCGACGCCGACGAGCGTCTGGTCCGTGCCGGACTCCCAGCGGTACTGGATCGGCCGGTCGGCGACCGTCTGGTCGTTGTTCATGTAGTCGGCGCGCGAGACGACGTGGCCGGTGTTGGTCTCGACCTGGATGCCGCGCAGCCCGCCGTTGGCCATGCCGCCCGTGTGGATCTCGACGAGGTCGACGCCGGCGGTGAGGCGGCTGCCGAAGTGGGCGTTGAAGTCGTCCGCCGTCAGGTGCTGGTTCGCGCCGTTCTTGATCCACAGCACGAGCGTGCGGCCGGGCTCGATGACCGGGTCGGCCGGCGTGGCCGGCCACAGCGCGCTGTTCGTGACGACGTGGCTGGCGTCGATGTAGAGGTAGTTGATCGTGAAGTCCGCGAACGACACCGGGGCGTCCGAGCCGTTGTAGACCTCGATGAACTCGTACGCATCCGCGCCGCCGACGTTCGCCGTGTCCGGCGCGACCTCGGTCACCTGGAGGATCGGGGCGTCCAGGTCGGGGTCCGACGGCGGGAGGTCGCTCGGCTCCGGGGACGGCTCGGTCGGCTCGGGCGTCGGCTCGCTCGGCGTCGGGTCCGGGTCCGTCGGCTCGGGCTCGGGCTCCGGCTCGGGCCGCGCGAGCTGCGCGGGGTCGACGACACCGGGCGTGTAGGCGCCGGTCGACAGGACCCGCATCGCGGTGGCGGCCGGGTCGGCCGGGAGGGCGAAGTGCGTCGAGGCGTCCGGCGCGGTCGACGGCCGGTCGTACACCGACCAGCTCACGGCGTCGCCGCCGGCGTCGTCGACGCGGATGCCACGGGTGCCGGTGTTGGCCATGCCCGGCTGCCCGGTCAGGTGGAACAGCGGCACGTCGGCGGCGGCGCCGACGGCGGCGCGGAAGTCGTCGTCGGAGTGCGCGAAGCTGTCGACCGTGGACGAGGTGTACTGCAGCCAGAGCACCGCGCTGCCGTGCGCCGGCACGGTCGCGGAGGGCTCGGAGATCGTCAGCGGCTTGTCGCTCCCGGACGACCCCTCGTTCGTGTAGACGTACGTGAACGAGTAGCCGGCGGCCACGAGGTCGATCGGCTCGTCGGTCGTGTTCGCCACCTCGACGAACTCGAAGTGGTCGTACCCGGTGTTGTCGGGGGCGAGCTCCGTGACCACCAGCGGAGGCACGGCGGCGGGCGCGGCCGCGGCGGGGACGGCACCGGCGGCGAACGCGCCGACGGCGACGCTCGATGCCGTCAGCGCGGACACGGCGCGGCCGAGCGCGCGGGCGAGCGGGGTTCTGCTGGACGCGGGCATGCGTGGGACACCTTCGGTCGGGGACGGCCAGTCGCAGGTTGCCCTCCCCGCGTGAACGGCGGCGGCACGCGCGGTGAACGACGGGCGACGCCGACCTGTACGTCGGGGACGCCCTCGGGTGCCGCTGGATAGAGTCCGGTCGTGACCTCCGCGACCCTGCTCGTCCGCCCGCCGTCCCCGCGCCTCGCCGACGGCGAGCTCACCCACCTCGAGCGCGTGCCCGTCGACCCGGCTCTCGCCCGCGAGCAGTGGGCCCGGTACGTCGACGTCTACCGCTCGCGCGGCTGGGACGTGCGCGAGCTGCCGGCCGCGGACGAGCACCCGGACGGCGTCTTCGTCGAGGACACCGTGGTGGTGTTCGGCGACCTCGCCGTGCTCACCCGCCCGGGCGCCGGGTCGCGGCGCGGCGAGGTGGAGAGCATGCGCCCGGCCGTCGAGGCGGCCGGGCTCGAGGTCGCCGCGATCGAGGCGCCGGCGACGCTCGAGGGCGGCGACGTCCTCAAGATCGGCCGCACCGCCTACGTCGGGCGCAGCTCGCGGACCTCGGCCGACGGCGTCGCGCAGCTCCGCGCACTGATCGAGCCGCGCGGCTGGCGGGTGGTCGAGGTGCCCGTCACGAAGGTGCTGCACCTCAAGAGCGGGGTCACGGCGCTGCCGGACGGCACCGTCGTCGGCCACGAGCCGCTGGTGGACTCCCCCGGGCTGTTCGAGGCCTTCCTGCCGGTGCCCGAGCCCGAGGGGACGGCCGTCGTCGTGCTCGACGACGCGACGGTGCTCATGTCCGCGAGCGCCCCGCGCACCGCCGCGCTGCTGCGCGAGCGCGGGCTCGAGGTGGTCGCGACGCCGGTGACCGAGTTCGAGAAGCTCGAGGGCTGCGTCACCTGCCTGTCGGTGCGGGTGCGCTGAGCCCGAGGTAGCGCACGATGCGGGTCACGGCGTCGCGCCCGGCGCGGTTGGCCCCGACGGTCGAGGCCGACGGCCCGTAGCCGATCAGGTGGACCCGCGGCTCGCCGGTCACCTGGGTGGCGTCCATGCGGATGCCCCCGCCCGGCGCGCGCAGGCCGAGCGGGCGCAGGTGGTCCAGCGCCGCGCGAAAGCCGGTGTTCCAGAAGATGACGTCCACGGGGAGCACCTCGCCGTCGGGGGTGACCACGCCCTCCGGCACGATGCGCGTGAACATCGGCCGGCGCTCGAGCACGCCGCGGGCCGCGGCGGCGCGCAGCACGGGGGTCCGGACCAGCCCCGTCACCGACACCACGCTCCGCGGCGGCAGGCCCGCGCGCACCCGCTCCTCGACCATCGCGACGGCGCGCGCGCCGTCCTCGGGGCCGAAGTCGCCGTCGCGCCAGGCCGGCTCGCGGCGCGTGAACCAGAAGGTCTGCGCCACGTGCGAGACCTCCTCGAGCAGCTGCACCGCCGAGATCCCGCCGCCGACCACGGCGACGCGCTCCCCCGCGAAGTCCTCGGCGCGCACGTAGCCCGCGGTGTGGAGCTGGCGGCCGCGGAACGTCTCCTGGCCCGGGTAGCGCGGCCAGAACGGCTTGGTCCAGGTGCCCGTGGCGTTGACGATCGCGCGCGCGGAAACGGTGCCGGTACTTCCGCCGCCCTCCCACCGCACGAGCAGGCGGCCCGCGGGGTCGTCGTCGGCCCGCTCGACGCGGCGGACCCGCACCGGGCGCACGACGGCGAGGCGGAGCTCGGCCTCGTAGTCCGCGAAGTACGCGGGCAGGACGTCGACGCTCGCCGCCTCCGGGTCGACGTCGGGCTGCTCCATGCCGGGCAGGTCGTAGATGTTGTTGACCGTGCTCATGCGCAGCGAGCGCCAGCGGTGACGCCACGCGCCGCCGGGCCCGTCCTCGGCGTCGAGGACGAGGTACGTCCGCGCCTCGCCCGCGGTGCCCGACGCCGGTGCGACGGCGGGCACGAACCCGCGGCGACGCAGGTGGTAGCCGGCGGACAGCCCCGCCTGACCGGCGCCGACCACGACGACGTCGGCCGCGGCGGGCATGGCGTCGAGCGTGTCCGGCGCATCGGTCGAGGTCACGTCCACGGCAACCGCGGACGCGGGCCGGGGCTTCCGCAGGCGGCCCGTGGCGTGCGCCACGGTGTCGGTCGGGCGTCCAGGTGCGGCAACTACCCTCGTGCCGTGGCTACCTTCTCCGCAGTGACCCGTCAGCACATCCTCCAGGCCATCGCCGAGTACGACGACCGCGGCCGCGACGCGTTCCTCGGGGTCTACGGGTTCACGCCGTCGCCCGCCCGGGCCCTGGTCCACGAGGGCCGGACGTACGACGCCACCGCGATCCTCGGCGTCGCCCACCGCTACGCGACGGGCCGGCTCGCCACGCCCGACGAGCTCGACGGCGGCAAGGTCGCCGTCACGACGATCCTGCGCAAGCGCGGGTTCGAGGCGACCGGCGCGACCGCGGACGCTCCCGCCCCGCGGCCGGCGCGCACGTCGGCGCGCGCCTCGGCGCGGACCGCGACAGGGACCGCGACGCGGACAGCCCCGACGCGGCGCGCGTCGGAGCCCGAGCGGCCGGCCGCCATCTGCCCGACGTGCTTCATGGCGTTGCCCGCCACCGGGGTGTGCGACAGCTGCGGGTGACCGACGCAACGCCTCCGGTCCCGAGCGCCCCCGCCGGGCCCGGGAGTACACTGGCAGACGGCCCGAAGAACCGCGGCGAGACCGCCGCGACGACGCAGAGGAGGTGCGCGCACATGACCCGTAGCGAGCCTCCTAGTAGTCCGAGCCGCGACTAGACGGCTCCTCGCGGCCCGCCCGGCCGTCGTCGGGCACGCCACGCCTGCACGCCGAGCGCCGTGCCGGCACGCCACGCCGTGCGCGAGGCACCGAGCCGCCTGAGTCGCGGGATCCAGCACGCAGCCACCCGCCCCTGCACGCTCTCGGAGTCCCCCATGGCCATCCCCACGTCGCGCCCCGTCCGCCCCCGTCCGCTCCTCGGCGCGCTGCGCCAGCGCCGCACCGAGCCCGGCGGCCCCACCGTGCCCGACGCCGGCACCCGCTCGGTGCCCGCGACCCGGCGGTCCGCGATGGTCGCCGCCGCGGTGTACGACGACGACGGCACGCGCCGCGCCTCGTTCACGCGGCTCTCCGACACGTTCCGCGCCCTGCGGTCGCAGCCCGGCGGCATGGCGTGGATCGGCCTCGAGCGCCCCGACGAGGAGGAGCTGGCGACGCTCGCCCGCGAGTTCGACCTGCACCCCCTGGCGATCGAGGACGCCATCCAGGCCCACCAGCGCCCCAAGATCGAGCGGTACGGCGACACGCTGTTCGTCGTCCTGCACGCCGCGCGCTACCTGGACTCGATCGAGGAGGTCGAGTTCTCCGAGCTGCACGTGTTCGTCGGCCCCGACTTCGTCGTCACGGTGCGCCACGGCGACTCCCCCGACCTGTCGTCGGTGCGCACCCGGCTCGAGTCCGAGGCGGGCATGCTCTCGCGCGGCCCCGAGGCCGTGCTGTACGCGATCCTCGACCGCGTCGTCGACGACTACGCACCCGTCGTCTCCGGACTCGACTACGACATCGACCAGATCGAGTCCGAGGTGTTCGGCGGGGACCCGGCCGTGTCGCGGCGCATCTACGAGCTCTCGCGCGAGGTCGTCGACTTCCAGCGTGCCGTGCGGCCCCTGCAGACGGTGTGCCAGTCGCTGGCCAAGGGCGCCGAGAAGTACGGCGTCGAGGAGGACCTGCAGGCGTACCTGCGCGACGTCGCCGACCACCTGACGGAGGTGGGCGAGTCCGTCGAGTCGTTCCGCGCCGCGCTGCGCGACATGCTCACCGTCAACGCCACCCTCGTCGCGCAGCGGCAGAACGAGGAGATGAAGCACCTCACCGAGGTCAGCCTCCGCCAGGGTGAGGAGGTCAAGAAGATCTCCGGCTGGGCGGCCATCCTGTTCGCGCCCACGCTCGTCGGCACCGTGTACGGGATGAACTTCGACCACATGCCCGAGCTGCACTGGGCCTGGGGCTACCCCGCCGCGCTCGTCGCGATGCTCACCGTGAGCGTGGCGCTGTTCGCCGTCTTCCGCGGCAAGAAGTGGATCTGACCTGCCGCTGAGCCGTGGTTGGATCGCCCCGTGCGAGCCATGGTCTTCGACTCCTTCGGCGGTCCGGTGTCCGTGCGCGACGTCCCCGACCCGGTCGCGCCCGACGGCGGCGTCGTCGTCCGCGTGCACGCCAGCGGGCTGTGCCTGAGCGACTGGCACGCCTGGGCGGGCCACGACGACGACATCGCCGAGCTTCCCCACGTGCCCGGCCACGAGCTCGCCGGCACCGTCGCGCAGGTCGGCGCGGGCGTGCAGCGCTGGCGCCTCGGCGACCGCGTGACCGTCCCGTTCGTGTGCGGCTGCGGCACGTGCGCGTGGTGCGCGGCCGGCCAGGCGCAGGTCTGCCCGGACCAGACCCAGCCGGGCTTCACGCACGCCGGCTCCGACGCCGAGCTCGTCGCGCTGCACGCCGCGGACACCAACCTCGTCGCGGTGCCCGACGGCGTCACGGACGCCGAGGCCGCAAGCCTCGGCTGCCGCTTCGCCACGGCCTACCGCGCGGTGACGGGGCGGGCGCGCGTGCGGCCCGGCGAGTGGGTCGTCGTGATCGGGGCCGGCGGCGTCGGGCTCAGCGCCGTCATGGTCGCCTCGGCGCTCGGCGCGCGCGTCGTCGCGGTCGACCGGCACGACGGCGCGCTCGACGCCGCCCGCAGGGCGGGCGCGGAGCGCACGGTGCTCGCCGGCGTCGGCACCGACGTGCCCGAGCAGGTGCACGCGCTGACCGACGGCGGTGCGCACGTCGCCGTCGACGCCGTCGGCAGCGAGCAGACCTGCGCCGACGGCGTCCTGAGCCTGCGACGCCGGGGCAGGCACGTGCAGGTGGGCCTGCTCCCGCCCGTCGGCGGGCACCCGCGCGTACCGATGAGCCGCGTCATCGGCTGGGAGCTCGACGTGGTCGGCAGCCACGGCATGGCCGCGGCCGACTACCCCGAGATGCTCGCGCTCGTCGCCGACGGGACGTTGCGCCCGCAGGACCTGGTCGAGCGCGTCGTCGGGCTCGAGGAGGGCGCGGAACTGCTGCCCCGCCTGCGCGACGCGCCCCGCGCCGGGATGGTGGTCGTGGGGCCCCCGGGGGGGGGCGCGGGGGGGGGCCCCCCCCCCGGGGGGGCCCCACGCCACCCCTGCGGCGCTCGCTGCTGACGTGCCGGCTAGCGGCACTCGAGGCAGCCGCCGCCTCCGGTCGGGCCGGATCCGTCACCGCCGCCGAACGGCAGCTGGGGGTCGAGCCCGCCGTCGACCGTCCGCGGTTGCGGGTCGTTCCAGTTCGGAGTCACGCCCGAGCCGGCCCCGAAGAGCACCAGGACGGTGTCGGCCGCGCCGTCCGGCAGCGGGTAGATGAGCGACCCGTCGTCGGGCACCTGCGGGTCGCCGCCGCCGGTGTATGTCGTCTCGTCCCAGGGGTCGGACGGCGTCCGGTTCCAGTCGAGCTTGCCCAGTGCCCGCGCGATCTCCGCGGGACCGACGATGACCGCACCGTCGGAGCCGTAGCCGTCCGGGGACTCGAAGATCTCCTCGTCCTCCTCGTCGACGACCCCGTCGCCGTTGAGGTCCCCGTCGGCCTCGGCGCCCTCGTCGGTGCTCTCGTCCGTGCCCTCGTCGGTCCCTCCGTCGGTCCCCTCGTCGGCCCCGTCCGTACCGTCCGTGCCTTCCGTGCCGTCGTCGGCGGGCGCGCTGCCACCCGTCGTGCCGGTCGCCGGGTCGGTCGTCGTGACGACCGGCTCGGACTCCTCGACGGTAGGCCGCCCCAGCGGGTCCTCCCCGTGCGTGAAGACGGTCGTCTCCGTCCGGGTGCTCCCGTCGGGGTACGTCACGGTCTCGGTGTAGGTCTCGGACGTCGTCCGCCCGTCGCCGTCCTTGGCGACGTACCACGTGCCGGTGACCGAGTTTCCGTCGGCGTCACGCGTCGTCGGATCACGGCGCTCCGTGAGCGTGGCGCCTCCGCCGGAGCCGTGGCTCGCCTCGCCGTGTCCCAGCAGGTTGCCGTTGACCGGCGGCATCGCGTCATCACTCCCGGCCGTGCCCAGTCCGAGTGCGAAACCGGCCGGGTCGGTGCCCAGGCCGCGCGCGTGGTCGCCGTCGAACCCGAGCTTGTCCAGCAACCCGTCGCGATCGCCCGCCGGGAGGGACTCCGTCCACGGGAACTCCCCGGACGAGCGGTCCTCGACCATGTGGTCGGGCAGCCCCACGACGGTGCCGAGCCCCGCCTCGAAGGACGGGAGGTCACGGGCGGCGACGCGCTCGACCAGCTCTTCCAGCACGGGGAAGCGCCGTGGGTCGCCCGGGTCGGTCCCGACGACGATCTCGTCTGCGTCCGCGACGCCGTCGCCGTCGCCGTCGGCGACGAACCAGGCGAGGTAGCAGGTGCTGACGTCGCACAGCGACGTGTGGCGCTGCACCGTCGTCTCGCTGGCGACGACGGTCGCGTGCTCTGTCGACTTCTCCTCCGCGTCGCCCTCTGCGCCGACAGCGGGTACGGCGCCCGTCGCGGCGAGCGAGCCACCCACGACGATCGCAGCGAGGACGCCGGTGGACCGCCGCGTCGTCGGGACAGGGACGATGGAACTTCTCAGTGGTGTCTTCATGCCTACCCGGACCGCCGGCACGTCGCGGAGATAAATCGCTGCCCCGCGCCGACCATGATTCACCCGGGCAAGTCAGCGCGCAGCGACGAGCGTGCCGACCCTCCCGCGAACCGGTGGTCCGTGGAGGTCGGCACGCTCGTCGCTGTCCTTGATGGCGGTCAGTGCGTGAGCTGGCCCCGGATCTCACCGCCCGGGAACGTCGGCGTGTGCACGTTGACGTAGTAGTCCCGCGGGTTCTCGGCGATCTGGTCGAGGACCCCGGACGTGTCCGTGATGCAGTCCGACACGGTGAACGAGGTGCCCGAGGCCACGCTCAGCGGCACCACGACCGGTCCGGCCTCCTTGCGGTCACCGACGTGGATGTGCGCGGCCACCGCCGGGACGGACAGCCGCCGGGCCTCGAGGGTGTAGCACAGGGTGTCGCCCTCGATGGTGTAGGTGAAGAAACCGCTCGCGCCGGTGTTCGACCCGGTGGTCTCCTGGCCGACGTTGAGCGGGACCTGGTTCGGTGCGCCGACGGCGGGCAGGCCCGCCCCGGCGGCCGCGAGGCCGAGGGCCGCGACGAGCGCCCCACGGCGGACGAGAGAACGCGTGCTGCGTGACATGCCGATCCTCCTCGATCGAGATGTCCCCTTCGCATCCGACGGTACGACGCCGGGCGCTCGGGGGGAACCGGGAGGCTCGACCGCAGGGCGCGTCAGGCAGGCGCACCGGCGCGGGACGCGTACGGGATCTCGTCGACCGAGGTGTACACCGGCAGGCCACGGCGGCGCGCGATCGCGACGTCGTTGTCCGCGCCCCGCGACTCGCCCGGCAGTCGCAGTACGGCGTCGCAGTGCTGCAGGAGCCTCTCGGCGGTCGGGTAGAGGACGTCCTCGGCGCGAGGGTCGGTCGGCCCGTCGGCGCCCATGCTCTCGAGGACGGGCAGCGCGACCCACTCGCCGATCATCGGCACGTGTCCGCGCTCGAAGACCGGCCACGCGGCCTGCTCGAGCCTGCGGAGGTTGGCGGCCATGGCCGCGGGGTCGCCGTCGGTGCCGGACTTGTAGGGGCCGGCGATCAGGATCATCTGAGGCTTCATGGTCGGCACCCTAGTACGGAACATTGTGCAAGACTAGGGATTAGTACGGATGAACTCGGCAACAACATGGAGGCCCGATGCTGCCGGCACAACGACGCGACGAGCTGTTGCGCAAGCTTCAGACCGAGGGGCGCGTGGTCGCCAAGGACTTCGCGGCCCGGCACGGCCTCTCGGAGGACAGCGTCCGCCGTGACTTGCGCGAGCTCGCCGCCGCGGGCCTCGCCCAGCGCGTCTACGGCGGGGCCCTCCCCGTCTCCCCCGCGGTCGTCGACTACGCGGGCCGCCAGACGGTCGCCGTCGAGAACAAGGACCGCGTGGCCCGCACCGCCGTCGGGCTGGTCCGCCCGGGCTGCACCGCGATCCTCGACGGCGGGACCACCGCGCTCGCCGTCGCCCGCGCACTGCCGCCGGACCTGCGGGCGACGATCGTGACGCACAGCCCGACGGTCGCCGCCGCGCTGGCCGAGCACCCCACGGTCGAGGTGCTCGTGCTCGGCGGGCGGCTGTTCAAGCACTCGGTGGTCACCTCGGGCTCCATCACCGCGGAGGCCGCCGCCGGGATCTGGGCCGACGTCTTCCTGCTGGGCGTGACGGGTGTGCACCCGGAGGCCGGGCTCACCACGGGCGACCCGGAGGAGGCCGCGATGAAGCGCACCCTCGCGGGCCGCGCGGGCGACACGTACGTGCTCGCGAGCGCGGAGAAGATCGGTGCTGCATCAGCGTTCCGGGTCCTCCCTCTTGACCACGTGACCGGCATCGTCACCGACGTGCCGTTCGACGACCCCGCCGCGCGAGCACTGCTCGACGTCGGCGCCCCGCTCGTCCCTGCCACCTGACGCACCGCAGCCGCTCGACGGAGAGGACCGCCATGCCCACGACAGCACCCGCCGACCACCCCGCCGGCTCCTCGACCGCCCTGCCGCGCCCGCGACGCAGGCTCGGGCGCCGGGCACTGCTCGGCGCCGGGTCCGCGCTGCTCGCCGGGCTGGTGGCGGGTCTGGCGGCCCGGGGCCTCATGCGAGTCGCCGCCCTGGCGGTCGACGGCGACACGGGGTTCTCCGTGGTGGGCAGCGTCATGATCTGCGTCTTCTTCGGCGTCGCGGTGCTGCCCGGCGCCGTCGTGCGCGCGACGGGCGCCCGCCGTAGCGGAGGCGTCCTGATCGCGCTCGGTACCGCGCTCGTGGCTCTCCAGAGCGTGATGATCGGCGTCCAGGACCTCGGGCACGAGGAGATCTCCGGCCCGACCCTCGCCGCGGTGGTGGCGGTCACGGCCGGCTTCGCCGTCGTGGTGGCGGGCCTGGGCGTGCTCGCGTGGCGGTGGGCCTCCGCGGTGGCTCGAAAAGCGGAAGGAGCGGCGTCGGGCGCTCGCTAGCATCGCGGCATGACGACGACGCCCACACCCACGCACCCCGCCGTCGACAAGGTCCGCGCCGCGCTCGACGCCGCCGGCGCCACGGGCCAGGTCCGCTGGCTCGACGACGCCGTCACCACGGCCGCGCTCGCCGCCGAGGCGCTCGGCGTCGAGGTCGGCGCGATCGCGAACTCGCTCGTGTTCACCCTCGACGGCGCACCGATCCTCGTGCTCACGAGCGGCGCGCACCGCGTCGACACGGCGTTCCTCGGCGACCGGCTCGGCGGCACGGTCGGCCGCGCGAGCAAGGACGTCGTGCGCGAGGCGACCGGCCAGGTCATCGGCGGCGTCGCGCCCGTCGGGCACCCCGCACCGGTGCGGACGTTCGTGGACACGGCGCTCGCCCGGTACGACGTCGTGTGGGCCGCGGCCGGGCACGCCAGGACCGTGTTCCCGACGTCGTACGACGAGCTGGTGCGCATCACCGGCGGCGAGCCCACGCCCGTGGAGCCCGCCGACGCGAGGTAGCGCGGGCGGCGCCGAGGTAGCGCGCGAACCGCCGAGGTAGCGCGCGAACCGCCGAGGTAGCGCGCGAACCGCGGAGGTAGCGCGGGCGGCGAGCCCACCGCGTCACCCGGCGAAGAGGACGCGGCCGTCCGGGTCGCCCGGCCGCCGCGGACGCAGCCGCGCCGGCGCGGGCCACGGCAGCTCCACGCGCTCGACCGGGGCGTCGACGGCGCCGAAGTCGTCGGTCTGGACGACGACGCGGTCGGGCGTCACCTCGACGAGCCGCACCCGCAGGGGCTCGTCGCCGGGGCGCTCGAGCATCCACACGTCGGCGAGCCACGCCAGGCCCGTCGCGTCGAGGGCCGCCTCGGCGTCGAGCCAGTCCACCGGCCCGGTGAGCTCGCGACCGAGCAACGACACCGCGACCCATGCGTCGCCGTCGGGCCGGATCCAGCCGACGTGGTGCCGGTCGCCGGTGCGGCGGTGCTCGATCCAGTCCTCGGGAAGCATGGTCGCGACGCTAGCCCGGCCCACCGGCGTCGGGCGAGAGAAATCCGCGCTACCTCGGCGAAGGACGCGCTACCTCGGCGAAAGACGCGCTACCTCGGCGAAAGACGCGCTACCTCGGCGAAAAGACGCGCTACCTCGGCGAAAGACGCGCTACCTCGGCGAGCCGGGCGCTGCCTCGCCGGAGAGCTCGGCACGGGCGGCGGCGTAGCCGCGGGCGTAGGCCTCGGCGGACCCCTCGCGGAACAGGTCGTCGGCGCTCGGGCGCACGAGCGTCCGCGCGCCGGGCCCGTCGCCGGACGGCCCGTCCCCGGCCAGCACGAAGCGCCCGACGCCGCGCACGACGGCGATCGCCCGCCCGGTCGCCTTGCCGCGCACGAGCTCGGACGCAGCGGCGATCTCGTCGGCGACGGACGTCACCGTCACGCTGAGCGGGCGGCCGTGGGCGTCGACTCCCCCGCGCAGGTCGTCCACCACGGCGACCCCCGCCGCTCCGATCGCGATGTCCGTGAGCCCGTCGCGCCACGGTCTCCCGGCGGTGTCCGTGACGACGACGCCGAGCCGGTCGAGCCCGAACCGCGAGCGCCACGCCGTCCGCAACGCCCGTGCCGACGCGTCCGGGTCGACCGGGAGCAGCAGCACCGTGCCCTCGGGCGTGTTCGACGCGTCGACCCCGGCCGCCGCCATGACCAGCCCGAGTCTGTTCTCCACGATCCGCAGCGGCGGCAGCCCGCCCGGCCGGGGGCGCGTCGCCACCACGCGCACGGTCTCGTCGGTGATCGCCTGCTCGCGGTCCGCGGCCTGCACCACCCGGCCCTCGGCCTTGGACACGACCTTGGACGTCACGACGACGACGTCACCCTCCGCGAGCGCCTCGCCCGCGAGCAGGTCACCGACGAGGGTCGCGAGGTCGTCGCCGGGACGCACCTCACCGAGCCCCGCGGGCGCCCACACCTCGAGGCGCGCGTCCTGCCGACCCGGCGTGCCGCCGTCGTGCGCGTTCACCGCACGAGCTTCGGCAGCACCTCGCGGCCGAAGACCTCGATCCACTCGCGCTGGTTGCGGCCGACGTTGTGCAGGTAGATGCGGTCGAACCCGAGGTCGACGTACCGCTGGATGGCCTCGCGGTGCTCGTCGGGGTCCGCGGAGATCACCATGCGGCCCTCGAAGTCCTCGGGGCGCACGAGCTTGGCCATCTGCGCGAAGTCGTGCGGCGAGCGGATGTCCGCCTTGGGGAACTTCATGCCCCCGTTGGGCCACTCCGTCATCGCGTTCTCGAGCGCCTGCTCGTCGGTCTCCGCCCACGACATGTGCACCTGCAGCACCTTGGGCATCGTCCCCGGGTCGCGCCCGGACTCGCGGGCACCGGCGTCGAACCGGTCGAACAGCATCGAGATCTTCTCGAGCGGGGCGCCCACGGTGATGAGCCCGTCGGCGTGCTTGCCCGCGCGCTTGGCGGTGACCGGGCCGGCGGTGGCGACGAGAATCTCGGGCGCCTGCTCCGGCATGGTCCACAGGCGCGTGGACTCCATCTTGTAGAACTGCCCGGAGTGCTTGACGTCCTTGCCGTCGATGCCGGACTGGAACAGCTTCTTGATGATGTCGATGGCCTCGAACATGCGGTTGATCCGCTCCGGGGCCTCGGGCCAGTAGCCGGCCACGACGTGCTCGTTGAGCGCCTCGCCCGAGCCCAGCCCCAGCCAGTGGCGCCCCGGGTACATGGCGGCGAGCGTGGCCGACGCCTGCGCGACCATCGCGGGGTGCCAGCGGAACGTGGGCGCGGTGACGCCGGGGCCGATGTCGCCCCGCGTCCGCTCGCCCAGCGCGGTCAGCACGTTCCACACGAACGCGGCCTCGCCCTGCTGCGGCACCCACGGCTGGAAGTGGTCGGCCGCCATGACGCCCGAGAAGCCGTGCTCCTCGGCGTAGGCGGAGTACTCGACGACGTCGGTGGGGTGGAACTGCTCGAGCATCGCGGCATAGCCGATGGTCAGGTCGGGTGAAGCAGCCATGGTGCCGACCTTACGCCCGCCGCGGGCGGGCGGGCGCTGTCCGCCCTGCGTGAACCGGCGAGCGAGGAAGAGCGGCTCATGACGAGGGTTGGTCATGACGACCATCGGATTCATCGGGAGCGGTCACGCCGGCAGCGCGCTGGCCCGCCTCGCCGCGCACGCCGGCTACGACGTCGTGCTGAGCAACAGCCGCGACCCGGAGACGCTCGCGACGCTCGCGGAGGAGATCGGCCCCCGTGCGCGCACGGCGACGCCGGGCGAGGCGGCGCGGGCCGGTGACATCGTCGTCGTCGCGGTGCCGCTCACGGCGTTCGGCGACCTGCCGGTGGCCGACCTGGCGGGCACGACGGTGGTCGACACGTGCAACTACTACCCGCAGCGCGACGGCAACATCCCCGTGCTCGACGAGGAGACCACCACGTCGTCGGAGCTGCTGCAGGCGCTCCTGCCGGGCGCGTACGTGGTCAAGGCGTTCAACAACATCGCCTACACGAGCCTGCCGATGCTGGCCCGCGCCCCGGGCGACCCCGAGCGCACGGCGCTGCCCGTGGCCGGCGACGAGGACCCGCCCGAGGCCAAGGCGGCGAAGCGGACGGTGATCGAGATGGTCGAGCGGCTCGGCTTCCACGCGGTCGACGCCGGACCGCTCGCCGAGGGCTGGCGGTTCCAGCGGGACACGCCGCCCTACGCGGCGCCGTACTCGCCCGACGGCCTGGACCCCTGGCCGCCCGAGCGCGCGCGCCAGGTGACGGCGGCCGAGCTCGCCGAGCTGCTCGCGGCAGCGAAGCGCTACCGGGACAGGTGAGCGCGTCGGGCGCCGCGCCGTCGGGCACCCGCCCGGAGGGTGGAAGGGCGTGCGGGCGCTGCCCGCGCTTCTGGGACAATAGGCGACCATGAGCGACTTCCCGACCCCCCAGGCGCCGACCGCGCCCGAGCAGACCTCCGCAGCGACCCCGTCGACCGGCGCCCAGGTAGCCGGCGACGTCGTGCGCGCGGTGGTTCGGGAGGTACCGGACAAGGTCAGCCTCGACGGGCTCGAGCAGCGCTTCGACGAGCGCTGGAGCGCCGAGGGCACGTACGCGTTCGACCGGACCCGCAGCCGTGACGAGGTCTACTCGATCGACACGCCGCCGCCCACCGTCTCGGGCTCGCTGCACGTCGGCCACGTGTTCAGCTACACGCACACCGACGTCGTCGCGCGCTTCTGGCGCATGCGCGGCAAGGAAGTCTTCTACCCGATGGGCTGGGACGACAACGGCCTGCCGACGGAGCGCCGGGTGCAGAACTACTTCGGCGTGCGCTGCGACCCGTCGCTGCCGTACGACCCGGACTTCACGCCCCCGTACACCGGCACCGAGGGCAAGGCCGTCAAGCCCGGCGACCAGGTGCCGATCAGCCGCCGCAACTTCATCGAGCTGTGCGAGCGGCTCACGGCCGACGACGAGCGCCAGTTCGAGGAGCTGTGGCGCCG